>NZ_KV880637.1:1008986-1345315 GCF_001907695.1 Thalassospira sp. TSL5-1
GGCTGATTATGTGCCGTTGCGTGAAACGCAGGGCTGTGATGCGAAAGGTTAACTATGTGTTGCGTTGGCCGATCAGGACGTTTATATAGCGCCAACCTGTCTTGGGGGTAATGAAATTTTACAAGTAGCTAGGTGAAACCAATGGCTATCGAACTTACTTTTTCCATCATTAAGCCTGACGCAACCCGTCGCAACCTGACCGGCAAGATCAATTCCGTGATCGAAGAAGCTGGTCTGCGCATTGTTGCTCAGAAGCGTGTCCGTCTCACCCGTGAACAGGCAGAAGGTTTTTATGCCGTTCACAAAGAACGTTCGTTCTTTGGCGAACTGGTGGACTTCATGGTTTCCGGCCCCGTCGTCGTCCAGGTCTTGGAAGGCGAAAATGCCGTTGCCAAATATCGCGAAGTCATGGGCGCAACCAACCCGGCAAATGCCGAGGAAGGCACCATTCGCAAGCTGTTTGCAGAATCCATCGAAGCCAACTCGGTTCATGGTTCTGACTCGCTTGAAAATGCAGCTATCGAAGTTGCTTACTTCTTTGCCCAGACCGACATCGTCGGTTAATTCGGGCCTGCCGCATTAAGGTGTGGCGCAGAAGTAAAAAACACCCCGCATCGAAAAAAAGATGCGGGGTGTTTTGTTTTACCGGGGCGGTATTGTTTGCGCCTATTCGCGAACCTGGCGGAAAAAACCATCGACTGACTGGCGCAGGGAATTGGCACTGGCAGTAAGCTGCTGGGCGGCGGCGGCCAGGTCGGTTGCCGAAAGCTGGCTTTCATTGGCGACCTCGCGGATCGAATGGGCCTTTTGCGATGCCTGATAGGTGCCATCTGATGCCGATTGCACATTCTGGGCAATGTCGCGCGTGGCTTCGGCCTGCTGGGACATGGCTTCGGCAATGGCAGCGGCGATTTCGTCCATTTGGGCGATGATGTGCGAAATTTCCTGAATGGCTGTGACCGATTCCCGTGTGGCGGACTGAATATCGTTGATCTGACTGCTGATTTCATCCGTCGCGCGCGATGTTTGCGTGGCAAGGTTTTTGACTTCGGATGCGACAACGGCAAAGCCTTTGCCTGCATCACCGGCTCGGGCAGCCTCGATGGTGGCATTCAGGGCCAAAAGGTTGGTCTGGTTGGCAATATCCGCGATCAGCCCCAAGACTTCCCCGATATGATCGGCCGAATTCGCCAGCCCCTCAACCAGTTCATTGGTGTGCTGGGCGTGGGTGACGGCACGCCGGGCAATTTCGGACGAATTGTTGGCCTGTTGAGTGATGCCCCGGATCGACTGGGTCAATTCTTCGGCAGCGGTGGCAACGGTTTGAACACTTCTGTTCGCCTGTGTGGAGGTATTTGCAACATCCTCGGACGTTGTGACGCTGGTTTGGGCATTTCGTGTCAGGCTGTTGGAGGTCTGAGAGACTTTGCCTGCTGCCTGGGTTACGTTTGACACCACGGTTGCAATTTCGCGGTCAAAGCCCGTAATCGCGGTGTTGCGTTTTTCATTGGCAAGCGAAAGGCTTTTTTGCTGGCGTTCGCGCTCGACTGTCAGGGCTTTGGCCTGGTCCATTGCCTGCTGGAAGACTTTTACCGAACGTGCCATTTCACCAATTTCATCGGCATCTTCAAGATAGGTGATTTCAGTGGTTGCATGGCCCGATGAAAGGTCTTTCATATTGTGTGACAGACGGGTAATGCGCTGCGATATGTTTTTGCGCGCATAGACGATGAATATTGCTGCCACGATGAAGCCCAGAACGGTAATCACCGCCATTGTCAGGACTGAGGTTTTGACATTGCTGCGCATCTCGGCAACGCCGATATCCATTTGATCATGGATCAGTTCTTCGGCCTCATCGGCAAGGGAGATGAATTTATCAAATGAGTCGTCGAATTTGGCATCTGCGGCAGAGCCTGCCTTCAGGTCTGATCCGGAACCACCGGACAGAAGAGAATCGTAGCGTTGGTGGGCCGTTGTGATGAATTCGCCAATCGCGACAACGACTTTCTTCGTTTTTTCCTGAATGTCGGCGTTTTTACTGGCGACAAATGTGCCTTCGTCATTCTCTCCCCCCTTGAGAATGGCATTGGCATACCAGGCACTTTCATCGAGCAGGTCCCATACTTCCTGTATGTTTTCGCTGCTGTCACCCGACATGATTTCTTCAAAAATCAGATGCGCCTTGGTGGCCGAAAGTTTGATTTCCATTGCGGCATCGCCCAGCGGCGCAAGTTCTACCGCAACCTTGTCGCCTTCCTGGCCGGTACTGACGGTAAAGTAGACGCCAGCGATACCAATGGTGGCGACAATCACAGCCATAACCGCGAATGCCATAAAAAGTCGCTGGCTGACATTTTGCATGAGTGACATTTATTTCCCCACAAACATTTGATGTTGCACTTTGTGCTTTATGGGGACTTTTTCAATGTCTATGTCGTGTTTCCGCTTAACATTAGAACCTTTGCAGGAAGGTTTTTGTTTTTATGATTTTATAATGTTAAAACAGCAACTTATGGCTATGCCGGTGATGCGTCCAAACTCATGGCGCTAAACGGGTTTTAGAGAAAAAAGATCATTAGAAGCAGCAATGTCGCCGCTGCCGCCAGAACATTGGTAAACAGGAACCAGGCAAGTTTTTGCCATGATTTCTGAGGTTGCCGGACGAGGTCCGGGTCATATCCGCTGCCTTGCATGTCATCCTCCGCAAAGATTGGTGTGGCAGTGGGTCATTGTTGGTGTGACCCTTTTGTGATCAGATCATTAAGCAACACCACAAAGGTGAATTTGCGCCGGGAATGTAACAATTTAATGGCGAGCGCCGTAAAGAATTTAGCGCAAAAATCAAACTAATTCAGATGGATAGCTGGTGAAAATCTGGAAGGGATTGACGCCTGAAAAAGGCAAAAAAAAGCCGCCTGCATGCTGCAGGCGGTTTCATTTTGCCGGGCAAAATTTTGTACCGGCGAAAATTTCAAAGGGGCATATCGCTGTTATTACAGCAGAAAAAGCGCCATCAGAACGACAATCGCAATCACGCCGCCGGTCGTATATTTTACAAAACGGGTATAGCCAGCATAGATATCTTTGTGGGTGCTGGTCAGGTCGTAATCATTTCCCTGCATTTGGGCCCTCCATCCGATAAAAGAGTCCAGCCAGAACCACATGGCACCAAAAAACCATAATGTTTGCCTGATGACCTGTCGTTTTTAGGTGGGCGAGCAGGCCAGAACAGACTGTTCTGGAGTCATTCTTGTTATATAACGGCGGGTATCATCGCGTGCAAGACGGGTTTTGACAACCCAATTCAACCATTTGCATCGAACGCCGGGGTTGAAGGGGTGTTTTGGCTGCTGCGCGCCTAGGGATAAAGCTGGCGCCATAAGTGGCGCCAGCGGTGCTTTCATCCGTTTGCGGATACCGGATTGATCTGTGCGAAGTCCGGGCTTTGCGAATCGCGCACGCTAACACGCCCGTCATCGCCAACCGAAACCCTGTCCTCGGCAATCCAGCGGATCACTTGCGGATAGATTTGGTGTTCCTGGCGCAAAATGCGCTGACCCAGGCTGTGGGCGTCATCATTTGCCAAAACCGGAACCACGGCTTGGGCAATGATCGGCCCGGCATCCATTTCGGGTACGACAAAATGCACCGTACAGCCGGAATATTTAACCCCTGCGGCAATGGTTTGCTCGTGGGCATGCAGGCCTTTGAACGATGGCAGCAGGGACGGATGAATATTGATCAGCCGTCCTTCCCAGCGTTTGACGAAACTTTCGCTGACCAGGCGCAAATAACCAGCCAGAACCACAAGGTCGGCCCCGCTTTGCGCGATCAGTTCGCTGACAGCATGGTCATAGGCTTCGCGCCCGCCAGGATAGCCTTTATGCGCAAGGCTTTTTGCCTCGATCCCGGCTTTGCGGGCGCGGTCCAGGCCTTGGGCATCGGGCTGGTTGGAAAAAACCAGAACGATTTCGGCGGGGTAATCGGCGCTATTGCAGGCATCAATGATGGCCTGCAAATTGCTGCCGCTGCCTGAAACCAGAACTGCTAGCTTCAACCGGTTTACTTTTCCCATGCCCGGCCCATGTTTTTAATGATCACCTGGGGGCCATCGCCCGCGCGCGGGCCGATCGTGCCGATCTGGCTGACGGTTTCGCCATGTTCGCGCAAAAGGGCTTCGGCCACGTCGGCTTTGTCCGCCGGGACGATCACGCACATGCCGATACCGCAGTTAAAGGTACGGGCCATTTCGGTGGCCGGAATGCCGCCTTCTTTGGCCAGCCATTTGAAAATCGGCAGGTAGTCCCAGCAATCGGCGTCAAAAACGGCAGTGGCGTTTTCCGGCAGAATGCGCGGGACATTTTCCGTCAGACCGCCGCCGGTGATATGTGCCAACGCCTTGACAAAACCGGCCTTATGGGCGGCAAGGCAGCTTTTGACATAGATTTTGGTGGGCTCCAGCAGGGCTTCGCCCACTTTTTTGCCCGGCGCAAACGGGGCATCATCGTCATAGGCAAGGCCCGCTGTTTCAACAACCTTGCGCACCAGCGAATAGCCGTTGGAATGCACACCGCTTGAGGCCAGACCCAAAATAACGTCGCCTTCGGCAACATTGCTGCCATCAAGCAGTTCGCCGCGTTCGGCCGCACCCACGGCAAAACCGGCCAGGTCATATTCTCCATCGGCATACATGCCGGGCATTTCGGCGGTTTCGCCGCCGATCAATGCACAACCGGCCTGTTTGCAGCCCTCGGCGATACCGGCAACAACATCGGTTGCCTTATCCACGGCCAGCTTGCCGGTGGCGAAGTAATCAAGGAACAATAACGGCTCTGCGCCCTGAACAACCAGGTCATTCACGCTCATGGCGACAAGGTCGATGCCGACGGTGTCGTGTTTGTCGGCCAAAAAGGCGACTTTCAGCTTGGTACCAACGCCGTCGGTGCAGGAAACCAGCACCGGATCGTTGTAACCGGCGGCTTTCAGGTCAAAAAGTGCGCCGAATCCACCCAGTCCGCCGGAAACACCGGAACGACTGGTGGCCTTGGCCAGGGGTTTAATTGCATCGACAAGGGCGTTACCGGCATCAATATCAACACCGGAGTCCTTATAGGTGAGGCCGTTGCGGGCGGTCATGGGCGATCCTCGCACTCACTGGATTTGAAAGGAAAAGCGGGAAAGCCCGCGTTTATCATCGTTACCCGCGACAGGGTATAATGGTAGCGATGATAAACGCGGACTTGATAATTTCCGCTGGCCCGAAAATACTCAAACCCGTGATGAATGCAATGATCTGCTGTGCATGGGAGACTTTTCTTTCCGTCATGCGTTAGCTATGCAACAAGGTCTTTGTATCGCCGCGCTGCCAGAAGGCGCAGGCAAACCAATTTCAGGGGCCTGAACCATGATGAAACGGGCAAAGAGGCAAACGTGCTGGATCGATTAAAACCAATTCACCTGCTGGCCGGAATGATCACCGGTATTTTTGTGCTGGTTTCCGGCGGTGTGGCGACATCCGCTGCGGCGCAGGATTTATTTACCGTCAGCGGCGTCCATGTTGATAGAAGCGCCGCCAGTGCCACCAAGGCCCGTGATGCGGCCCTGGCAAGTGGGCAGCAAATTGCCTTTTCCCGCCTGATTAGCCGGTTGACCCTGATGGGGCCGGGGGCAGCGTCGGGTATGGCGGATCAAAACACCATCACCAATATGGTGCGTGATTTTGGTGTTACCAATGAAAAAACCTCGTCGGTGCGCTATATCGCCGATATGAGCGTGCGGTTCAAAGCCGACCAGGTGCGCCAGTTCCTGAAAACCCGCAACATCCCCTTTGCCGAGACCGAAGCGCGCAAGATTTTGATTTTGCCGGTTTATTCCAGCCAGGGGTATACCAGCCTGTGGGATGATCCCAATCCGTGGCGTGACGCCTGGAGCCGGGTTGCAGGGGCAAGCGGCCTTGTGCCAGTGACCTTGCCGGTTGGCGACCTGGACGATATTGGCACCGTTTCGGTTGAACAGGCGCAATCTGGTGATCAGTCTGCGCTTGATAAAATCGGCGATCGCTATGGTGCTAATGTGGCCGTGGTTGACGCCACCATGAGCGGCGATGCTGTTGATATTTCGGTAACGCGCTATGATGCGTCGGGGACACCGCAGGTTTTTGGCGTACATGAAAGCATGGCGTCGGGCGAGTCGGTTGGTGATGTGTTGCAGCGCGCGGCTACCGATGTGCGGGCCCAGCTGGAAAACAGCTGGAAACAGACCAACATGATCGATTATGGCGCAGGCGGCGAATTGATGCTGTTTATTCCCATCACCGGCATGGATGACTGGGCCAGCATTGAAAACCGGCTGGAGAAGATGCCGGTGATCAAGCTGTTGCGGGTTGTTGCCATGTCGCGCCGCGAAGTGCAGGTTGATGTAGAATTTGCCGGTACCAACGACCAGTTCCGCGTTGCCCTGGCTCAACAGAACCTGAATTTAAAGCAAATTGACCAGTTGTGGTTCGTTGAACCATCGGGCAGCGACCGGCTGGAAAAGCTGATGGGGCATCCTTAAACCGGGAAATTGCCTTTCGCCGCGATAGGGCGGTGCCATAAGGCGTTAATTGGTGATACAAAGTGACGGGCGCACGAACAGGGGACGTGTGCCCGTAATTTTGCTTTTGATGTCATCACGGGTTGATCTTGATGATATTGCGCGTTATTCGCCGCTGCTCCGGGGATGGGGTGGTATTTGCCATTGAACGTCGCATGGGAAACGGGAAACCAACATGACGATCCGCGATCAGGTGCGTTTCTGGCTTTTGGCCTGTGGCGCGTTCTTTTTTCTGGTATGGCTGTTTTCGGGCATTTTGCTGCCTTTCGTGGCGGGCATGGCGATTGCGTATTTTCTTGACCCGCTGGCCGATAAACTTGAGGCACGGGGCCTGAGCCGCACCATTGCGACCACCATTATTACCGCCCTGTTTTTCCTGATCCTGATTTTTGTCCTGGTGCTGATCGTGCCGTTGATCGGCAGCCAGTTGGCCGGTTTTCTGGAGCGTTTCCCCGGTTATCTCAGTGATCTTCGTGCCCAGGCGGCCCCCTATATCCAGCATATTACCGATAAAATTGCCCCCGAAACGCTCAATAGCGTTGGCGAATCGATCAAGGGACAAACGGCCAATGCCATTAAATGGGCCGGTAATATTGCGGGCAACCTTTTAACCGGCAGCCTGGCGTTTCTTAATTTCCTCAGTCTGGTTTTCATTACGCCGGTAGTGTCGTTTTACCTGCTGCGCGATTGGGACAAGATTGTCGCCAAGATTGACAGTTGGCTACCGCGCTGGCTGGCCGACGACGTTCGTTCCTGCGCCCGCGACATTGACCGGACACTGGCCGGGTTTGTGCGCGGTCAATCGATGGTGTGTATGCTGCTGGGGCTGTTTTACGGCCTGGGCCTGACGCTGGTGGGGTTGGAGTTCGGCTTTTTGATCGGCCTTATGACCGGCATTTTGTCCTTTGTGCCCTATTTTGGCATGCTGGTGGGCTTTGCCGTGGGTGTTGGCGTTGCCGTTGCGCAGTTCGGCCTGGGTCTGGATGTTGTCTTTGTAATTGGCGTGTTTTTGCTGGGTCAGTTAATGGAAGGTAATTTCCTGACACCAAAACTGGTGGGCGACAAGGTGGGCCTGCATGCCGTGTGGGTGATGTTTGCCCTGTTGGCAGGCGGTGCGTTGTTTGGCTTTTTGGGGGTTATGCTGGCCGTGCCGGTGGCAGCGGCCATTGGGGTTTTGGTCCGCTATGCGCTGGCGCAATATCTCGATAGTCGCCTGTATGATCATGCGCCATCCGAACTGGCCAAAATCGCACACGAGGAAGACCAGGATGTGACCGACAGCGATAATGCCCAAAAGACATCCGGTGCCGGGGGGCACAAACCCGATGCGTCGGCCGATGCGCCTGCATGATGAATGTGACAGCAAGATAATGACCGCACCAACCATGGAAACCCTGATCCCGCAACAATTGCCGCTGGCGCTGGAAATGCGCCCGGCCTTGGCGCGTGCCGATTTCATGGTGGCAAATTGCAACCGCGAAGCGGTTACCTGGATTGACCGTTGGCCCGACTGGCCAGTGCCCGCCCTGTGCCTGTATGGTCCGGCAGGGTCGGGTAAAAGCCATTTGGCCGAGGTGTGGCGTGCGCGATCAGGTGCTGCGAGTGTTTCTGGCAGTGATTTGATTGGCGCGGACCCCGATCACCTTTTGGGGGATGATACGGGGCTTGTGATCGAAGATGCCGATATGGCACTGGATGAAACCGTGTGCTTTCATCTTTACAATATGCTGAAAGAACGTAACGGCCATTTGCTTTTGACCGCCCAGCAGCCGCCGTCGCGCTGGAAGGTCAAGCTGGCGGATTTGCGGTCTCGTCTGGGGGCGGCCCTGGTGTGTGAAATATCCCCGCCCGATGATGATTTGCTGGTCGGCTTGCTGATCAAGTTGTTTGCGGATCGGCAAATTGCGCCATCGCCGCAAATTGTGGCGTATATCGTTCCCCGGATTGAGCGGTCCTTTGCGGCCCTAACGCAACTGGTTGCCGCAATTGACCGCCGGGCCCTGGCCGAGAAACGGGCCGTGACCCTGCCGCTGGTGCGCGCGGTGATGGAGGAACACCTGTAAAGCCGCCGCTATGTTATCGCTTTATCATGCCGGTGATCATCAAGACCAATTTGGCGCTTGCGGGGGCACTAACAGGGCTGGCCTTGAATTTTCCTGCCGTGCATGTTAGCGCCGCAGACGGCTTTAGGTAGGTTGGCAGGAAAATACCGGCAATCTGTAAGGCAAGGCTGATGCGGCTTTGCTTGCAATGCGTTCAGATCGTGCCAAAGTTAAAAAGTCCTGTGTTTTGCAAAAGTTGCGCTATACAGGGCGTTCCATTAACAGGCGGGATCAGGTGAGTGATCGAAAAACGCAATTTGGCTAAAAACTCTCTTAAAATGCAGACCGATGCCCTGGTGGCGCGGGGGCATGTTTTGGGGTGGCGCGAATGGATCGGGTTGCCCGATTTTGGCGTGCCCTTGATCAAGGCGAAGGTGGATACCGGGGCAAGAACCTCGTCCATTCATGCGACGCAGATTGAGCTGGTTGAAATTGATCATAAAAAATTCGTCAAATTTGTCTTGCCCCATTATCGCGGGGATGGGCATGGTCCGGTAAATTGCACGGCACCGCTGGTCGCCATACGCGGTATTCGCAGTTCCAATGGCGAGCAGGACGAACGCTATATTATTTCAAGCCATATCGCGGTGGGGCATCACCGGGTGAAGGTGGAAATATCGCTGGCAAACCGGTCATTGATGGGATTTCCCATGTTGCTGGGGCGTACGGCGATCAAGGCCGGAAGATTTTTGGTTCAACCGGCAAAATCTTATCTGGCGGGAAAGCCGGAACACGTTTATATGGCCGATCTACCGGCCAGTGAATAAAGCCTGTCTGGTGGTTTGTTGGCCGGTATCTTGGGTGTGCCACCCAGTCATGTTTTAACGGGAGTCCATTTTATGAAAATCGCGATGCTTGCGCGGAACGCCAATCTGTATTCCCATAAACGGCTGGTGGAGGCCGCCCAGGCGCGTGGTCATGAAATTGATGTTATCAATACGTTGCGTGTGACCATGAACATCACCTCGCTCAAGCCGGAAGTTTATTATGGCGGCCAGAAACTGAGCGGCTATGACGCGATTATTCCGCGTATTGGTGTGTCGGTAACATTTTTTGGCCTCGCTGTTTTACGCCAGTTTGAAATGATGGGCGTTTATCCGCTTAATGAATCGGTCGCTATTGGCCGTTCGCGTGACAAGCTGCGATCCCTGCAGATTTTGGCGCGTCGTGGTATTGGCCTGCCTGTCACCGCCTTTGCCCATGATCCGCGCAAAACAGACGAGGTTTTGTCCATTGTGGGCGGTGCGCCCGTGGTGATCAAACTTCTGGAAGGGACCCAGGGGATTGGCGTGGTTTTGGGCGAAACCGAAAAATCGGCCAAATCCGTGATCGAGGCCTTCCGGGGGGCGAATGTTGACATCATGGTGCAGGAATTCATCAAGGAAGCGGGCAATAGCGACATTCGCTGCTTTGTGGTGGGCGGCAAGGTGGTTGCCAGCATGGAGCGGACAGGCGCACCGGGGGATTTTCGATCCAATATCCATCGCGGTGGTGCGGCACGTCCCGTACGTATTACCCCGCAGGAACGATCAACGGCCGTTGAAGCTGCCAAGGCAATGGGGCTAAATGTTTGTGGTGTTGATATTTTGCGTTCCAACCACGGGCCGGTTGTGATGGAAGTGAATTCCTCGCCCGGGCTTGAGGGCATTGAAGGGGCGACTGGCAAGGATATTGCCACCATGATTATCGAATTCATGGAACGCGATTATCGCCCCGGTAAGGTAAAGACCAAAGGCAAAGGATAAAACATTGAAGGGATATGACGAAGCGGTCGCGCGAAAGCGTGTGAAAAATCCTGATTTCAAACTGGGAAACAGGATTGTGGCCCCCGGCGCCAGCCAGCTCGTTGATATCCCGATTTCGCTTTTATCCAATCACACGCCGGTTAACCTGACGGTGAATGTGGTGCATGGCAAACGGCCGGGGCCAACATTATTTGTCAGTGCGGCGGTGCATGGCGATGAAATTGTCGGTGTGGAAATTATCCGCCGGGTTTTGAAATCGCCGATATTACGCCATTTGCGCGGCACATTGCTGGCCGTGCCGGTGGTGAATACCTTCGGTTTTTTAAACCATACCCGCTATCTGCCCGACCGGCGCGATTTGAACCGCTGTTTTCCCGGTAGCGCGCACGGGTCGCTTGCGGCCCAGCTGGCGCATCTGTTTTTGCATGAAATTGTCGAGCGGTCCGATTTTGGCATCGATCTTCATACCGCTGCGGCAAACCGGGTGAATTTGCCGCAGGTCCGGGTTAATGAAGGCGACGATCACATCATGAAATATGCCGAATGTTTCGGTGCGCCGATTATTCTGACATCGCCCTTGCGTGAAGGATCGTTGCGCCAGGCTGGCAAGGATGTTGGTGTGCCGATTCTGCTTTATGAAGCAGGCGAGGGACTGCGCTTTGACGAAATGGCCATTCGTGCCGGGGTCTCCGGTGTTTTGCGGGTGATGCGTGAACTGGGGATGGTAGCTGAAAAATCAGTACGTGCCCCGCGGTTGCCGTCGTTTAAATCCTCGGCCAGCCAGTGGTTGCGCGCACCTGTGGGCGGCATGTTGCGCACCTTCAAGCTGGCGGGGGATTTTGTGCGTGTGGGGGATGTTGTGGCGGCGGTGTCCGACCCGTTTGGACAAAGTGATACCGAAGTGCTGGCAAAGCAGGACGGATTGATTATTGGCCGGACCAACCTGCCGATTGTCAATCAGGGCGATGCGCTGTTTCATGTGGCTTCAATCAAGCGTCCGGCGGAATTGCAGGAACGGATGGATGCCATCGAAACGCATCTTCAGTCCGATCCGCTGCTTGATGAAGACGAAATCATTTAAACCGTGTGCCCAAATCCGTATGATAACGGGCAAGTCACTGGCGCGTTGCGCCGGGCAATGTTATAGCAGGGTTCATGGAAACAATTACAAAAACAGAAGAACTTCGCATTTTGTGCGAAAAGCTGCGGCAATATGATTATGTGACCGTTGATACCGAATTCATGCGCGATTCGACCTATTGGCCGCAATTATGCCTGGTCCAGCTTTGCAGCCCCGAGGCTGCCGATACGGGCGCGGCGGTTGACCCGCTGGCCGAAGGGATTGACCTGACTCCGCTTTTCGAGCTGATGCAGGATGAAAGCGTGATCAAGGTGTTTCACGCGGCCCGTCAGGATATTGAGATATTTGTCCATTTGAATGGCAAGGTGCCCCATCCGGTATTTGATACCCAGGTTGCGGCTATGGTCCTTGGGTTTGGTGACCAGGTTGGCTATGAAACGCTGGTCAACAAGGTGGCGCGCAAAAGCATTGATAAATCAATGCGCTTTACCGACTGGTCCCGTCGCCCGCTTTCATCCAAGCAATTGAGCTACGCCCTGTCGGATGTCACGCATCTGCGCACGATATACGAGGATTTCCACGAAAGGCTGGCGGCCAATGACCGTGCCCCCTGGCTGTTCGAGGAAATGGAACGTTTGACCGATCCGGGTATTTATACCGTTGACCCGGCCGAGGCCTGGTTGCGGCTTAAAACCCGGTCAAACAGCCCCAAATTCCTGGCGGTGGCAAAGGCGCTTGGTGAATGGCGCGAAATTGAAGCACAGCGCAAGAACTTGCCGCGTAACCGTGTTTTACGCGATGATACGTTGCTTGATATTGCCGCGCGTCAGCCGCAAAATGAAGCGGATCTGGATAAAACCCGGGGTGTGGGCCGCAATTTTGGTGCCAGTAAGCCGGGGCAGGCCATTATCGAGGCCATCAAAAATGCTTTGGCGCAACCACAGGATACCTGGCCGCAGCCCAAGGTGCGCACGGACCTTCCGGCTGGTATCGGTCCGACGGTGGAACTTCTTAAGGTGCTGCTAAAGCTGTGCAGCGAGGAAAAGGGTGTGGCCCAGCGTCTGGTAGCATCCAGTGATGATTTGCAAAACATTGCTGCGGACGATAATGCCGATGTTGCCGCCCTGCATGGCTGGCGTCGTGAACTTTTTGGGCAATATGCCCTGCGCTTAAAGCACGGGCAGATTGCCCTTAAACTTGAGAATGGTGAAGTGGCTTTGGTGGAGCTGGAACAGGCTTCCTGACACTGTATATACCATCAACTGACTAAAACCCCGCCAGTCTGAACGGACTTCGGCGGGGTTTTGTGTTTTGCAGAGGCGTCACACGGTTGGTACGGTTCCGCCATCAATGGTGTAATTCGCCCCATGAATGGACATGGCCCGATTTGAAACCAGAAATGCTGCCAGTTCGGCGACTTCGTTGGGGCGGCCCGGCCGGCCAATTGGGATACCGCCCAGCGATTGCATCAGTTTTTCCCGTGCGGTATCTGCGCTGCAACCTTCCTGCGTGGCAAGGCGGTGGATCAGGTTGCTTGCCGCTGTGGTTTCGATAAAACCGGGTGACAGTGTATTGATACGAATGCCTTTGGGCCCCATTTCCTTTGCCAGTCCTTTGCTATAGGTGCCAAGTGCGGCCTTGGCGCTGGCATAGGCAAGAGTGGCCTCATAAAGGGGAAGGCGGCTCTGTATCGAGGAAATATGCAGAATAACACCGTTTTTGCGTTCGATCATGCCGGGAAGAAAACCACGATCAAGGCGAACAGCGGCCATGAGATTGGTGTTTAGGGTATAGGCCCAGTCCTCATCAGACAGGCCCAGTGCCCCGCCGCCTGGTGCCACGGAACCGCCGGCATTATTGATCAGGATGTCGATGCCGCCCAGCTCGCTTAGCACGGTCGCAATGATATGCGTGGTGCCGTCTGGTGTTGATATGTCGGCGGGAATAAATAGGCCAGGATGCGTATTTGGCGTGTCTGGTGCCGAGCGTGCGGTGCTGGCAACTATGGCCCCGGCGGCGTGTAGGCGGTGCAAGATGGCATAGCCCATGCCTTTGGTTCCGCCGGTCACCAACACGCGATGTCCCTTGAATTCGGTTTTATCAATGTTAAAGGCGGGGTTTTTCATCATGCAATCTCCAGCCTGGAAATAAGGCCGTCTTGCAGGATGAAAATGTAATCCAGGATGACGGGGGACCCTTTGAAACTGCCTGATACCGTTGCGGAAACGGAAATACGGCCCTCTGTCATTGCCTGAAGATCGACGGGCGGGTTATCTGTTTCGGTAGCGGATGCGCTGATTAATTCGTGAAGGGCATCGGTGCTTCCGATGGCATGCGATATCCATTTTTCGATTGCGGCATGTCCGTCGATATTTTGCTTTTCATCATAAACATGCGCATTGCGGGTAAAACAGTGGGTGGCGGCAGGCCAGTCCCGTTGGTTGCTATGGTCAAAAAAGCCCTGAATGGAGGGCGGGAGTTGGATTGTCATATTTTTATGCCCTGTGCTGTTACGACGCGCATCAGCCTCGCCGTTATTGTTGTTAGGGCACGCTGCCGTTAAGATGACAAAAGAGCAAGAACCGACAAAAAAGTAAGGTACTTACCCATGAGTAAGAAATGGGGTTTTGGGGCCGATACGCCCGCTGCCGGTGTTGAAGAAATTTTGAAAATGCTGGAAGGCCGCTGGAAATTGGTGATTTTGTTTCACCTTTTTGGCGGGCAGGTAAAGCGATTCTCGGAACTGGAACGGGCGATTGACGGCATTTCGCAAAAAATGCTGATCCAGCAGCTTCGCCAGATGGAAGCGGACGGCATTGTGCATCGTATTGTGTATCATCAGGTGCCGCCCAAGGTGGAATATTGCCTGACCGATTGGGGGCAATCCCTGTGCCCGGCGCTGGATGCCTTGCTGAAATGGGCCGATTTAAGGCCTTTGCCCGCGGATGTTGATAAAACATAAGGCGATTAACAGGATAATTTCGGGGTGATCCAAGGACCTGATGGTGCAGCATGGTGGTATCAAACAAAAGGCAGGTGCCCGGTTGGTGCTCCTGCCTTTTTGTTATTGGGACGAATGATGGATGATGGCGTTATTTTTGCGCTAGCGCTTCGGTCAGGAAATCCTCTACCGTTTGGGGCTGGCGGCCCAGAAGCGCGGTCGCATCGGGGCTGACTTTATCGTAATCGCCGTTTTTGGCACCGATATAGAGCCCTGAAATGGCGATAACCCCGTGTTCGGGCAGGCCGATATTGCGCAAAATGCCCTGATAGACCTCGTCTGGAAGGTCGGCAAAGCTGATGTCTTTGCCGGTGGCCTTGCTGATGATGGCGGCGATTTCGCTGTGTGTGATGGCTTTTGTGCCGGTCAGTTCATAGGTTTTGTTTACGTGCTGTTCCGGGTTTGCCAGCACAATGGCCGCAATTTCAGCCAGATTGTTCCGCGAAATAAAGGTAATGCCCGCATCACCGGCCGGTGCGGCATATTGCCCGGTTTCCAGGGCATGGGGCACACCGCCTAACAGCAGGTCGGCATAAAAGCTGTTGCGCAGAATGGTATAATTCAGGCCGCTTTGGTGAATGAAGGCCTCGGTATCGGCGTGGATGGCGGAATAGGTGAAGGCACTATCGGCACGCGGGTCAATAACGCTGGTATAGATCACATGTTTGACCCCGGCATTTTTCGCCGCTGTAATGGCATTGCGATGCTGGCGGATGCGGGTTTCATTATCGGCTTCGGCAGAAATGATCAACGCCGTGTCAATATCGGCAAAGGCCTGTTCCATCAGCCCCTGATCATCAAAGTCGCCCTTGCGAATCTCAACACCTTTGGTGGCAATTGCTTCTGCCTTTTCCGGGCTGCGGGTGCTGACAGCAAGGTCATTTGGGGTAAGGCGGTGCAGGGCGTGGTCCAGGGCCAGGGCTCCAAAATTTCCTGATGCACCGGTGATCAGCTTTTTCATCAATTTTCTCCGAATTTGTGCGCAATGATATGCGATTGGCGATGATCCTGCCGTGAAAATGGCATATGATCAATTCGATGAAATGAATGGAATTCATGTATGAAATTAGATGAGTCTGATTTGGATTTTCGGCTGCTGCATCTGTTCATCACGATCTATGACCAGGGATCGGTGACAGCGGCGGCTTCGGTTCTGGGGGTGGGGCAGCCTACGGTTAGTCACGGGTTGGAAAGGCTGCGCAAAATTATGGGTGATCCGCTGTTTGTGCGGGCCGGACGTGGCATTATTCCGACCGCCCATGCAAGTGAAATGGCCCCGCGCATCCGCCAGATGATGGAGGAAATGCGCAGTCTGACACGCCTGAATGCCTTTGATCCGCATAATTCGGAACACAGCCTTCATTGCGTGATTGGCGCAAATGATTATGATGTGACGGTCGTTTTGTCGCAGCTTTTTCAGCGCTTGCAGAGCTATCGGGCGGATGTGTCGCTCAGAATTCGTCCGGTGCGCAGTTATCAGGAGCAGGTTGCCAAATTGCGCGACGGATCGTTTGATCTGACCATTGCCGCCGATTATCGCGGTGATGCGGGCGACATCATCCAGCGGGCCTTATTCGATGAAGATATCAAATGCTATTATGATCCGGCGTTTCATCCGCGGCCGCCCGACACGCTGGACCGGTATTGCGCGGCATCCCATGCACGTATTGTTTTTGGTGATGATGAAAGTGCCCCGATAGACGAGGCCCTGGCGCAAATGGGGCGGAGCCGGCGCACGGTTTTGCAGGTTTCATCTTTTCATATGATCCCGCGCCTGATTGCCGGGACTGCTGTTATGGCAACCTTGCCCTCGCGTTTGGCCGACACGGTGATGGCCGGTTTTGCCTCCTGCCGTTGCCCGCTGGAATTGCCATCGGTTCAGTTTTATCAAAGCTGGCATGTGCGCAATGCGGCCTCAGCCGGGCATCGCTGGTTGCGCGACCAGATTTTTCAGATCGCGCGATCCGTTGCCAATAGCGGCGGTAAGCAGGAGGACGGGCCGCGTGTTTGAGCCGCGCGTCAGGCGATATGTCAGACGAGGGCCTTGCGCGCCACATCCCAATGCGGGCATTTGCCATCAGCCGAGATTTTGACACCGCCGACCCACCGGGTACCGCAATAGATGTCAAAAAATCGCTTGTTGCCCTTCATGATGGCGCGGCCGGTTTCGGTCAGCGTCAGGGTGCGTTCCGGCCAGGGCAGGGAAGTATCATCCATGTCAAACAGGCCTTCGCTGCCTGCCGACAGGGTCGTCATGTCATCCAGGACATGCCTCAGATCGCCGAGGAAAGGCAGGGGTTCCTTATCCCGTATCAGGCGGCCAAATACGCGACCGGCGGTTAACGGCCCGGCTTCATCGAGAATTTCCAATACCAGTTGCTGGGTCAGGGACAAATCATTGTCGCTGGCGGGCAGTTCGGCAAGGTGGCGTTGCAACGCCTTTGCCATCAGGCCGATCGGGCGGGTGGCAGAGGATGATTTGGCAAAAGTTGCGAGTTCCGCCGGGTCAGTAGCCCGCACGGCTTTCCATACCTTGCGGCCCAGCTCATAATGCGAATCACCCACCAGGGTGCGGGTGTTTTCCCACGCCCAGCGCAATTGATCCGGGCTTAGTTGACCCAGGCCGGTAAATTTTTCAATATCGGGCACCGAATTGATGCAAATCAGTTCGACCCTGGCAGACAGGCGCAGGGCCCCAAAAAAATCCAGTAGAAAGGCAAGAATCAGCTGGTCGTAGCTGTCATGTTCAAACCACAAAACGATATGCCGATAGTCCCCTGCGGCCATCAGGGCGCTATATTCGGCATGCTGGCGTGCCCGGGTTTCTTCCACATCCAGATCATAGGCACTGGCGATAAAATCAGCCCGGGTCTGCATCAGCACCGGCAGGGGAAGGTCGGGTACCGGCCCCTGACAGAAGGGGTCGGAAAATTCCTGAAAATGGCCGCGAAAACCGGCAAGTTCCAGCGTGTTGCGAATGTCCGACCCACAGCGGATATGCAATGTGCCGGGGGTATCGGGCGTTGTCAGCCAGCCAGTGGCAAGCTGCTGTTCGGTCAGCACCATCTGGTCAATATGGGTTTTCATTTCCGGCCAGCTGATAAAGCCGTTTTCGCGGGCAAGAATTTGCTGGGCATCGGAAACCTTGAAGTCTTCCGGCTTGCGGTGCGCCCCTTTGGGATGGTGCTCAAGCAGGCGTTTACGGGCATCGGCTTCGTTGGCGCGCAACGATTTCAGCAGCGTGCGGGACTGCTTTTTAAGCACATCGATATTCAGGACACCGCGCACAATGTCTTCATTTACCGTTTTTGTGCCACTCATTTCGTTGCGATCCTATTGTTGCGCGTTATCACCCAATGATTCACGGTCAGGTCGGGCCCAAATCCCGCCTTTTTTATCGCGAATCAAATTGTGAAGACTCCCATATCAGGTTGCATCAACAATTTCTATTTTGCTGTCACATTCCATTAATTTTGCCAGTTTGGACAGGCGCTGATCGACGACTTCGCCATTAAGGTCGCCAATTTTGCGGTCCAGGCGCAGGATCAGGGTTTTGTCGTCCAGGATCAGTTCGCTATGTGGCAGGATGCCCTCGACACCGCCCGAAAGGGTATGACCCAGGCGAATGGCATGGCCAAACAGGCGGCCGGTTTTGCGGGTGTCTTCATCCAGCAGGCGGTCGCAGGCGGCATCGCCCCTGAAATTGCCGGTATAGCGCGAACCGATGGTATAGGCGAGAAACACACGGTCAATGTGGCTGAGATCAAGATAGGGGTGTCGGACGACGCGGTTGTAACTTTGTTCGGCACGGTAATCGGGGTGATCGTTCCAGCCGATATCGCCAATGATGCAGGCCGCAAGGCGCAGGCGGCGCAAATTGGCGGGTTGGTCCCGAAAGATCGGGTCGGTCCAGCGGTATAGTTCCTCGCCATGCTGGTGGAAACGTTCGCTATCTTCGGCAAAGCTCAGGCAGGTTTCAAGCAGGGGGTCGCGGTCGCGAACGTCTTGCGGCAGGGCCTCGAACATCCAGCCCTCGCGCAGGCCATGACCCGAGAAGATGACGTTTTTTGCCTTCATGCGGTTGATCAGATGGTGCATGACCAGGGCGGCGTGCGGCAGGCTGTCGGTCCGGCGTTTGGAAACCCCGCCGATTTTTTCCAGCGAGGCCCGGCTTTGCTGCGAAATGATGCGTGTTAAATCGGCAATTTCCCCAAACGGCATGGTCATATTATGCACAACCGAAATGGGATAGTTTTCCTGGGCGATATAGAGTTTGGCAATCGACCGCCACGATCCGCCAACGGCAAAAAGCGGCAGTTTCTGGTGTTCGGTCAGCCAGGGAACGCTGTCAAAATGCTGGTTAACCTCGTCTTCAAGCGCCTTGCGATTGCTGCCAAACACAGTATGCAGGCGCATCGCCCCCAGTGGCAGGCTGACACGTTTCTGGATCTGCCCCTGATCCAGCAGCACCAGTTCAAGCGAGCCGCCGCCAATATCGCCCATGATGCCGGTGGCGTGCGGATCGCCCGAGATGATGCCGAGGCCGGAAAGCCGGGCTTCTTCAAGGCCATCAATGATTTTAATGGTCAGGCCGGTTTCATCAAACACGCGACGGCAGAAATAATCGCCGTCGCTGGCGGCACGCACGGCTGCGGTTGCCAGAACATCGACGCGGGAAATTTTCATCGCGCGTAACAGGGTGGCAAAACGGCGCAGAGCACCGATTGCCATTTCAACCCCTTCAGGATTCAGTTTGCCCGATCCATCCGGGTCACGGCCCAAACCGCACATGACCTTTTCGTTGAAAATGGGGGCAGGCGCGCGCGTTTGACCATCAAAGACGACAAGCCGGACAGAGTTTGACCCGACATCAATGATGGCAATACGCTTTGAGACCCGGTGATCGGTAAGCATGTGGCTGAAAATACCTGGTTATTTATTCGTCGAGGACCAGCACCGGAACAGAAGACATATTGTCTTCGTCAAGGGCGCTGCCCCGGCCTGAAAGGGACGGGTTGGTCATGAAATAGTTGTGGGCCGAAAACGCATCCTTTTCCGCATCACAGCGTTCATAAGACCCGTCTGGCTGGAGATACCAGCTTTGGGCGGTGTCTTTCAAATTCGCAATCATGATTTGTTCGATGATCTGGCGGTGGCAAGTGGGGTTTTCGATGGGAACCAGACATTCGACCCGGCGGTTAAGGTTGCGCGGCATCCAGTCGGCCGAGGAAATGAACGCCTTGGCCTTGCGCGAGGGCAGCTTTGCGCCATTGGCAAAGACCACGATACGGGAATGTTCCAGGAACCGACCAACAATGGATTTAACACGAATATTTTCCGAAAGCCCCGGAACACCCGGACGCAAACAGCAAATCCCGCGAACCACAAGATCTACCGGCACGCCCGCCTGAGAGGCGCGATACAGCGCATCAATCACAACCGGGTCGACAAGGCTGTTCATTTTGGCCCAAACGCCACAGGGTTTTCCAGCTTCGGCGTTTTCGATTTCTTTTTCAATATTGGCCACCAGGCTGGGCCGCAGGGTGTGCGGTGCAATGGCGATTTTTTCCAGTGAACGCGGCGTGGCATAGCCGGTCATGAAATTGAAAATGCTGCCCGCGTCGCGGCCCAGGGCCGGGTCACACGAAAAGAAGGAAATGTCGGTATAGAATTTGGCCGTGATCGGGTGATAGTTGCCGGTACCAAAATGGCAATAGGTACGAAGGCCGTGGGTTTCGCGGCGTACCACCAGGGAAATTTTGGCATGTGTCTTCCATTCCAGGAAGCCATAGACCACCTGACACCCGGCACGTTCAAGGTCTGCCGCCCAGCGCAGGTTGGCTTCTTCGTCAAAGCGGGCCTTAAGTTCGACCATTGCCGTGACCGATTTGCCAGCTTCAGCAGCGGCAATCAGGGCTTTCACAATCGGGCTGTTTTCCGATGTGCGATACAGCGTTTGTTTAATGGCAACCACTTCGGGGTCGCGTGCGGCCTGCAACAGGAACTGTACCACCACGTCGAAATCCTCAAACGGGTGATGAACCACCAGGTCCTTTTTGCTGATCGCGGCAAAACAGTCCCCGCCAAAGTCGCGCACCCGTTCGGGGTAACGCGCGGCATAGGGCGGAAACAGAAGATCGTGATGCAAATCGGAATCGATCAGCTGTTTGACATCGACGACACCCAGAAGCCCATCAACTTTGACCACCTGTTCAGGCGCAACATTGAGTTCGTCGATCACGAAATTCAACAGATCTTCCGGGATCGAGGCATTGACCTTAAGCCGGATGATGCTGCCACGGCGGCGGCGTTTCAGCGCGGTTTTAAACACGCGCACCAGGTCTTCGGCCTCTTCCTCGATTTCCACGTCAGAGTCGCGAATAACACGAAACAGGCCATGTTCGATCAGATCGAACCCGGGGAACAGTTTGCCCAGATACATCAGAACCGCATGTTCCAGCGGCAGATAGCGTTCAGTGCGGCCCGGCAGGCGCAGGAAACGGCCAATTTTCGGCGGCATCGGGATCAGCCCGCGCATATTGTGCCCGTCAGACGGGTCAAACAACTGCATGACAATGGCAAATCCCAGGTTCGGGATGAACGGGAAAGGATGGGACGGGTCAATGGCAAGCGGGGTGAGGGTGGGGAAAATTTCCCGCATGAAATAGCCGTCAAGCCATTTGCGGTCGGTTTGGGTCAAATCGTCGGGCGAGATGACGGCAATGCCTTTTTGCTGCATATCGCCGCGCAATTGCTGCCAGATGCGCTGCTGATCCTGCAAAAGCTGGTTGGCATCATAGGTAATGGCCCGCAACTGTTCGGACGGGCTGAGGCCATCCTGGCTGATATTGGTCATGCCCGCGCGAACCTGGCCGACCAGGCCGGCGACGCGCACCATATAAAATTCGTCAAGATTGCTGGCCGAAATGGACAGAAAACGCAGCCGTTCAAGCAGCGGGTGGTTCTGATTCTGCGCTTCTTCAAGAACGCGGCCATTAAAGGCAAGCCAGGAAAGTTCGCGATTGATAAAGCGTTTTTCCGAATCAATAGTTATTGCACTTGATTGAATTGCCGCAGCGTGTTTCACGCAAAGCCTCCTGCCATGAGCCATATGGTGTTGGAATTAAAACGCCACCATCTCTCTTGCCTGCGAGTATACGATAACTGTTTGTTAAACTGCAATTTGTAACCCGGAAAAAGCAATTGCGCCAATGATGGTCAGATAGATTCGACGCGGCAGAATAGTCAATAAAATGGTCCTGAAATCCTACAATTATGTGTCAGTTTTTTACGTGGTACCGAAGCCCACCTTATGGCATGTCTGTGCCGGAAAACATTGATCCATCATAAACGGGCCACATGTTCATGAAGACTTTGTTGTTGTTGCGGCATGCCAAATCCAGCTGGGATGATCCCGCCCGGGCGGATCATGACCGCGAACTGAACCCGCGCGGTGAAAAGGCTGCGCCGGTTATGGGCCGGTTTTTAGTGCGCGAAGGCCTGATGCCTGACCTGGTATGGTGTTCGACCGCAGCGCGCGCGGTGCAAACATTGGGGCTTTTGGGGCGACAATTTGCCGAGACTGACCGGGTGATTTACGCCGAAGACCTGTATATGGCCCGCGAAACCGCCCTTTTAAAATGCCTGCAACAAACCCATGATGACGCCGATACCGTGATGATGGTTGGCCATAACCCCGGCATGGAAAGTTTTGCCCTGGAGCTGATTGGTCACGACAGCAACGGGTTTCGTCCTGACATGGAACGCAAATTTCCCACCTGCGCCTTATGCCAGTTCACGTTCGAGATTGATGATTGGGCCGACGTGAAATGGCGTTCGGGCCAGTTGCAGCGGTTTATCAAGGTCAAGCAATTGCAGGGCGAGGTGCCGGCGGATTCCGATGCGGCGGGGATTGGGGCAAGTGATGCGTCTGCCAATACTTGACGCGGGCAGGCGAGAAGCGTTTTATACGTGAAAATTCGGATGCTGACAGGCGCGTCAGATAATGACGTTTTCGCAAATAGGCCCGGCTGGCTGCCATTTCGGTACAAAGCACGGCAGATTTGCGCGTTTTTTGTTTGACAGCGCCGGTCAGCCATGCACCTTTGCGGCCCAATCGCGGCCCAAAATATAACGCAACCTGGAAAGACCATGCACCCTTATCGCTCTCATAATTGCAATGCACTTCGCGTTTCCGATGCCGACGCCCAAGTCCGCCTGTCTGGCTGGATTCACCGCAAACGCGACCACGGCAACCTTCTGTTTGTCGATTTGCGCGATCATTATGGTATCACCCAGGTCGTGATCGACATTTCCAGCCCGCTGTTCGAGGTTCTGGACAAATCGCGCGCCGAAAGCGTGATCACGGTTGACGGTAAGGTGGTTAAACGCACCCCCGAAACCATCAACCCGAACCTGCCGACCGGTGAAATCGAAGTTTACGCGTCGAACATCGAAGTGCAGTCCTCGGCCGATGTGCTGCCGATGCCGGTTTTTGGTGATGTCGAATATGGCGAAGAAGTTCGCCTGCGCCACCGTTACCTCGATCTGCGTCGCGAAAGCGTTCATAAAAACATCGTTCTGCGTTCGCAGGTCATTTCGGCTATGCGCCAAAAAATGACGGCACAGGGTTTCCTTGAAATTCAGACGCCGATTCTGACCGCATCCTCGCCGGAAGGTGCGCGTGACTTCCTGGTGCCGTCGCGCACCCATCCGGGCAAATTCTATGCCCTGCCGCAGGCTCCCCAGCAGTTCAAACAGTTGCTGATGGTTTCAGGGTTCGATCGTTACTTCCAGATCGCACCGTGCTTCCGCGACGAAGATGCCCGCGCTGACCGGTCGCCGGGCGAGTTTTATCAGCTCGACTTTGAAATGGCCTTTGCCACCCAGGACGACGTTTTCGCCGCGATCGAGCCGGTCCTGCACGAGATTTTCGTTGAATTTGGTGGTGGTCGCGAAGTAACCGATTATCCGTTCCCGCGTATTCCGTTTGATGAATCGATGGCGAAATACGGTTCGGACAAACCGGACCTGCGTAACCCGCTGGTGATTTCGGATGTGACCGAAGCGTTCCGCGGCTCGAATTTCGGTATTTTTGCCAGCAACATCGAAAAAGGTTCGGTGGTGCGTGCCATTCCGGCACCGGGGGCTGCCAATCGTCCGCGCAGCTTCTTTGACAAGCTGAATGCCTGGGCCCGTGAAGAGGGTGCTGCTGGTCTTGGTTACATCGTTTATGATGAAAACGGCGAAGCCAAAGGCCCGATTGCCAAGAACCTGGATGCCGAGCGCATTGCATCGATCAAGGAAACCACCGGTGTTGCCAATGGCGATGCGGTGTTCTTTGCCTGTGACAAGCCGCTGCCCGCGGCCAAGTTTGCCGGTAAGTCGCGTGAAAAGATTTGCGACGATCTTGGCTTGCGCGAAGAAGGCAAGTTCAAGTTCTGCTGGATTGTTGATTTCCCGATGTTCGAGGAAGACGACGACGGCAAGATCGAATTCAGCCACAACCCGTTCTCGATGCCGCAGGGTGGGCTTGAAGCCCTTGAAAACATGAACCCGCTGGATATTAAAGCCTGGCAGTATGACATCGTTTGTAACGGTATCGAGCTGTCGTCGGGTGCCATTCGTAACCATCGCCCGGATATCATGTACAAGGCGTTTGAAATTGCCGGTTATGGCAAGGAAGTTGTCGAAGACCGCTTTGGCGGCATGTTGAACGCATTCAAATTCGGCGCGCCGCCGCACGGTGGTTCGGCCCCGGGTGTTGACCGTATCGTCATGCTGCTGGCCGATGAACCGAACATTCGCGAGGTCATTGCCTTCCCGCTGAACCAGCAGGCACAGGACCTGATGATGAATGCGCCGTCGGTTGTTGATGACCGCCAGCTGAAAGAACTGCATTTGCGGGTTCAGTTGCCGCCGAAGGCGAAAAAAGACTGATCACGGCATTTGCCCGTGACGGAAATGCGCGAAAAGAGCGATTGGCAAGGCTGATCGCTCTTTTTTGTTGCGAATTTGCAACTGGCGTTACCCTTATATTAAGGTGCTGTCCGTCAGAATTGGATAAGGACGTTTTTTCGATGGGAGACGGGCCGTGAAAAAGTTTCTGATAGCAGCAGCCCCCCTTTTCCTGACGGCATGTGGTGGATCGGGGGATGATACGACGTTATCCAGATTGGCCGATGACGTGATCAGCTATGTAACGACAGGGCGCACCGTTGCCGAAAACCAGCGCGCACTTGTCGCGGGGCAGGGGTGTGGGACGGATGCGTCATTGTTTGGTAATGGCGATTGCAAGGTGGATTCCGGGGCGGTGATGGGGTTTGTTGATCGCAATGGGTCATCGGCAATTGCGCCGCTTTCGGGGGCACGTTCCACTGTTTATGCGGTTAACGCGCCGGTCGAGGATTGGGGCAAACCCGGCCACAGGCGATTACACCCGCTTGGCAATTCAGCCGATGTCATGATCGTTGATCTGCCACCTGCCGCCAGCCAGCTTGATCAGCCCGGGCGAGGGGATGGGCCTGTTGCCTCCCGCAAGGATGAGGCGGCAAAGACGGGCAATCGGCATAATGGGGATACGGATACCCCGCCCGTTGTGGCGCAAAAGGATATGGCTTCCCTGCCAGACGATGCCCCGCGCACGGAAACGGCAGCCCTGCCTGATGCGAAACCGGCCAGCAACAATAAAGACCGATCCGCACAGGAAACTGCGGGAACCGATAATGTGAATGGACCGCAGGCCAGCGTTGCACCGGATGCCATGCAAGCGGATGCGCCAGGCAAAATGCCGGATGTTGAACCGGGTCACGTATCTAAATCCAAATTGCCGCCCGCACCAGCGGGGGCCAAAGCGGTAAATAAAACCTCGTTAAAAGGGGGTGTTGTCGGGCCGGATGCCCATAAGCAGGCATCGGGTCAGGATGCCTTTGAAACATCGGCACGGGATGCGGTCAGTGCGGGGAAATATGTTGTGCTGGGCAGTTTTAACAGCCAGAAGCGCGCCCGCATCGCCCTGGATCAGTTTTCGCAATATCATCCGCAATTGATTCCTGCGACGGTAGAGGGTACCCCTTATCTTAGAATTGCAGTAGGTCCAATGAATATGGCGCGGGCAAATGACTTGCGCCTTGTTACTGCCAAAAATGGCGTTAAGGATTCGTGGATTTTAAATATCGTCGGCAGCGGAGAATAGATTTGCCAAAAATAGTGCGAAATGCGGTCGGCCGCTATGCAACGCTTGCGGTCGCAGTGACCTTTGGTGCCGCATTGGGCGGATGTAGTGCACAGGCTGGGCCGTCGTCTCCTGCCGCGAATGGTCTGGTGTCACATGTCGCCGAATATAAGCTGCGGCTGGTTTCGACCAGTGCCAATAGCTCTGTTGTTGCTGCGCGGGGGGCCTTTGGTTTTCGGTTTGAAAAGGTGTGTGACGGCTGGATTTCCGAATATCGCAATTCGCTGATTTTGCAGGGCCCTCAGGGTGGTGCGATTAATTCATCCTATAGCATGACGCAGTGGGAAGATTTTGCGGCAAAACATTATCGGTTTCGCGTGCGCGACTTTCAGGACGGTTATTTGACTGACGAAGTAAACGGCGATGCCGAACGCCTGGATGACAAGGTTGTGGTGCATTACGAAAAGCCGGTTGAAGTCACCGAGGACCTGCCTGTTGATACCCTGTTTCCGACCCAGCATTCGATCAAGCTTATGCAGCATGCGATGGATGGCGAGGGATATAGCAATGACCGGGTGTTTGACGGCGCGGGTGATACACCGGTTTATCGTATTTCCGCAGTGATTTCTGGTGCGAAAAAGGCTGAAAACGCCGCACGCGATGAAGACCATATCGTCGATAAGCCATTTCATCGTATTAGCATGGCCTTTTTCCCGATGGATGATGACGCAGAACAGCCTGCTTACGAAATGTCGGTTGATTATGGCCAGAACGGGATTACCCAGGGACTGGTACAAAACTTTGGCGATTTCAAACTGCGGGGCGATTTGATCAAGGTACGTGAATTGCCGCCGCCGCAATGTGATTAAAGACAAACCGCTTTAAGGGCGGGTTTGGCCTTCCATATGAAACCATATGAAATGAAAAATGACCTGTCGCCTGTGGAGGGCGGCGGGTCATTTTTTTATGAACAGGGTTTGGGGCCGTATGTTGACGTCATATGCCGTGATACCGGCGTAAAGGAACCCGCCGTTTTGCCAACATGAAACAAAACGGATATTGCCAACTTGGAAATGTTGCCGCCCGGATGTGCGGAATTATGCGACGATGGAGCCCCGGCTGTCGCAACAATAAAGGTCGTACAGTGTTTTGATGATGCGGACGGCTTCTTCGCCATTGAGGGAATAATAGATTGTCTGTGCTTCGCGCCGCGTCTTGACCAACTGGTCCCGCCGCAATCTCGCAAGATGCTGGGACAGGGCAGACTGGCTTAACCCGATGATCTTTTCAAGTTCGCCGACAGATCGTTCGCCATTGTGTAACTGGCATAAGATCATCAATCGACTTTGGTTGCTCATGGCCTTGAGGAGGGCGCTGGCCCTTCCGGCTTGTTGTTCTAATTCTTTTATTTCCATGTGCCTCATTTCATTCCGGTCGTGATCCCGGTTGTGAATGCGTGATAATTTACCCCGTTATCACAGATGGAACGTTGTCCATCTTTTCACAACTGTGGCTCATTTGTAGGCTGATCGCGGGCAGGCATAAGTGTGATGCCATCCGCATTCCTGTTCAAAAGTATTATATTTGTCTATTCGAGCAGTCGCAAAGTCTGATTTGTAAATTGACGGAAAACTTTAAGATTACTTCGCAAAAACGGGCCAAATTGGACTTTGGTCGGGTTTATTTGAAGATGTATGTGATTTATGCCAAGGCAGGTTGCGCCCAAATATGCAAAGAAGAATTAAATTGCAATTGTTTCTTGGTTGCGTCAACCCAAGCGTTACATATTGTTACAACAAGCCGGGCATATGATCATTTAGAGGCGGCAGGGCCGCTTTGGGTGATAATGCAAAACAAACCGGCATATAAACGGGAGGCAGCAGACGGGTATGGCAACATTGTTTGTTTCGCATCGTGCCTGCATTGAGCATGATCCTGGCCACGGCCACCCGGAGCAACCGGACCGCCTGCGGGTTATTCAACGGGTTCTTGAAGCCGAAGAATTCATGTTTTTGCATCGTGAAGAGGCGCGGCGGGCCGATATCGACCTGATCAAACGGGTGCATGACCCGGTCTATGTGGATCGCATCTTTGCCAAAATTCCCGAAAAGGGCGAAATATCGCTGGATGGCGATACCTATGTATCACCCGCCTCGGGCGAGGCGGCATTGCGGGCGGTTGGCGGGTCCTGTGTTGCGGTGGATGCGGTGATGCAGGGGCATGAACGCAATGCCTTTGTCGGGGTGCGCCCACCGGGGCATCATGCCGAATATGAACGCGCAATGGGCTTTTGCCTGTTTAACAATGCAGCGGTTGCCGCGCGC
This sequence comes from Thalassospira sp. TSL5-1, assembly GCF_001907695.1. Lineage (NCBI taxonomy): Bacteria > Pseudomonadati > Pseudomonadota > Alphaproteobacteria > Rhodospirillales > Thalassospiraceae > Thalassospira > Thalassospira sp. TSL5-1. The sequence continues at coordinate 1,037,010 of NZ_KV880637.1, forward strand.
TATGCGCGGGAAACTTATGGCATCAAGCGGGTTGCGGTGATGGATTTCGATGTGCATCACGGCAATGGTACGCAGGATCTTTTTTATCATGATCCTGATCTGTTTTATTGCTCTACCCATCAATGGCCGCTTTATCCCGGCACAGGCGACCCGATGGATCGGGGATGTGCCAATAATATCCTGAATGTTGGGCTGACGGCAGGTGCGGGCACGGCAGAAATCCAAAAGGCGTTTCATGACTATGTGGTTCCCGGTCTGATCGATTTTGCCCCGGAATTGTTGATTGTTTCTGCCGGGTTTGATGCGCATCGTAATGACCCGCTGGCAGGCCTGGCCCTGGTGGAAAGTGATTTTACCTGGATGACCGAGCAGCTTTTGGCCGTCGCCGGGCAATGTTGCGAGAACCGTTTGGTATCGATTCTGGAAGGCGGATATGATCTGCCGTCGCTGGCATCCTCGGTATTGGCGCATGTGCGGGCCTTGATGACGGGGTGATCCAACCGTCAATCGCAATCTGACGGAGAAATTGCGTGATATGGGCAAAGTCGGGCCGGGCTTTGTATTGCCCTGCTGGGGCCTTGCGCGTAAACTCCGCCCAGCCAATAAAAAGGAGCAAACATGTCGGACGCAAATCCTGTAATTCCCGAAGATATCGCCAAACTGAGCTTCGAGGAGGCTTTGGGCCAGCTTGAAAATCTGGTGCGGCAGCTTGAACAGGGGCAGGTGGGCCTTGATGACGCGATTGCATCCTATGAACGCGGGGCCGCATTGAAACGCCATTGCGCAGACAAATTGCGGGCGGCCGAAGAACGCATCGAAAAAATTACGCTGGGGGCGGATGGCAAACCCGGCGCAACAGCCACCGAAATCGAATAACCACATTCAAGGCGGAGTCCCGGGTGAGCTATGACCTGATTTCTGCGCTGGGAGAGGCATCGGCCGATCTTGGCGACATGCTTGACAAAATTCTGCCGCGTCCTGACGGGCAGATTGAAGAACGCCTGTTTGAGGCGATGCGGTATTCGACAATGGGCGAAGGCAAACGCCTGCGACCGTTTTTGGTCATGGCGTCTTCCGCGCTTTTCAAGGTATCACGGACATCGGCGCTTCGTGTGGCCGCCGCGATTGAAATGGTGCATACCTATTCGCTGATCCATGACGATTTGCCCGCCATGGATAACGATGATCTGCGGCGCGGCAAACCGAGCTGCCATAAGCAGTTTGACGAGGCAACCGCCATTCTGGCGGGTGATGCCCTGTTGACCCAGGCCTTTGAAGTGCTGGCCGATGAAGAAACCCACCCCGACCCCCGTGTCTGCACCCAGCTTGTGCGCGCGATGGCGCGGGCGGCAGGCCCCTATGGCATGGTCGGTGGGCAAATGATTGATCTGACCGGCGAGGGCAAAAGCCTGAGCGAAACGCAGGTGACGCAATTGCACTTGCTTAAAACCGGGCGGATATTCGCCTTTGCCTGTGAAGCCGGGGCAATTTTGGGCAAGGCCCCCAATACAATGCGTGTGGGACTGCGGGCCTATGCCCATGACATGGGGCTGGCCTTCCAGATCAAGGATGACCTTCTGGATGTAGAAGCCAGCAGTAATGATCTGGGCAAAACGGCAGGCAAGGACCAGGAGCAGGAAAAATCCACTTATGTGAAGCTGCTGGGCCTGGAGCGGGCCCGCGAGCAGGCACAGATGCTGTGTGATCAGGCCATTCATCATCTTGACGCGTTTGATGACGAGGCAGAGCCCTTGCGGGCGGTTGCGCGATTTGTGATTGATCGCAAACGCTGACCCATAGGGCAAAACAGAGCTGCCTTATGCCGGAGATGCAGGAAAAACCCGCCTATCATGCAGGCTTTCGGGACCGGGTGTTTGACAAGGACCCGTTCCCGTTGGCCCTGTGGTACCCGTCAGAGGGCACAGAAACGCCAGTACGCCATATGGGCGTTGCCAGCATGGCGGTCCGCAATGGTGATTTCGCGCCGGGCGGGCCGTTTCCACTGGTACTGATTTCGCATGGCTCGGAAGGGCACCGTTTTGTGCATTTCTGGCTGGCGGAATATCTGGCCCGGCGCGGCTATATTGTCGCGGCGTTGCAGCATAATGGCGATAATTACCTTGATGCCGCGGATGCGCGGTCATTGGCGATTATTGAACGGCGCCCGCTGGAAATGAAACAGGCGCTGGACCTTCTGTTGGCGCAGGATGATATTGCCCCGCATATTGATGCCACCCGCATTTGCGCCCTGGGGCATTCGGCGGGCGGGGCAACGGTTTTCAAACTGGCGGGCTGGCAGTTCGATGCCGGGGAATGGCAGCGTTATTGCGCCATCAATCGCGACTCAGACCGGGTGATTTGCGAATTTGTGCCTGATCAGAGGGCGTTAAACCGTTTGCACGATCGCTATGGTGCGCCAATTGTGCCTGCCGGCGATGACCGCATTTCGGCCATCATTGCCATTGCGCCGGCCTTTGGCGTGGCGGCAACATCCGCCGGGTTTGAAAATGTTGATGTTCCGATGCTGGTGATCGAGGCGGAAACCGATGAAGTTTTGCCCCATGATGTCAATGCTGCGCGTTTTCGCCAGTTGTTGCAGGGTAGGGCCGGTTTTGTGCGCATCAAGGGGGCGGGGCATTATTCGTTTTTGCCACCCTGTACCGATTTTATTGCGCAAAATTTCCCCCATTTGTGCCGGGATTTTGGCCGCGAAAGACAGCATATTCATAACAGTGTGCAGCAGCTTGTCGGGCATTTTCTGGATCGTGTTTTAACGCGCTGAATTTGGCGTAATTTCGGGGTCGCTAATTTTGTTTAACCCCGCTATTTTACGGCCCTTGCAATGGGATTGCCAAAGCGTCACCCTGTTGTCATGAAATCAAACGCTGAGAGAACACAAAAATCGAGTTCGGCATGACCACCTCCAAGACCCCGCTGCTTGACACTGTTACGATCCCGTCAGACCTGCGCAAGTTGCAGCCAGCGCAACTGCGACAGCTTGCCGATGAATTGCGACAGGAAACCATTGATGCCGTCTCGGTCACGGGCGGGCATTTGGGGGCCGGGCTGGGTGTGGTCGAACTGACCGTTGCCATCCATTACCTGTTTGATACCCCGCATGACCGTTTGATCTGGGATGTGGGGCATCAGTGCTATCCGCATAAAATTCTGACCGGGCGGCGTGACCGTATTCGTACCCTGCGCCAGGGCGGCGGGCTGTCGGGCTTTACCAAACGCGCGGAATCCGAATATGACCCGTTTGGGGCGGGCCATAGCTCTACCTCGATTTCGGCGGGTTTGGGCATGGCGGTGGCCAATCAGCTATCGGATGACAAACGCAAAAACGTGATTGCCGTGATTGGCGATGGCGCGATGAGTGCGGGCATGGCCTATGAAGCCATGAACAATGCGGCTGCGACCGACCAGCGCCTGATTGTGATTTTGAACGACAATGACATGTCGATTGCCCCGCCGGTGGGCTCCATGTCGGGCTATCTGTCCCGGTTGATTTCGGGCAAAAGCTATCAGGGGTTGCGCAATGCGGCCAAGGGGCTGACCAAACATTTGCCCCGCCAGATCGAGGAAGCCGCCCGCAAAATAGAGGAATATACCCGTGGTATGGTAACGGGGGGCACCCTGTTTGAAGAAATGGGGTTCTTCTATGTCGGACCGATTGACGGGCATAACCTGGACCATTTATTGCCGGTTCTGAAAAATGTGCGCGATGCCGACCTTGATGGCCCGGTATTGATCCATGCCGTGACGCAGAAGGGCAAGGGTTATGCCCCGGCGGAACATGCGGCGGATAAATATCACGGCGTTGCCAAGTTTGACGTGGTAACGGGCAAGCAGGCCAAGCCAACCCCCAATGCACCGTCCTACACCAAGGTTTATGGTGAAACGCTGGTCAAGCTGGGGCAGAAGGACGAAAAGGTAACGGCGATTACCGCCGCCATGCCATCGGGCACGGGGGTTAACCTGTTTGCCGATGCCTTCCCGGAACGGTCCTTTGATGTTGGCATTGCCGAACAGCATGCCGTGACCTTTGCTGCCGGTATGGCGTGTGAAGGGTACAAACCGTTTTGCACCATTTATTCCACTTTCCTGCAACGCGGCTATGACCAGTTGGTGCATGATGTGGTGGTGCAAAACCTGCCGGTGCGTTTTGCGCTTGATCGTGCTGGTCTTGTGGGGGCCGATGGCGCGACCCATGCCGGGGCGTATGATCTGGCCTATCTGGGATGTTTGCCCAATATCGTGCTGATGGCCCCGGCCGACGAAGCCGAACTGGTCCATATGACCACCACGGCCTGGGCCATTGATGACCGCCCCAGCGCGTTTCGATATCCGCGCGGCGAGGGTGTTGGTGTTGAACTGCCTGCTGAAGGTCAGGTTCTGGAAATTGGCAAGGGGCGTGTTTTGCGTGAAGGCAGCAAAGTTGCCATTCTTTCCTATGGTACCCGCCTTGCGGAATCCCTTTCTGCAGCCGAGGATCTGGCAGCACGGGGCCTTTCCACCACGGTGGCCGATGCCCGCTTTGCCAAGCCGCTGGACGGTGAATTGATCGAGAAACTGGCGCGTAATCATGAAGTGCTGATTACGATCGAAGAAGGATCAATTTGCGGGTTTGGTGCGCTGGTCTTGCAGCATATGGCAGGGCAGGGTTTGCTGGATATGGGCCTGAAGGTAAGGACCATGACCTTGCCCGATACGCTGCTGGACCATGACAAACCCGAAAAACAATATGCCGAAGCCGGCCTTGATGCCAGCGCGATTGTCAGCACCGCATTGTCGGCACTGGGCCTGGATGAAAGCAAGGCGCGGGCCTGAAACACGGTGGTTTCAGGTTCTGATCCTGAGGCGCTGAAACCCGGCAACGGTCTGATCTGGCTTGTGAAACGAGCCTGCCATGACATTGTTTGACTTGAGATGTGAAACGTCGCCAAATTGTATTTGGCGGCGTTTTTTTGTTTTGTGTGGGTTTTGAATTTTACTTGATATTTATTTGTGTTTTCTGTGAATATTCACAAGTATTTATTCGATTATCGGCTTTTGTATTTTGCATTTATTTGTAAATAAATTGACTTTTATATTTATAGGGTGCAATGTTCATTTCTTAAGTCAGACCCCTGACTTTCAAAATGGAGGAAGCATGATGAGTTTCCAGAAATTCTCTGCCTCTCAGAACAAGCCTTCCACTTCTGCCGATGCGAAAACGCAAAACGTCTCCCATCCGGTTGACGCGGCAGTGCCGAAGGCAAAACCCGAAGCAAAATCCTCGAAAAAAGTTTAGTTCGCGCATTTGTGCGAATCTAAGCGGTGATCGGGGGCGAAAACCCCCGTTTTACTGTTACTTTTTCGTAATTCCAAGGTGACGAAAATGCCAATCACGCGCGTAACACACAAGCCGGTTGCGTTTTCCGGGCCCTTTTATTTGAACGGTTACGATGAAACCTTTCCTGCGGGCGAGTATGACGTTGAAACCGATGAAGAACTGATTGAAGGGGTTTCCTTCCTGGCCTACCGCCGGATTGCAACATTGCTGCATGTGCGTAGCAAAACCGGCGCACGCACATTGACTATTGACCCCCGGGAACTGGATCTTGCGATTTTGGTTGATCGCGGTGGATGCGGTGCAATGGCCCAGGATGCCGAACCAAAGCGGGATGCACAGTTAAAAGAGGCCATTTCCCGGGCCGAAAACGAAGGCATGACGGATATATGATGGTTTTAATCGCGCATGAACAGCGCCCCGTCGATGCGGCCTGGATGCCGTTGCACTCCCTGTTTGCAAGGGCGATGCTGATGTTGATCGTGACGATATTTACGACATTGTTTGTTTTCGGTGTGTAAACCTGCCTTTGGGCGGGATGCAAATTGAAAAAGGCCACCTGTGCAAAACAGGCGGCCTTTTGTGTGTTTGAACTGTTGAAGCGATTAAAAATCAACCGTCAATGACAGTTTCGCCGTCAGCGGTGCGCCCATCGTAAGGTACCCGCCATTGGCCGATGCCCAATAATCGTTATTGGTGACATTTTCGACATTGGCGCGCAGCGTGACCGGATAGGTGCGAATGTCGGTTTCATAGCGTGCACCAAGATCAAGGCGGGTCCAGGACGGAATTTCCAGACTGTTGGCGGTATTGGCATATTGGCTGCCGGTATGAACCACACGGGCGTTGATCGTTGCGCCCTTAACAAAAGGCAGATCGTATTCAACGCCCAGCTTGGCGATATAATCGGGCACGCCAATCGGGGTGTTGCCTTCGTCGGCGGCATTGTTCAAATCGGTCAGTTTGGCATCATAAAGGGTGACGCCACCCAAAATGCGCGTTCCGGTCACAGGTTCGCCAAAGACCTGAAATTCAAGCCCGCGATTGCGTTGTGTGCCATCGGCAACATAGGTGCCATTGCGGACAAAGGCCGAGGGTTCCTCGATCTGGAACAGGGCGATAGAGCCGCCAAAGGTGCCAAAATCGGCCTTGGTGCCCACTTCGTATTGTTTCGACACATAGGGATCAAGCTGTTCGCCGGGGTTGCTGACACCCGAAAACGGTGCCGTCTGCCCGACAGAAAGCGCCTCGGTATAGTTGGCATAAACAGAAACCTGCTCGGTCACATTGGCGACGATGCCGACCATCGGTGAATCTTCATCGACTTTTTGATTGGCACTTTGGCTGCCATCAGCAAGCGAGAAGGTTGTTGTTTGCACCGTCTGGTGACGAATGCCGGCTGTGATATGCAGGCGATCATCCAGAAAACTGGCGGTATCGGCGATGAACAGGCTGGAAACGGTGGTGGTATTGCGCAAGGTCGGATCACCAAGATTGCCCGACGGCGTGCCTAGCGGCGGAAAGGATGATGGAGTTTCGCCATAAATATTGCCGGTAGCGCGGGGGGCGGTACCAAAGGCCCAGGCCTGGTGGCTTTTATTCCACATGCCTGATGCACCGACATTCAGTTCATGTGATACGTCCAGCGTATCGAACTTGATGCGCGCCCCGCCCATTGCCGTGTTGGTGGTATCGTTGCGCACAATATAGGAGCTGCTATAGCTCATGGTGCCATCGGTACCATCAATCCGCGAGGTGGAATAGATACCGGATTCCTCCATATGCCGGGTGCCGAGCGCGATGTAGCCCATGACATTTTCATTGAAGTCATGTTCGACACGGCCCTGAATGAAATCATCCTGCAAATCGGCCCAGGTGCCATCGGCGTTGAAATTGTGCGATGCAGACGGCGCATCGGGAATACTGGTAAGGGCGCTGTTAAGCGTGATGGAGGTGCGGCTATGATCGATGTTTTTTTCGTTATGGCCGCTATCGATGGTGATGCGGGTGTCGTCGCCGCGATAATCAAATGACAACGCCCCGGCAACGGTTTCGCGCTGCTCGTCGTCGATTGCGGTATTGCCATTGGCGTATTTCAGGTTCGCGCGAATGCCAAACTGCTTGTCCTTGCCAAAACGGCGACCGACATCAAGATGGGTACCTACTTCGCTGTCCATGCCGTAGGTGGTGGTCAGGCTGGTGATGGGGGTATCTGTTGCACGCTTGGGCACCAGGTTGATGGACCCGCCAATGCCGCTGCCGCCCGGTGACATGCCGTTCAAAAAGCCCGATGCCCCCTTGGTGACTTCAACACGGTCATACATCGAAACATCGACCAATTGACGCGGGGCCGTGCCATACAGGCCGTCCAGCGACACATCATCGCCATCCAGCACAAATCCCCGGATCATGTAACGGTCGCCCGACCCGCCATAGCTGTAGGATGTGATCACGCCGGGGTCATTATCGACCACATCGGCAATGGTATCGGCCTGCTGGTCCTTGATCAGTTTTTCCGTATAGGCCGAACTGTTGATGGCGGTGTCGAGCACATCCTTGTTGCCCAGAACACCGGCACGTCCGCCCGAGGCAACCTGACCGCCCGCATAGACGGACGGGGTGGGATCGCCAGCCTCGTTTTGGGCCTGGCCTTCGATGGTGATGGGGGCAAGCTTCACGGCCTGTTCATCCGGCTTTTGGGACTTGGTGGTTTCCTGTGCGGAAACAGGCGCGGAAGAAAGGGCAAGAAGGCTTGCCGACGCCAGCAGTGCCAACCCAAATGGGCGGCGGCATTTTGCAGAAAATGACATATCGGTTTCCCAAGACTATTGCGCAGGTCCGCTGACCTGCAAAACTGCTCCCGGTTATCACTATTGATAATTAATCTCAACGATAATGATCATCACTATCATTTGCGATATAATTGTTCAGTTTTGCAATTTGCCGTTTCAAGGATTTGAAATCTGTGCGTGTAAATTTTGGGGAAACTTAAGGTGGGTTCTCTTTTTGCGTGTATTTTGGCGTGTACAACGCAATTTGGCTGGTGAAAGTACTTTCTTACCAGCCCCTCAGCAGCCCTATAGGAAAACCAAAATTCGTGATATTGCGAGCGAGTCGCAGAAGAAACGGGTTAGTCCTTATAGATCATTTTATGAGTCATGCCGCCATCAATGCGCAGGGTTTCCCCGGTGATAAAGCCGGACTTTTCTCCATCGAGTAAAAAGGCCACCGCATTGGCAATATCTGCCGGGATACCGACACGCCCGGCCGGATGCTGGCTTTTGTCGGTTTCGCTATGGACCGGCGTGCTGCGGTTGGCCGATTTTTGCCAGTCCGCAACCTCGATCCAGCCCGGTGCAATGGCATTCACGCGCACCGCCCCCGAAAGGCTGACGGCCATGGCATGGGTCAGCGCGACAAGCCCGCCTTTGGTGGCGGCATAGGCCTCGCTATTGGCTTCGGACTGAAAGGCGCGGGTGGAGGCGATGTTAACGATGGCACCCTTGCTTTTGCGCAAATGCTGGGTGGCGTGTTTGGCCGCCAGAAACGCCCCGCCCAGATTGACATTGATCACGCGACGCCAGTTTTCCCAATCCAGATGTTCAAACGGGCCATTATCGGGATTGGCGATGCTGGCATTGTTCACCAGCCCGTCAATGCGGCCAAAGCGGTCAATCGTGCGCTGGATGGCAAGGGCAACATCGTCCTCATTCGCGACGTCACCGGCAAAAAACAGGCAGCGTTCCCGCTTATCCGCGTTCAGGGCCTCCATTGCCTCGCGGCCTGCTTCTTCATCAAGATCAAACATCATGACTTTCCAACCGGCATCGAGCAAATGCAGGCTGATGCCCAAACCCAGCCCTTGGGCGCCACCGGTCACAAACGCGACTTTGGGATGTTGCATGTCGTTCATGGTGTTTACCGTCCTGTTTGATGGTGGGGGTGATCCCGGTATCAGAATTGCAAAACCGGTTTTTCCAACCGGCCGGGCTGATGAAAAAAGTTAATGGCGTTTTTCCAGTCTGCCAGGTCAAAAACCGCAATCGGCGGCAGGCTGGCATCGTGTAGCAGCGGCCAAAGCTGATCAAACCAGCCCTGCCATTTAGCGGGCGAAACGGTTTCCAGCCGGTCGCGCAGATGAAACCGCTTAATGCGCGCCACGGCATTTTCCGGCAGGGCGAAAAGCTGGCCTGACAACAGGCCATAGGACACCAGAACACTGCCGTCGGGCATATGTGCGAGTAACTGTCGGGCAAGGTCGCCGCCCACGGCATCAAATACAATGTCGGCGCTGTTGGCCGCGTCTGTCAGGGCGGCTTCGTTGGTCATATCAACGGGATGGGCCCCAAGCTCTTCAATGCCGGTTTTGCGCACGGCGCTGCGGTATATGCCGGTAACAGAGGCTGCGCCCTGTGCCAATGCCCATTGAGTTAACAGGCCCGCACAGGAAGACCCGGCAGCGGTCACAAGGATGTTTTTGTCCTTTACCGGCCAAAGATCAAGCATCAACCATGCCGCCAGCGGATTGATATAGCCACGTAGCGCAATGTCGTCCGGGATGTTGTCGGGCACAGCGACCATCAAGGCGGGATCGGCATCGACAAAGTTTTGCCAGGTGCCGGTTGTGCGCAGGGGCATGACCCGCTGCCCCACCGAAAACGGGCAGGTCGCGTCCGCGGCCTTTTCAACAAGGGTGCCCAGCCCTTCATACCCGGCAATTTGCGGCGTCGAAATGCGATGGTGATAGGCCCCCGTTACCGGAATCAGGTCGGACGGGTTTATGGGCGCGGCGATCATTTCCACCCGAACCAGCCCGCTTTCAAGCGGTTTCAGTGGGGTTGTTTCAAGGCCAAGAACGTCGAGCGGGTCGCCAAACTGCCGATACCAAAGGGCCGAATTCTTCATGTTTATCTGCCTGTTGCCAGAAGGTGCGTCCCTGAACCTAGTTCTTTTGGCAGATAACAGCCAGCCCGATCCGGTGGTTTTGGGGAAAACAGCAAATGGGCTGGCGATGGTGACACTTCAGGACTGATCAGGGTACCATCAGGATGGCCCCGCTTGATGCCCGGCTTTCGGCCAGTTCGTGGGCTGCGGGGGCGTCCTCAAGGGCAAAACGCGCCGCGATTTCCACTTTGACGAAACCCTTGGCAATGGCATCAAACACATCCGCCGCATTGGCACGGAAACGTTCCGGCGTTGCATTGTGCGGAAAAACCGATGGCCGGGTTAAAAACAGGCAGCCCTTTTTATTAAGGATTTCCGGCGAAATATCGGGTGCCGGGCCGGATGCCGCCCCAAACAGCACCACCATGCCAAAAGGCTGTGCCAGGTCCAGCGACTGCAGAAAGGTGTGTTTGCCAACCGAATCATACACCACGCGCGCCTTGCGGCCCTTGGTCGCGGCCAGCAGTTCTTCCACCCAGTTTTCGTTGCGGTAATTAATGGCAATATCGCAACCCGCTGCACGCGCAATGGCGCATTTTTCGTCCGAGCCAGCGGTTCCCACCACAAACGCCCCCAATGCCTTGGCCCAGCCCGACAGGATTTGACCAACACCACCCGCAGCGGCATGGATAATCACCATGTCGCCAGCCTGAACCGGGCAGGTATGTTTGAGCAGGTACTGCGCTGTCATACCCTTGAAAATGGTGGCGGCAGCTTGTTCATCCGACACAGTATCGGGCAGGGGCACCAGCTTTTCCGCGCTGACATTGCGCAAATCGGCATAGGCGCCAAGGCCTGCATTGATGTATGCCACGCGCATGCCGACTTTCAGATCGGTGACATCACTGCCAACGGCCTCGATCACCCCGGCGGCTTCATGGCCCAGCGGGCTTGGAAGCGAAAGCGGATAGGCACCGCTGCGCTGATAGACATCGATAAAGTTAAAACCAATCGCGGTTTGGCGGATGCGGACTTCACTGGGGCCGGGAACGCCCAGGGGAATGTTTTTGACGATCATGTTCCCGGCGGGGCCATGTGCGTCGATCATGATTTGACGGGCGGTAAAAGAGGACATGATGTGCTTCTTTCTCCATCAGGGGGACAGGAGTGATTTGACCGAATAAAAAAGCGCCAGACAACAGCAATTGTTGCCCGGCGCAGTTATGGTGAAACATTGGCTGACGGCAGGGCGCGCACAAAGGGGGCGCTGCTGCCTGCCGTCGCCCGTCCACCGGGAGATCAGTTTTTGCCCCCTTTAAAGGTATCGGCATATTCGTTACGCAACTGGGCCTTTTGCACCTTGCCCATCGTGTTACGCGGCAGTTCGTCAATTTTCCAGATGCGTTTGGGTACCTTGAATTTTGCCAGTTTGTCCTGGGTACGGGCGATCAGTTCCTGTTCATCAAACCCATTTGCATTGGCTGGCACGATCACGGCGGCAACCGCCTCGCCAAAATCGGGGTGGGGCAGGCCAAAGACGGCAACTTCACCCACCTCGTCATACTCGCCAATCACTTCTTCGACTTCCTTGGGATAGACGTTAAAGCCGCCGGAAATGATCAAATCCTTGTCGCGGCCAACAATAGTGACGTATCCGTCCTCGCCCAGGGTGGCGAGGTCGCCGGTAATAAAAAAACCGTCTTTGCGAAATTCGGATGCGGTTTTTTCCGGCATTTGCCAGTATCCCTTGAACACATTGGGGCCGCGAACTTCCAGCACGCCAATTTCGCCATGCGGCAGGATATTGCCATCCTTGTCGCACACCCGGGCTTCAATGCCGGGCAGGGCCGGGCCAACTGCACCGGGGCGGCGTTCGCCATCCAGCGGGTTGGATGTGTTCATGCAGGTTTCTGTCATGCCATAGCGTTCCAGGATTTTATGGCCCGTGCGTTCAAAAAACTGGTCGTGGGTTTCGGCCAGCAGCGGGGCGGAGCCTGAAACAAACAGCCGCATGTTTGAAGTGACATCACGGGTGAAGCCGGGATGCGCCAGAAGGCGGGTATAGAATGTGGGAACGCCCATTAAAACAGTGGATTTCGGCAGGCGTTCGATCACGTCATCGGCATCAAATTTGGACAGCAGAATGATCTTGCCACCATTAAGCAGCATGATATTGACCGCAACAAACAGCCCGTGGGTGTGAAACAGCGGAAGGGCATGGAGTAATACATCGTCCGGCTGGAAGCCCCAGGCTTTATGAAGGGTCAGGGCGTTTGACGTCAGGTTGCCATGACTAAGCATCGCGCCCTTTGAACGCCCCGTGGTGCCCGAGGTGTACAGGATGGCAGCAATGTCGTCGCTGGTCACATCGGCAATATCGGTGCTGGCGTGCGCACTGGCGGCTTGGTCATTCAGGGTGCCATCGCCCTTGGTGCCCAGGGTTAGAACGGCGGCAACATTGTTTTTGCTGGCAAGGTTCTGCGATGTTTCAAGCCGGTTCGGGATGCAAACAAAAACGCGCGGGGCAGCATCGCCCAGAAAATAGGCGATTTCATCGCCGGTATAGGCAGTGTTGAGCGGCAGGTGAATGGCCCCCAGCTGTAAACAGGCCAGATAAAGCGCGATCACATCGGACGATTTATCGACCTGAACGGCAACGCGATCGCCTTTGACCACACCATGAGACGCCAGAACGCTGGCATAGCGCCCCGTAAGGTCCAGAAGTTTGTCAAAGCTGACTTCGGACCCGTCATATTCCACCAGAAACGGGCGCGAACGATCGGCCGGGAACCGTTTGATGAATTCTAAAAGCAGGTTTTGTGACATGGCAGGCTATCCTTGATTTCCGGCAAGCTGTGAAACGGCACGCGAGAGCGCGATTTTGCCGTCATTAACCAGTGATTCGTGGTTTCGTTCAATATCATTCAGATGGTAGGCGTAATTCACCATGATCCCGCCCGACTGGCGCAATCCCTTGGTTGAAATGTCACCCATCCAGTTCAGGCGTTCCAGACGCGCGCCATTGCCAAGATGAAAGCGCGCGGTTGGGTCCAGCGGCGCTTTGCCACGCTTGGCATGGGCAAGGTATCGTGCACAAAGTTGTAGGGTTGGTTTTTTAAGCGCCTCGGCACGGGCGGCATCATTTACCCAACTGTCATCTTCCATTGCGGTCAGGATTTCTGCGGCCTGCTTGGCATCGTCATTGTCGGATTTTTGCCGCGTGCGCAGCCAGCCCATAAAACCGGGAATCGGCGACAGGGTGGCAAATTGTTCGAGTTTGGGAAACTCGCGCTTCAGTTCCTCGACCACCTGTTTGATCAGGAAATTGCCAAAGGAAATGCCGCGCAGGCCGGTCTGGCAGTTGCTGATCGAATAGAAAATGGCGGTATTGGCTTTGGATTGCGCGGTTTCATCAATTTCAGGGGCCAGCAGGGCCTGCACACTATCGGCCAGGCCATGCACCAGGGCCACCTCGACAAAAATCAGCGGGTCATCGGGCATGGCGGGGTGGAAAAAGGCAAAACATTTGCGGTCATCGGCCAGGCGGCGGCGCAAATCATCCCAGCCCTGAATTTCATGTACCGCTTCATAGCGGATCAGTTTTTCCAGGATCGATGCCGATGTTTCCCAGTCAATATGGCGCAGTTCCAGAAAACCCCGGTTAAACCAGCTTGTCAGCAGGTGCTGCATATCGGCATTAAGGGGTTCAAGATGGCGGTTTTCCTTAAGCGCATTGAGGAGGGAATTACGCATATCGACAATGGCGCGGGTGCCGCCCGGTGCCATATTAATGCGGCGCAGCAGCTCCTGGCGGGCAGGTTCCGATGCCTGGGTCAATGCTGCAAGGTTGCTTTCATTGGGATCGGCTTTATAGGCCTCTGCGGCTTCAATCACGGCAATGCGGTCGGCGGAAAATTCGTTCTGCATCATGGTGAAAAAACGCAGATGCTCGCTTTCCGCCAGATTTTCCCAGCCCCGCACCACTTCGCGGGCCAGGGCCGTACCACGGGCTTCGCCCTTTTGCGACACTAGATCATGGCATAGCGTTGCCAGGCGCATGAACGGGTCCTGCGGGGCGCTCAGCGGCAGGTCAAGCAGCTCGCGCCCGCGATCGGCGATGGATGAAATCCAGTTACGAACGGACATTCGCGACATTAGCGGCCTCCTCCGATCATGGCGTTGGGCAGCCAGGTGGCAATTTCAGGGAAAATGCACAGGATGATGATGGCAACAAACATGCAGCCAACATAGGGCATCGCACCCTTCAGGATGGTTTGCAGGCGGATATCCGGCGCAATGCCGTTAATCACATACAGGTTCAGGCCAACCGGCGGGGTGATCAGGCCGATTTCCATATTGATCGTCAGGATCACGGCAAACCAGTACGGGTCAAACCCGGCATTGATGATCACCGGCAGCAGGATGGGTGCCGACATCAGGATGACAGCGACGGGGGGCAGGAAAAACCCGCTGATCAGCAAAAACACATTGATAAATGCCATCAAAACCCAGCGATTAACATCAAGGTCCGAAATCCAGTGGGCGATGGACTGGGTGATGAACAGGCTCGACAGCATATAGCTAAACAATCCTGCCGCGCCGATGATCAGCAGAATCATCACGGATTCACGCGTCGTATCGCGCAGGATGTGCCAGATTTTGCCAGGCTGCCACATCCGGTAAACCACAACGGCCGTGAGCAGGCAGAACAGTGCACCAACCCCCGCCGTTTCCGATGGCGTCGCCACCCCGCCATAAAGCGCGAACAATACCGCTGCAATAATGACCAGAAAGGGCAGAATGCGCGGCAGGATTTCGAATTTTTCTTTCCAGCTATAGGAAACCGATGCTAGCGCGGTGCCCGCATGGCCCTGTTGCCATGTGGAATAAAGCGACCATGCCATAAACAGGGCCGTCACCATCAGGCCTGGCAGCAAACCTGCCAGAAACAGGCGGCCAATCGAAGTTTCGGTGGAAATGCCATAAATGATCATGGTGACGCTGGGCGGGATCAGAATGCCAAGCGTACCGCCTGCCGCAATCGACCCCGATGCCACGGTGTCGGGAAAGCCGCGTTCGCGCATGGCGGGAATGCCCATTTTGCCAATTGCGGCACAGGTCGCCGGGGATGACCCGGACAGGGCAGAAAAGATGGCACACGCCCCCAGATTGGAAATGACCAGGCCGCCAGGAACGCGGGTCAGCCAGCGGTCCAGCGCCGAATAAAGATCGCCGCCTGCGCGCGAGGAGGCCACAACCGCCCCCATTAGAATAAACATGGGAATGGCAAGAACTTCAAAACTTTCCAGTTTGCCAAACAGAATTTCGGGCAATAGCGGCAGCGAACCGACGCCATCAAAGATCATGATAAAGCCGACACTGATCACCAGCAGGCCAATGCCCACCGGAATGCCGGAGAAAAGAACAAGGGTGGTCGCGATGCCGACAAGGGCAGCAAGAAGCAGGGGATCCATCAGGTGCTCTCCTTATACGGCGTCTTCGGGGATGTCGAAGGGCGTAGTGCGGTTCGTGATCAGGCCCAAAAGATCGGCCAGGAATTGCAAAAACAGCAGGCAAAAACCAATGGGCAGGGCGCTATAGGGTTTCCACAGTGCAACGCCCCAGACTGTTTCGGACCGCCAGCCGCCTTCATAGGCGTCAATGACCAGTTCAATCCCATAGAAACCAAACAAGCCGCTAATCGCCAGACCGAACAATAAAATGATCACGGCAAGAATTTTACGATTGCCGCGTTTCAGATACATCGGCAGCAGGTCAACATTCACATGACCGCGGATCATTTGCACATAAGGCAGGCCGACCAGGGTTGCGCCGATCATCAGGAAAATCACCGCCTCTGTTTGCCAGACCGTGGAGGCATTGAGCACATAGCGCATATAAACCAGCTGACAAATGATCAGCATGGCGATGGTGAACATGGCCGCAGAGGCCGCACCGCATATCTTTGAGAGCAGATGCACACCATGAATGAAGGAGCCAACGGCCCCCGTTGGTGAAGGCGGAATCTGTGCCTTGCCCGCCTTTGGTTCAGTGGGGAGTGGTTCAATATCTGGCGGCGGCGGAAACGGCGAGTTTGACGATTTTGTCTGCACAATCCGGGTACTCCCGTAAGGTTCGGGCATGTCAATCGGAAGTGACGGGGAATGGGGGGCGGCGTTGCTCACGCGTGGCCTCCTTATGCAAGGTTTTTTGTCGGAAGACCGGCGCCGCAGGACGTGCGACGCCGGGAAAACGTCATTTTACCGACAGGGCGAGATCAAGAAGTTCCTGGCCGCCTGGGGTTTCCTTGACGAATTCGGCATAGGAGGTTTCCTTCGCCAGATCCTGCCATTTCTGGAAGTCTTCATCGGTCAGGTCTGCAATTTCTACACCGTTTTCCTTGAAGACCTTGACGCTTGTTTCGTCTTCGTTGCGGCCTTCGGCATCATAGTAGGCTTCGGCCTTTTCTGCCGCTGCGGCCAAGGCATCTTTTTGGGCGTCGTTCAGGGCGTCATAGCTTTTCTTTGACATCAGAACCGGCTGATACATGAACCACAGGGCATTAGCACCTGCCGGGGTGTAGCATTTAACCTGTTCATAGATACGATAGGAAACAAAGCTGGACGAACTTGTGTTGGTGGCATCAAGAACGCCAGTCTGCATTGCCGGATAGATTTCTGAACTGGGCATCGCGGCGATG
Organism: Thalassospira sp. TSL5-1; assembly: GCF_001907695.1. Lineage (NCBI taxonomy): Bacteria > Pseudomonadati > Pseudomonadota > Alphaproteobacteria > Rhodospirillales > Thalassospiraceae > Thalassospira > Thalassospira sp. TSL5-1. The sequence goes on from NZ_KV880637.1 coordinate 1,053,926, forward strand.
GAGGCACCAGCCCCCTGCAGCATTTGTTCAAATGATTTACCCGCCGCACGGATTTGCAGGCCTTTAACGTCGTCCGGGGTGCGAATGCAGCCCTTGGTCGAGGCAAAGCCACCGGCCAGCCAGCCGTGCGCCACAGTGACAACACCGCTGTCATTCAGGATCTTTTCCAGGCGATCCATGAATTCGGATTTGTTCATCCGGTTGGCGTGATCATGGTTTTTGATCAGGGCGGGCATCAGGGTCAGGTTGAATTCGGGGTGGCGGCCACCGGCATAAGCCAGCGGATAAACAATCATGTCAAGCTGGCCGCGTTCCATTGGCGTCCACTGCTCTTTGGCCTTGAACAGCGAACCGGACGGGAAAATCTGGATATCCAGATCCACATTGGCAGCCTTGACCTCTTTGGCAATGATTTCCGCCACCTTGTGGCGGACATCGCTGGTGGACCATTGATGGGACAGTTTAAGGGTGGTGGCTGAGGCAATATTGGACATGCCAAAGGCGGTTGCCGCCATTGCAAGGGCTGCGACCGATGCCTTGAGAGACGAGCTAAAAATCTTCATCATTTCCTCCCGGATGAAGCTGCGTTTTAAATAATCGCATATGCGCGTTATGCGCTTTTTATTGTGGCTTTGTTCGCCATATGAGAAAGCGTTGCAGATTCCTGGCATGCTGTCTATTGATTTTTGTATACCAGATGGGCCTTTTGCAATGCCACATAGGAAAGAGGGGCTGAAACGCTGTTAATGGCGGTTTTATGCGCTTTTATATTTCGCAATGCAGCGCGGATAGGAGAATTTTTGGGATGGAATTTCTTTGAAACACACCGAAAGATGTGTTCTGGTATACCACGCTTGAGCTTTTATGGAGGGTGCCGTATGGCGCGGAATGGTAAACTGGCGGAAGAACTGGTTCAGGCGCTGGAACGCGATATTGTAACGGGTGTGCTTCAACCCGGTGACCGCCTTGATGAACGCAGCCTGAGCGAGAGGTTCAATGTTTCGCGAACCCCGGTGCGCGAGGCATTGCAGTCTTTGGCGCGCAGCGGGCTGGTTGCGACCCTGCCACGTCGCGGTACTGTGGTGGCCTCGATTACCATTGCCGAACTGATTGAAATGTTCGAGGTCATGGCCGAGCTTGAGGCCATGTGTGCCCGCCTGGCCGCACGGCGCATGGCAAAGGCTGATATTGACAGGCTTTATGAACTGTCGGCCGAATGTGATGCCCTGCGCGGGCAGGTGGATGCCGATGCCTATTATGCCGCCAATGTACGCTTTCACGAGGCGATTTATGCCGGCTGTCGTAATTCCTATCTGGAAAAACAGACAAAAACCGTGCGCAACCGGCTTTCGCCCTATCGCCGGTTGCAGCTTCATCGTCCGGGCCGGGTGGAAAAATCCAATAATGAACATGCCGAAATTCTTGATGCCATCGCCAGCGGCAAGGCGGATATCGCGGCCGATTTGATGCGCACCCATCTTGCCGTACAGGGTGAAGCCCTGAATGATTTGCTGGCGATGGTGCCGCGTGCCTTTTTAGAGCCGTTGGCAAGTTAACGCACGATCCCCCGAAAACCGGGCGTGATTTTTCTGCCGGGGTGGGGTACAAACCGGCATGGCAAAAAAACAACGTTTGGATCAGATGCTTGTCGACCGGGGCATGGTCGAAAGCCTTGCAAAAGCCCAGGCTCATATCATGGCCGGGGATGTGTTTACCCGCGAGCAGCGCCTCGACAAACCCGGCATGCAGGTGCGCGACGACATATCGCTCACCCTGCGCGGGCAGCCCCACCCTTGGGTCTCGCGCGGCGGGCTGAAGCTGGAAAAGGGACTGACGGAATTTGACATCGATGTCACCGGTTTTACCAGCATTGATGTTGGCTGCTCCACGGGTGGTTTTACCGATGTATTGCTGCAAAAGGGGGCAGCAAAGGTTTATGCCATTGATGTCGGGCAGGGCCAGCTTGACTGGAAGCTGCGCAATGATGAGCGTGTGGTGGTGATGGAAAAAACCAATGCCCGCCATGTCACGGCAGAAATGATTGCCGATCCTGTTGATATTGTTGTGTGTGATGCCAGCTTTATTGGTCTGCGCACGGTTTTGCCCGCCAGCATGGAACGGGTAAAGCCCGGCGGTTATCTGGTCGCGCTGATCAAACCGCAATTCGAGGTCGGCAAGGAACGGGTGGGCAAAAAGGGTGTCGTGCGTGAACCCGAACTGCACCAGGAAGTATGTGATACGATTTCCGACTGGCTGGCAAATTTGCCCGGTTGGCGCGTTCTGGGCCTTGCCACCAGCCCGATCACCGGCCCGGAAGGCAATGTCGAATTTCTGATTGGCGGGCGCAAGGATGGCACAGTTGCCTGACGGCTTTTGATCAGGCAGCCTGCCAGCGTCCCGGATGATGATGTGCAAGGATGTGTCATGCAGGCTGTCAGGTCACAGGCTCCATATGGGTATCGGTCGGACCCGTCTATTCCACCGTTTGATGATGCCGGGCCAATCACGGTGATGGATGGCGAATGTGCACTGTGCTCCGTTGGTGCACGGATGATTGCGCGTTTTGACAAAGCCGGTGAATTTCGCATTTGCCGCAGTCAAAGCCCCCTTGGCCGGGCACTTCTTTCCCATTACGGCATGTCTGCCGACGATCCTGAAAGCTGGCTTTTGATTATGGATGGCCAGGCCTATGGCTCCCTTGAGGCCATTATTCGGGCGGGTCGGCGCATTGGTGGCCCTGGCCTGTGTTTGCAGCCCCTGCGCCTGTTGCCGCGCCCGGTTCAGGACTGGCTTTATCGCATTATTGCCCGTAACCGTTATCGTTTGTTTGGCCGGAAGGATATGTGTGGCATTCCCGATCCGGAACTTCGGGCAAGGTTGATGGAATGAAAATCGTCATTCTTGGCGGCTATGGTGTTTTTGGCTCGCGTCTGGCCGAACTTTTGCTGCGCGATGGGCATGATGTGGTTGTTGCCGGGCGTCATCGGGCCAAAGCCAAGGCATGTGCGAATGATCTTGGTTGTGCTGCTTTGGAAGTCGATCTGCATGCTTGCCCGGAACGCATATTTTCCGTTGCGCCGGATATGGTGGTGGATGCTGCCGGACCCTTTCATACCTATCGCGATGATCCTTATAAAATCGCGCGGATGTGCCTTGATCATGGTGCGGATTATCTTGATCTGTCCGACGATGCGGCCTTTACCACTGGCATAACCGTGCTGAATGGTCCGGCACGCCAGAATAACAGATGCCTGCTCTCAGGGGTGTCTACCGTGCCGGGTATATCGTCCGCTATCGCATCTGATTTGTGTGACGGGCTTGATGCGGTTTTGTTGATTGAAAGCGCGATTTTACCGGGAAATCGCGCGCCGCGCGGCATGTCGGTGATCACTGGCATTGTTGGCCAATTGGGCACGGTTTCGCGTGTCTGGCGTGGCGGTGTCTGGTGCGATCAGGCGTGCTGGAGTGACGCCCGAAACTTGCGTCTTGCCCCGGACATAAAACGTACGGCGCGGTTTATCGAGGTGCCTGATATTCGCCTTTTCCCGGGCTTCTTTAACGCAAGGTCGGTGATGTTTCGTGCCGGGATGGAATTGGGCATTTTGAACGCGGCGATGTCTTGGGTTGGGAAACTGCGCCGTCGCTGGATGTTCGATGTAACGCCTTTTCGTGTCGGTATCATCCGCAAGATGGCGGATATGCTCCGGCCCTTTGGCACGGACCGTGGGGGCATGGAGGTTGTTGTTATTGGCACCAAGGACGGTGAAACGGTCCGGCGGTGCTGGCGTTTGATTGCAGAAGCTGGTGATGGCCCGTATATCCCGGCCATCGCCGCGCGTGCGGTGATTCGCAACCGTGTTTTGGGTCAGGTGGCGGCAGGTGCGCGCCCCTGTCTTGCGGAAACCAGCCGCCCTCAGACCGAACAGGCGATGACGGACCTGTCTGTATCCTTTCAGATGGACGAAAATCCCGTGCGCCCTCTTTTTCAATCTGTGCTGCGGGACCGATGGTTTCTTTTGCCGTCTGAAATTCGGGCGTTGCATTCGGTCCATGATGTGGAAAGTTTTTCGGGGCAGGCCGAAGTCATCCGGGGGCGTTCCCTGATTGCGCGCGCGATTGCCTGGTTTTTTGGTTTTCCACCGGCCAGTCAGAAATGTGCGGTGAGCGTCACAAAAACCCGTATCGAAACAGGCGAGATCTGGCAGCGCAATTTTGGCGGGAGAATTTTCCGGTCACGTTGCTGTAGCGCTGCGACACCCTATCGCTTTTGCGAGGGTTTTGGGGTGTTTAATTATGAAATGGATGTGGATGCGACTAATGCGGGTATTCAATTGCCGGTGCGTCGCGGATGGTTCATGGGGGTTCCGTTGCCACGTTTTTTGCTGCCCAAAAGCGACAGCCGTGAATATGTGCAAAATGGCATTTTCCATTTCGATGTAAAGTTAAGCGCGCCGTTGGGAATTGGTTTGATTGTGCGATATCGCGGGTCTTTGCATCCTGATGGCAAGGGGCATTCGCCTGGGCATGGCGGTGTCGAAAGTTGAATATTGTGTCGTTCTGGGGACAGACAAAAACAGGCCTTCAAGCTGATAGCGCGTGAAGGCCTGTTTCGGGTTTTGTGGGGGCGGGTTCGTTTATAGGTCTATTGCCTTACCATTCAAAACGGCCACCCAGAATAAAGCTGTGTTCGGTTTGTTTGGCCCCAAAAGACGGATTGTAGCTGGCAAAAGCCTGAAAGGAATCGCCAAATTTCAGGGCGGAGCCGATTTTGGCGGTTAACATGTTGCGGTCCTTTGGGGTGCCATTGACGACAAAATCACTGCCGCCTGCGGTGAAGTGCAGGGTGCTGCTGTTGTCGGTTGACCCGATATGATGTTTCAGGGCCAGCCCCAACTGGGGCAGCAGTTTTTTATTGTTACCCACATCATATTCGGTCGAAAAACGCACACCGATGCTTGATGTCCCGACAAGGTTGGTATCGTCGTCACGTGCCAGATTGGCCCCCGGAGCGCCGGTTTCGGCAAAGTCGCCCAAATATTGTTGCAGGACCGAGGCGGAGACATAGGGCTCGAACCACATGGTTTGTTCAACCTGAAAGGTTCGGGCCAGCTCTGCATCGGCCGACAGGCTTTGGTCGGTGTAGCTGGCTGTTGCGCTCTGGTCAAAGCCCCCAATTTTCAGGTCGCGTCGGCTGTCAGAGGCAACACGGCTCCAGGCAAGCTGGGCGCTGGCCCGCCAGTCATTTTTGCGGTATTCGCCATACATGCCAGCGGTAAAGGTATCGGTGTCAATCTTTGATCGGATTGCGCTCTGTTCGCTATTGCCATTGATATAACCAAAGAAGGCACCCAGTGTAATGTCGGGTGTTATGGCCCTGTCGTAACCCCCAATGATGCCCAGCCAGTCATAACCGGTTTTGACCGATTCCCCGTCGGCATCAATGATGCCCCGGCCGCCCACCGTTTGTGACCAAAGGCCGTTGGGGGCTTTGTCAGAGGATGACGTTGTGGATGTATTGGACCAGCCCAGCGATGCACTGAGCGGTTGGGTTACATCAATCATGCCCTGGGGCTGGGCAAAGCCGGCCATTTCGGCGGCCGAAAAGGCCAGCCCGGCCTGGCTGCCGGAATTTGTTGATGTGCGCAGGGTGGTCAAACGGGTCCCTACCTGCTGGCTGACCTGCTGGTTCAGATTGATGCTGGCCTGCTGGGTGATGGGGTAAATGTTGCCGGTGAGCTGGGTATAAGCCTCTTTCACCCCGGCTTCCGACAGAGAAAGAATGTTGTTCAGCAGGTTGTCTGCTCCCTCGAGACCGCTCAGAACCGACGCGACTGCTTTCTGGTTGGGGGTTGAAGCAACATCAGCATAACCGGTCGTATTGCGCTTGAGCTTCAGCGAGACATCGTTGCCGGTTCCCGCGGTGTAGGTGACGGTCGCATCGTAAAAAGCGAGATCGTCTGTTACCGAGGCAAAAGTACCGGTAATTGCGGATGCGCCCTGATTATCAATGATGATTTGGGAATAGTCGTTTTGCGCGAAGTTGCCCTGCAAGCCCACAATGGAAAGGGTTGCTCCACCGAGAGCGACGGTGCCGTTATTCTGAACCACCACCTTGTCCATGTTGCCAGTGTCATTCACCTCGATCTTGAGGGTTGAACCACTGTTCAGAGTGTAATTGCCATTTATCGTCTGGGTGCCGATACTATTGTTGCCCGGCGCATGAATAGCACCGGACAAGACCGAAAGGGCACCGAGCGTCCCGGTACCGCCGAATGAACCCTGGTTAACCGTGGTGTTGCCGGAATAGGTGTTGTTTCCGGTCAGGAACAACTGTCCGGTTCCTGTTTTGGTCAAAGAACCCGTGCCCGAAACAATGCCGGAAAGGGTTAGCGCGGTATCGCCAGCGGTGTTGATCGTGCTGTTTTTGTTCGCATTCAGAGTGACATCTTGCGCCCTTGTAAAGGAGCCGGTACTTGCAAGCGTGCCACCATCCAGAACAAGGCTTCCAGCGCCAAGGTTTGCCGCTGATGCCACCGAGAGCGTGCCACCCGAAAGGGTTGTCGAGCCGGTAAAATTGTTATTGTTTCCTGAGAGGGTTGTATCACCGGCAAGAATCTTGATGGCCCCGGCACCGGAAATGTTGGAGGTAAAGTCGTAATTTTCTGTCGTATGCTTGAATACAAGCGAGCCTGTACCATTGCCAAAGATGACATTGCTTGCATCAACAATACCTGCTGAGGCGGCTGGGTCGCTTCCCTCTGCGGCACCAATATTTAGAACTCCGGACGAGCCTGTATCATAACCGATATATACGCCGCGCGTTGAATCGCTGACAGTAAGCTTGCCGCCGTTCGACAGTGTGGCTTGGCCCGATCCTTTGTAGCCGATCATGGTATAGATAGTTGACGTTGCACTTGAGTCTGCCCCGTCAATAATAAGGGTACCAGCGGAGCCTTCGACGAAGCCGGCAATGATTTTTTGTGCGTCCGCTATTTTGCCGCCATTGGTTACAGAAGTGATGCCATCGCTACCGTAGGTGCCGATACTCAGATAATAGTCAGTGCCGAATGCGGTGCCGTCATTGGTCATTTTTAATGTCGAGCCGGAACCGGAAATGTTTAGTCTCCCGCTTGATCCGACAGCAGAGCCAACCTCAACTCGAAGGCCTGCTTCAAAGACGGCACCGTCTGAAATATCAAGCGTGCCGTCACCCTTCGAGCCAACATATAGGGCTCCATCCGCCAAATCGACAAGTGTTCCGCTACCCGAGACGCTGATTTTCCCTGTTGTATTTTTATCTTGGGCAATGGTGATGCCTGTGGTGATGTTTGCTGTTGCCGCTTCCTTGATATACAGCTCACCATTTCCACCTTGCACGCCGATTGTAATGCCACCATCAGTCGTTATTTGGCTACCCGATCCTGATGCCGTTACCACGCCGGTTTTCCCCGGTGTCGGCATACCGATAGCTAAAGTGTTCTTGCTGTGAAAATGAGCGCCGTCGAGAACCTCCAGCGAGCCGTTGTCAATCCGTGCCGTCAGGCTGGTATTGAGCTTGGTTCCTTGACCCTTCAAGATGAGGTTGCCTTTAATTGATGTTGGGGCATCAACGCTCGGGTCAAAGGTACCGATAACCATGCTGGTGATATTTAAAATGCTTCCGTTCTGAGCAGTGAGCGAAGGGCTTTCCTGTCCTTCGCCGCCAACGAAAAGTCCGGCGGCGGTTGTGGTGTTGTTATCGAAGGTCAGGCCGCCATTGCCCACCTTGATATAGTTATATGTCTGATCCTGACTCAGCGTCAGGTTTCCCGCCCCTGTTTTTTCCAAATTAACAGGGTCTACCGTATTGGTGATAGTGCCCGAAAGGGCTGCGTTCCCGCTTAGGACTTCGACGGACAAGGTTGCATTTGCGAGGTCAATTGCATTGCTGATATTTGCGCCATCCGCCAGGCCCAGTGTGCCGCCGCTGACCGTCAGTTTCGATGTGCCAATGGCGCTGCTTGTGCCCAGTGTCAGGGTGCCGCCCTCAAGTGAGACATTGCCACTAAATCCGCTGCTGTTGGCGGTCAGTCGGGTTTTGCCCGCAATATTGCGAACTGTGCCTTTGCCATCTTCTTTCGACACCATTGCGTTTGCAAATTCATAATCCGTTTCGGTGTGATTGAAGATGATGGTGCTGGTGCCGCCATAAAATTCGACGCCGTTGGTGGCCGTAACCGTGCCTGCAGCAACGGCGGTACTGGCGGCATCGGCACCAATATTCAGGGTGCCGTTTGCATCTGCGGTAAAGCCCATCCGCAAGACATCGGCCATAGAGAATGTTGCACCGTTTTGAACCGTGATGGTGCCGGTACCGTCTACGCCGATATAGCCCTTGCCAGAAAAGGTGTCCGATATGGACGACAGTTTAGTGTCGCTTCCGGTCACAAGAATGCTGCCGGTAGAACCAAGATCATTGCCGACCCCGACGGTGGATGCCCAAACCTGCGCACCGCCCGAAATGGTCAGTTCGCCGGTGTTATTGCTGGGACCATTACCGCTGCCGCCAACATACAGGGCCAAATGGGCGTTCCAGGTGGTGTTTTCCCCGGTAACGGTCATGGACGCCTTGTTTTCATCTCCAACGCCATGACCATTGACATAACCGGCATCTGATTCCAGCGTGACACCATCCGAGATTGTGGCTGTCCCGGATTCAACGCTGAAATAGCCGTCCGCACTTTCAAAGCTTGCCGGTGTACCGCTATGTGCTGTGCCGATTTTGATATTGGTGCCATTGCCCGAGGCGGTAAAGGTGGCACTGTTCAGGTAAATACCGCCAGATACTGTTTCAAGTTCAGCACCATTTTTGACCTCGAAGGTGCCTTTTTTGAAGCCGATGTGTGATTCTGATTTCAGTTTTGAGCCGCTATCGGTGATGGAAATCGACCCTGTTCCCGCATCTGGAGAGGTTTTGACATGATAGGCCGAAACCTTACCGCCACTGGAAATATTCACCTTTCCCTCGCCCAGATAGCCGATGAGAAGGGCTGTGCCATTGTCATTCCAGACGGCATTGGGGCCAGTCACATTGACAATCGAGTTGGCCCCCGTATCGATGCCGACAAATGTTTCTTTTGCCGTCGACCCTTCACGTGTGCCGCTGTTCAGAATGGCGCCCGTGCCGATATTCAGAACAGTGTTGCCAGAGGTTGGTGCAACGCCAAGCCTGAGCTGTTCATAGGTTTCCGTGCCTGAAACAGTATGGCTGCCGGTGCTTAAGAACAAATTTTCGGCCAGGGCCGGTCCGTGCAGACACAGGATATCTGTTGCCACAGTGGCCAGTAAAATGAGTGTCGTTTTCCTGCTTGATGAACTGAGCATGCTTTCCCCCCTTTAAGTCATGATCATCGCTTTGTCATAGGGTCTATCTGTATTTTAAGAGTTCCCTGAATGGAGCCCGATCTGACAACGCTGATATTTGGCGTGATTTCATGGTCGAATTAACAAATATGAAATGTATAATTTTGTGCTGTTACAAAGGATGCACACAACCAAACCGCCAAATTTGAAGCCATGAGAGCATGGTCAGGATTTGGCAGGCAAAAGCGATGTGGCAGGAGCAAGGCACGTCTATTCCATATTGAGTATGTAAAAACGGGACCCTATCCATTTATTACATGTTTCTACTATAGTGGTATTTGCCTGAGGGGAAAAGTGACATTTAAATTCACTTAAGGGTAGGTTTTCAACTAAAGGTATTGAAGTTTTTGGTCTTATTTGATTGCTGTGGAAAAGTGAGTGCCTCTACTTTTAAATAATTTTAAGGCTCAATATTTGCATGATTAAGCGCAGATATGGCGCTTAGGGCCAGTTCGCGCAGGGCCGGTGTTGCCTGGTCGCGGATTTTAAGCGCGATGTTAATGGGGGGAAGCTCGGGCAGGTCGGGACCGGTGATGACATGCAGCCTTTCATGCCGGGGCGGTGCAGGCGGGCATCACGCCCACGGCATGGCCGCCGCGCACGGCAGTTACGAGCATGGAATTGGCGTTGCTGTTCTATGTCCTGCAGCTTTGGCTAATATCATTGACCATCACTTTCACGTACTGGTGTTGTGACGCTGCTTTTGATGTCGTCAAGGCAACGTGATGTGGCGAGGTATTTTTCCTGCATACAGCAAAAACAGAACAGCCTCAGATAATCATTTTTGAGGCCGTTGAGCTTTTTCCGGCTGGTAGTTTCATTTCCATCACTTTGTATTTTTGCAAGTTTCGGTTACATATCGATGCGTCAAAGCGACACGTTCTTTCCAGGGGATATCAGTATATACGCGATTGGAGAAATATTCTCTCAGCGATGCAATCTTCTGGTATTGATCTTGGTCTAATTCTCCTCGTTTTGATGCACCCTCGTAATTTGCAATGTCTAGAAGACAATCGCTGTCAAAAGATGTTTTAAGTTCATATCGCAATCGGTCATCTCCATCTCTCCAATGAACGACCGCGCTTAATTCTGCATAGCCATCTGCTGTTCCTGAAGTCCATGAGAGTAAGGGAACACGCTCTACACCGAAATTTTGGTTCGATTGGGTCGCCAAGTAATTAAATGCAGAAAAAACACTTTCCCCAAAAATATTTTCTTTGCTCCTTTCTAGCATTAAGTTTTTCCGTAGATCCCATTCGGGCGATTCTGTGAACCTTTTAATTAATTTTTGCGTTTGGGAGGCCGCTAAATCAAAATCAGAATGATCAGCAACAGGACATACGATATCAATAGATGTCGCCAAGCCTCTGTTGGCAATAACTTTCAGGATCGCATCTTGACATTCAATACGTACGTCCAGAGCCGCCAAAACAACATCAGTGTGACTGTTTCGTCCCCCAAAACCAGGGAACTTTTTATCTTCATTAAAGCCAAAATCGATACCTGTTTGTTGCTGTATTTCATAGGTATCAGCAAACGGTGAGATGTTTATATGTGGTCGTTTTCCGGCAGCGTTTCGCACCAAAAATACGGATGCCAGCGTCAAGGCAATGGTGCTGGCGATTACAAGCTTACGCACGTTAATATCCTCGCGCATCTACTGTCATCATTTGAAGTTCTTGACGAAGAAAACTCCTATTTTCTTTGTTTTCGTACCACATCTCATCGAACCGAGAAACGACCTGAATTGTATAAGGGTATCTATCCGCAGCCTCGGATATCCAACCGCTTCGATCATAATAAATAATGAAGCTATCATCGACTTCCGTGTTTTGGTTATAGGTGAACTTGGCTGCTGCCCTATAACCGCGAAGAACAAGCCCAATCTCCAAAGGGTCATAAGGACCCCAATCTATCTTGTCATACATGTACTGCTGGAGAGTAAAATTTTGCTCATTAAATAAAATTTTACGAGTAGATGCTTCGCGCCTTTCGTCGCGTGTCTGGGCACGTAAAGAATCTAAAATACCCGCTCTAATTAACCCTTTTCTATCAACCTCAATGTTTTCCAGATCGGGAAACATACGATTACCAGGCTGCACGCGATCCCACCAAGCGATAAATGCTTTAAGACATTGCTCGAAATCGTTAATTGCCGTCTCATCCAGAGGTTTTCCGAATTCCTGGAAATGTCGAATGCAGAAATCGAAAATCGCAAAAACTTCAACGAAAACGACTGCGTTTCCAACAATGACCTTATTGAGTGTATCCAACATTAAAGATGTTGGCAGAAAAGCGTCACTTCGGCCACGTTGATATTCGATATTATAGACGAATGAGCAATAGAGGCGAATGAGATCGGTAACTTCCCAGCGTACGACGTTGGATGCAAACGCCGCAGAACCAACAAACGGTATTTGGACCAATTGCTGATCAAGAGTTTGAAAAGATTCTGCGTATAATCCGGAAATGCGTTTGATCCTGTCGAGTTGCGCGTAAAGTCTACCAAACCGTTGCTGAACCGTTAAAAAATCCATGAAACGCAGTCTAGGCCAGTCTTTATGCAGTCGTTCCTGGCTTGACTGACTTAGCGGCAACTGCAAAGCTCTGATGACCCTCGCAGCTACTTCTTCATAAAGCGGTATACAGTTGTGGCACTGGCTGGAAATTTCATCGGGAGGTGTGTTGGGTAATTCGTTAATCCATTTCCATGCGCTGCCGTAGTCAATCACGCCCATAGTACGTTTTCCCGTTCAGTTTGTTTGGTTTCAATAATGCGTCTTAGAGACCTTGCAACATCTACACGCCAATTGTTCGATAAAATTGCTAGCTTTAGTTCGTGATAAATAGGGTTTTCTCCCCAATACATGCCAAGTAAAAGAGAAATTTTAATAACTGTGTTTATCTTTTTTGGGGTTGTTTGATTTTTGAAATCGAAGCAGCTTAAAGATTTTTTCTTGAATGATTCAATATCTTCAATTTTTCTCATGTATGATGCGGTTTTGTCTGCAGGAGAAATATCGTTTTCGGTCTCAATGAATGAAAGAATTTCTTTTATTTTTTTTTCTATCGAATTATCAGAAAAGAAGTTCTCCTTTTTTTTCCGGTCAAGAAGTTCGATGATTTTCTCTTTTTTTTCTGATTCAGAATATTTTTCTTTCATTAGGATCTCTCTTGTTTTTTTATTAAATCTATGATCCTCTTCAAAATGTATTCCAAGATATAATGACGCATAACATAGAGTTGCTATGCCTCGTTCAGTAGTGTAGCCTTCTTTTTGGGCTTGATATCTGACTTTTGCGACGAACGAAATAATTGCGTCTTTTGTTGCGTTGAAGCGAGATAGCCATATCGGATCTTGTTTTAATAGTTGAAGGGCAATTTTTTCGTCGAACTTGACAGTTTGATTGTTTTCAAATGCCTCAATTTCGCGCATAGAAAGAATTTGATTGGGAAAAATAGAAATTTTGGATGAAATTGGGATGTCGGGAACGATATTATACGCCGTTGATCCATCTCTAGCCTCAACAATCAAGCCTTTGATACCAGGCGCATTGCGGGGATGGAACCAAGCCGTACAACGCTCGCACCAGTCAGCGATATGAGAGAAATAAGAAATTGCAACGCGAGGGTCCCAGAACCTCAAAAAGATCCATGCCTTGGTATCCTCGCGCTGTAATCTGATAAATTTTCTGAAATGTCCCCAGACATGGTCCATGGACGCTGTAGTTCGGATGAATATTCCTGTATTTTGGCCCCAGTGTTTGCGGAAAAAATCACGATGGAATGTCGGTACGTCTTCATTGTTCGTCCATGCAGTATCTGGAAGTGTCATATCGATGAGGTAAGGCGCGCTCTCTTTCAATTCCTGTGCTGCCTTGCCTTTGAACAGGGATCGTATCGGCACATCGATGCTGTCGAGATCAAATACGCCAGTGATGTTTTTGCGCAGTGTGGCGTCCACGACCAGATACGTATATATTTTTGATCCGTTCTTTGGCTGGTTAAACAGCAACTCTTTTAACTTTGGTGCGATCCATTCCTGATCTCGGAACGGCATATCTGTTTGATGGAGGGGATGCTCAAATGTGTGGTTCTCAACAGTTAGGTAACTTTTTGTAGTTTCTGTGATCGTGCCTTCTATCGGGCCGAGTTCCACGGTATGTCCAGCATGCACGGCTTGAGCGAGAGCGCCGACCTGGCGTTGCTGCGCGCTGTGTCGGGAAAGGTATTCCGGAGCGGAAAGAACCTCTTCCAGCCAGAGAATTGAGTAGTCAAGATACGCGATATGGGTCTCAAGTGCCGAACGGAAACTGCTATAATCTCGCGCCCAGACTGCTGCCTGACAGCGATATTCGCCATCACCCTCGGTTGCGCGCAAATGACAGTTACCAATCCATGCTTGAAAGTCGCTCATACCAAAATATCCGTTAATACCAACTTGCAAAATTGTGTTTCGTTGAGGGGCTCAATAGTGTCTGATCAAAAATCAAATTGATTGATTTCCATCCTTTTAAGTCTCTCCGGTTTGCAAAGGAGACAGCGCCTCACATGACACGGATCAAAACCTGCCGTGGCATTATTGCCTGTAAGAGTTGTGTTATGCAAGGGGGTGCCCGTTAGGGGATGTGATGGGGTATATCGGTATGATCGGTTGCCATTTGCGAGCGTGCCGTATCATCTCAAGCATCGGCTTTTGGAGAGATGCAGGTTAAATAGGCTGTGTTTCGCGGCCTAGGGCGGAAATGGCGCTTAGGGCCAGTTCGCGCAGGGCCGGTGTTGCCTGGTCACGGATTTTAAGCGCGATGTTAATGGGGGGAAGCTCGGGCATGTCGGGCCCGGTGATGACATGCAGCCTTTCATGCCGGGCGGTGCAGGCGGGCATCACGCCCACGGCGTGGCCGCCGCGCACCGCCGTAACCAGCATGGAATTGGCGTTGCTGCTGTGGCTGATACAATGCGGGATATCTTGGGCGCGCAGGGCGGCAAGGCCACTTTGTCGGACAGAACAGGCATCGTGATAGACCGCGACGGGCAGCGGGCGCTGGTGGATGTCAAAGTCCGGCAGGCCAACCCAAACCAGGGGTTCGGAGATGACATGCAGGCTGTCGCCCTCGGCCTCGGCGGTCATGATGGCAAGGTCGAGTTCGCCCTGGGCGACCCGTTTGCCGAGGTCCACGCTGTAACCGGCATGGCAGCTTATTTCGGTATGGGGCAGGCGCTTGGTGGCAGAGCGCAGAATTTCCGGTAAAAATATGGTGGCATAATCATCGGGCAGGCCGATGCGCAAAATGGGTGGCGCGGCTTCCAGCAGGTCGGCCAACATGCGGTCATTCAGCCCGATAATATCCTCGGCATAGGATTTGACGACAAGGCCGGTTGCGGTTGGCGTGATCTGATTGCGGTGTCGGGAAATCAGCGGGGTGCCAACGGTTTCTTCCAGGCGTTTGATTTGCTGGCTGATCGCGGGCTGGGTGCGCAACAAAATCTCGGCTGTGCGGGTGAAACTTTGAGTTTCCAGCACGGTCAAAAAGGTTCTGAGCCAATCAATATCAACGTTTAACAGCGCCATAAGGTTTTGTTATTTCCGTTATAAGCCGAAGCAATTTCCCTTTTGACAGCTTCACGGGCATTGTGCCGGGGCAAACAGTCAACGACCTAATCTGGCGGCTGTTAATGCGCAAAACAATGATTTTGTTATTAAAGGCGACGGCAATGCAGAATACCGCCTGTTTGAACGAGACATCGGGATGTCAGAACATTAACGACCCGCACGGGAGTGCCTGCGATTCCGTTGATATGGCGGAGCGGCAGTCTGCAACCGCATCCTTGTCAACAGGTGCGGGGGCCGCGCGCAGTATGATTTGGCCGGTGCTGGGATTGTTGCTGGCCGCGAGCCTGATGGGAATTGGCCCGATTTTTGTCCGTCTTTCCGGTGTTTCGGCGGAGGCATCGGCCTTTTGGCGCGCCATGCTGGCCGCCCCGGTTTTTTTGTTTGCCAGTCAGGGACTTGCCATTGCCGGTGGGAAAAAACGCGCATCAAATATGGACGTCCCTAACAGCACAGCCCGCCCCGCACGTAAAACCGGGTTGCTGGTGCTCGCCGGTGTGCTGTTTGCTGCCGATTTGATGTTTGCCCATTTGGCGATAGGTATGACAACGGTTGCCAATGCGATTTTGCTCAATAATCTGGCGCCGCTTTTTGTCGGCTGCTTTGGCCTGCTGGGCTGGGCACGGCGGCCCAGCCGCCGGTTCTGGCAGGGCCTGCCCATTGCCATGCTGGGCGCGTTTTGCCTGTTTTTGGCCAGTTCACATGGCAGTGGCTCGATGCTGGGTGATGCGACGGCGATTGTCGCTGCAGGGTTTTATGGCACCTATTTTGTCGTCATTGCAAAGCTGCGACAGGACCATTCCGCTTTGCAGATCATGCTCTGGAGCACGATTGTCACCGCGATTATTCTGGCCCTTTATATGCTGGTTTTTGATGGCGGCATTGGCATGCCCGCGGTTATCGGGGGCTGGCTGGCCCTGTGTGGTCTGGCCTTTTTAACCCATATTGGCGGGCAGGGGATGGTTTCGGTCTGTTTCAAACGGGTTGATGAAGCCACCGGGTCGATCATTTTGTTGTGGCAGCCCTTTATGTCGGCAATTTTGGGGGCACTGGTGCTGGGCGAGGTTTTAAACCCCTGGCATGCCGTTGGGGCTGCGCTGGTGATGGTGGCGGTGGCCTATATCACGGTGCGTCGCCGCCGCAGGGCTGGATGATGGGCGTTAACGTTCTGATCAGGGATTCAGCATCAGCCACAGGGTGATAAACGGGAAAATGACCGCCAGCATGCCAAGAAAGTTCCACAACCGGGCGGCACGATAATAGGTTTCGGGCAGGTCGGCCTGGTGATGGTCGCATGCGGTTTGCGCCAGCTTTGCCATGCGGCGTTGCAGCGGGATTAATCCCAACAGCCAGATCACCGCTACCATGATAAACAGGAAAATGCCGCTTTGCAGGTTAAAACGCGCGGCAAGGTCAATGCGGCCGATGTGATACATGCCAATGCCGCCAAGGGCGATCAGCACAACCCCGCTGGCGGTAAAGGCCAGATCGGTGATTTTAACCAGGCGGCAGGCAAAGGCGATGATCGCCGGATTACGGGTTTTGTCGGCCAGGTTTTTCCAGACGGCACTGACAACGATATTGCCAAGAAACAACACCACACCCAAAAGATGGATGAACTTGATAAAGGCGTAATCCATGCTGATATCCCCGGATTGCAACGATAAAGCCGCTGGTCTGTGTTGGTGTCCAAAGCAGGAATGACCTGTTCGGGGCAGCAATGCAAGCCGCGATCCATGCGACGCGGCTATTCCTGTTTTGCCGCCAGATTAGCTGGCACGCCAAGCTCCTCGGCCAGCAGACCAAACACAAAATCCTGCAGGGGTTGGTCGGCGGGGGGCGAGATCATGCCGTCAATCACCAGGGTGGCAATGCCGTGTGCGCGGCTCCAGGCGGCAAGGGCGCGGTTATAGGCATTGGCGGCATCGGCCAGCGTCATATTGCCGCGCTGATCCAGATTGGTGACAGATCGTTGCAGAATATCAAATACCGCATCGGCGGCATCGCGCAGTTCGGGATATTGGTCTAGTGGGGGGCGTTCGCGGCCAAAGATCAGGCGGAAATGCTGCGGGTTTTCAATGGCAAACTCAACGTAGGATGCGCTAAGCGCCATGATGCGTTCTTCATGGGGCAGGTTGCGCTTTGCGGTTTCTTCCAGCCGGTCACCAAACCGTTTGAGGGCGGCAATCGCCACTGCCGCTAAAATGCCATCCTTACCGTCAAAATGCCGATAGGGGGCGGCTTCGGAAACGCCGGTCAGGCGGGCGAGGCGGCGCAGCGACAGGCCGCCGGGGCCCTCGGCACGCAAAATGGTTTCGGCCTCGCGCAGCAAAACATTGCGCACATCGCCATGATGATATTTGGACATTTGCTCGGTTCAGTCTTTTTATGTTAATATTGTTAACATAAACAATGGCTTTAAGATGGTCAAGCAAAAACTCGCAGAAATCAGCCGTTTTTCGGGTTGAATAATCATCGCCAGATTGTGTTGGTTCTGACAGGTGCTTGATGCCGATGCGCGTTTTCGGGCAGGCACATAAATGCCTGGCACATAAAGAAAAACGGCAGACCCGCAAGGACCTGCCGTTTTGAAAGTCTGCTTTGACATGCGAAATAGCGCGTGAAAGATCAGGCCTTGTTCCAGCCTTCGCATTGGGCACGATGGCGCAGTAAATGGTCGGCCAGGACGATGGCGGCCATTGCCTCGCCCACCGGAACGGCGCGAATGCCAACGCAGGGGTCGTGGCGGCCCTTGGTAACAACATCAACATCCTTGCCGCTGACATCCACACTGTGGCGCGGTGTGAGGATGGAACTGGTCGGTTTGACGGCAAAGCGAATGATCACATCCTCGCCCGAGGAAATGCCCCCCAGAATGCCCCCAGCATGGTTGGAGAGGAAAACCGGTTTGCCATCTTCGCCCATGCGCATTTCATCGGCATTTTCAATGCCGGTCAGTTCGGCGGCTTCAAAACCGTTACCAATTTCAACCCCCTTGACGGCGTTAATCGTCATCATGGCCTTGGCAAGGTCGGCATCGAGTTTGTCGTAAATCGGGTCGCCTAGGCCAACCGGCACGCCAGAGCACACGACCTCGATCACCGCGCCAACGGATGATCCGTCTTTGCGCAGGCCATCCAGGTATTCTTCAAAAACCGGCACGGCTTCGGCATCGGGGGTGAAGAACGGGTTGTTATCCACCTCGTCCCAGTTCCAGTTGGCGCGATTGATTTCTTTGGTGCCCATTTTAACCAGGGCCCCGCGAATTTTGATGTCATCGCCCAAAATTTTGCGGGCAACCGCACCGGCGGCAACCCGCATGGCGGTTTCGCGGGCCGAAGACCGCCCGCCACCGCGATAATCGCGAATGCCGTATTTTTCCCAATAGGTGTAATCGGCATGGCCGGGGCGGAACTGGTTTTTGATTTCGCCATAATCCTTGGAGCGCTGATCGACATTTTCAATCAGAAGCCCAATCGGGGTGCCGGTGGTTTTGCCTTCAAACACACCCGAGAGGATTTTAACTTCGTCCGGTTCGCGACGCTGGGTGGTAAAGCGCGACTGGCCGGGTTTGCGCTTTTCCAGATATTTCTGAATGTCGGCTTCACACAGATCAAGGCGCGGGGGAACCCCATCCACCACACAGCCAATTGCCGGACCGTGGCTTTCGCCAAAGGTGGTAAAACGAAACAGGGAGCCAAAACTGTTGCCAGCCATCAGAAATTCCAGACTTTATCGGTTAAACATATAAACAGACAAAACGGGCCGCCCGCAGGCGACCCGGTTTATCGGATTTTGGCGGGGTCAGGGTTTGCTGACCGTAATATCCGGGGCATCGACCTGTTTCATGCCCACGGTATGATAACCGCAATCGACATGGTGGGTTTCGCCCGTCACACCCGATGACAGGTCGGACAGGAAATAAAGCCCGGAGCGACCGACATCATCAATCGTGACATTGCGACGCATCGGCGAATTATATTCGTTCCATTTCAGGATATAGCGGAAATCGCCAATCCCGGAGGCTGCCAGGGTCTTGATCGGCCCGGCGGAAATGGCGTTAACACGAATATTATCCGGACCAAGGTCGTTGGCCATGTATTTGACGCTGGCCTCCAGGGCTGCCTTGGCAACCCCCATGACGTTATAATGCGGCATGACCTTTTCTGCCCCGTAATAGGACAGGGTCAGCATGGAACCGCCACTGGTCATCATTTTTTCAGCGCGTTGGGCAACGGCGGTAAAAGAATAGACCGAGATATTCATCGACATGGCGAAATTCTCAGGCGAGGTATCAAGATACCGGCCGCGGAGTTCGTTTTTGTCGGAATAGCCAATGGCATGGACGATGAAGTCAATTGTGTCCCATTTTTCCTTCAGGGCAGCAAAAGCTTCGTCAATGCTGGCAGGGTCACTGACATCGCAGGGCAGAACAATGTCGCTGCCAACGCTTTCTGCCAGTGGGCGCACGCGCTTGCCAAGAGCATCCCCCTGATAGGTGAATGCAACTTCGCCACCAGCAGCGGCAACAGCACGGGCAATGCCCCATGCAATGGATTTATCGTTCGCGACGCCCATGATCAGGCCCCGTTTACCGGCCATCAGGCCTGAAAGATTATCGGCGGACAGGCTCATTTTTCCTCTCGTTCAGGCGATCTCTCTCCGTATTTGGCAGCGTGCCCGGTCAGGACGGCCCCTTACACTGGAGACATTCAATATTATCCGCATCCTACACAAAGCCGGGCTAAAATCAATCTGGCCTGTTTTATCTTTGCGTGGCGCGTTACTCTATCTCGATTTTGTTACTATAGTCCGAATTTGCACAGGATTAAGCGTTTAATGGTGAATTTGCGAAAATTGCTCGACGACCGCACCGGATTCTGGCGTTATGCCGTGCTGCGGTTTCTGCATGACAAATCTCCACAACGTGCTAGTGCACTTTCATATACCACCCTGTTGGCAATGGTGCCGTTTTTGGCAATTGCGCTGACGGTACTGTCGGCCTTTCCGGTTTTTGATGCCTGGAAAGATCAGATTTCCAATCTGATTTTCAGCAATTTTTTGCCCCAAACAGGTTCGGAAGTAGCCGATTATCTGGCCGGATTTTTGAAAAATACCGGGCAGATGACGGCCATCGGAACCATTGTTCTGGGGTTTACGGCGGTGATGCTGCTGGGGTCCATAGAAACCGTGATGAATGATGTTTTCCGCGTCACAACGCCGCGCAAACTGCTGTCCCGGCTGGTGGTGTTCTGGGCGCTGATCACGGTGGGTCCGTTATTGCTGGGCTTAAGTTTATCGCTGGCGTCCTATATTTTTGCCATGCGCCATTTGGTGGGCGGCGAGGCGCTTGATGCGCAAATCGGCCAGCTTGGTTTTCTCGCGCCGTTCTTTTTGTCGGCGATTGCCTTTTCGCTGCTGTTTTTGGGCATGCCCAACCGTGCGGTGGTGGTGACGGATGGTATGATTGGCGGGGTGGTGGCCGCCGCCCTGTTCGAGCTTCTGAAAAAAGGGTTTGGACTTTATGTCAGCACCTTTCCGACATACCAGACGCTGTATGGTGCGGTTGCGGTGGTGCCGATTTTCCTGATCTGGATGTATTTGACCTGGCTGGTGATTTTGCTGGGTGCACAGGTGGCCGCTGCGCGTTCCGAATGGCGGGCCGCGCGCGCGGCTGGCCTGGTGCCGGACCCGCGTGGCGGTTTGCCTGGCCATACCGAACGCCTGATTTCGGTATTAAAACTGCTGGAATATTTACAGAACCGGTTTCAGAAGGCCGACAAGCCACCAACGTATCGCCATTTGTTGCACGAACTTAAAATGGGCGGGCGCGATTTGAACTGGGCGCTGGCCGCCCTGCGTCGCGAAAACCTGATTGATCGCAGCGAAAAGCATCGCTGGCTGTTATCGGGCGATTTGTCGCGCCTGAAACTGGGCGATTTGATGGAAAAGCTGGGCCTGTTTCTCGATCAGGACAGGCTGTTGCTGGTGGATGTCAAAAGTGGCTGGCCGATTGAGGTGCGCGACAGGCTGATTGAGCTTCAGGATTGCCGTAAGGATATTTTTGATGTCGCGCTGAGCGAACTGTTTCAGAGCCAGCGTCCGGAAGACGTCGTGCCCGCCCCGCTTGAGCAGAACAAAGATGATGCGAAAAGCAAGGCGGGCGACATTAATGCCGATGACATGAACAGTCAGGTGGACTAAAGGCAAAAGGCCCAAAACGCCCAACGCGGAATGTCAGGCGTCCTTGGCAATGGCGATCAGGATGCTGCAGGGCGCATGGGCCAGAAGCGACGCACCGGTGGAACCACCCCACCAGCGTGCCAACGCCCCCTGTTCACGGTGGCCAACCACAATCAGGTCCGCGTTTATTTCCTGGGCGACACGGCCAATTTCATTGGCGGGAATGCCATTTTCAAGGCGGGTTTCAACCGACAGTCCCCGATCCTGTAGCTTGGCCTTGCCCTCTTGCAGGCTGGCTTTAATTTCGGCCAGCATCCGGTCTGGCAGGTCGGAGGGAACGGCGGCCTCGGCATAGATAACACCAATATCGGGGGACATAACCGCCAGCAGGCAGACGTCGGCCTTGCACATGGTTGCCAGTTCCGCCCCCTGTTTCAGGGCTGCGCGGCCTTCTTGGCTGCCGTCATAGGCCAGCAGGATTTTTTGATACATGAGGTCGCCTTTTTGCATGAAAAAGCAGGGTAATAGGATGAAAATTATACATCCAACCCTGCCATCTTTAACAAGAAAATTCTAATTTATTTTGCTTCACGGGTCTGGTCGGTTGGCCGTGTCGGGGGAGGTTTTTATAATGTCTGCCCCCGGATGGCTGACTTCAAAGCGTAGCGGACGGCTGCCGGGATGCAAATGCAGGTCGCGCTGCGGGAAGGGGATTTCGATGTCGTTTTCCTTGAAGGCATCCCAAACATTGAGCAGCACTTCACTGATGATGTTGCCGCGCCCGTTTTGCGGATCGTTGATCCAGAAGCGGATTTCCAGATCGACCGAATTATCGCCAAAGCCGCGCAACAGCGTGTTGGGGCCGGGGGTATCGAGCACCCGTTTGCATTTGGCCGCTGCCGCGTTACACAGCGCAATGGCCTGGCGCGGGTCGTTGTTATAGGAAATGCCGACGGGGATTTTCAGGCGAAGCTGAACATCGGAATGGCTCCAGTTTTCAACCTGATTGGTAATCAAATCCTCGTTGGGGATCAGAAATTCGGTGCCATCGCGGGTGCGAACGGCGGTGTAACGTGCGCCTAGTGACTGGATCCAGCCAAAGGTATCGCCAATGGCAATCACATCGCCCGGCTTGATCGAACGATCCAATAGCAGGATCAACCCACTGATCAGGTTGGCGACGATGCGTTGCAAACCAAGGCCGATGCCCACACCAACCGCACCGCCAAAAACCGCAAGGGCGGTTAGATCGATGCCAATGGTGGACAGGGCAAAGAACACTGCAACGGATAGCAACACGATTTTCAGAAGCTTGACCAGTAACACCTGAACCGAAGGTGTTAAGCGGTGAACCCGGTTAATGCGCTGTTCAAACAGATGGGAGGCAAAGGACGCGACCCATAACAAAATCGCCAGCGACAGGACCGCCTTGATCAACCCGTAAAGAGAAATACGCACTTTGCCCAGCTCGAAGGCGACACTGTTGAGCATGTCGATGGCGGGGTTAAGCAGGCCGACAATATTAAGCGCGGCAATGCCCCAGGCAATGACGGCAATGGTGCGACCCCATACCGGGTCATTCAAAAAGGCGCTGGCAAGGCGAATGAAGATCCAGGCGATCAGCAGGCTTGTTACCAGACGCAAAACATTGTGCGGATAGTCAATCTGGGTGGCAATGCCGTCCAAGACCCACAGAATGATCATGAAAACCAGTGGAAAGGACAGACCCGGCAGAGTTTTGCAAAACCGTTTCAGGCCGGGAATGTGGCTGAGGGCGGCCTGCCAGTTTTGTAAACGCGACAGCAGGCGTGCAATCGGCTTTGCGAGTAAAATCGCGGGAACAGCGGCAAGGGCAATGGCCGTAAACTGCAACAGGATGGGAACCAGCAGCAGATTGGCTTGAACCCAGTCTACGGCCTTTTCAAACCAGGCCATTATGCGTTCGGATTGCCAGAAACCGTCCATTCATGCCCGCCTGCGTAAAATGGCCGCCCGGTCGAAAGGCTCCGGCTGTATTGCGGTTCAGCCGGGCGGCGATGTGGTTCTTTATGCCTATCCTAACATTCCTGACCGAAAATACAGCCAAAACAGTATGCTGACGGGAAAAAGACCTGAAATGCGGGGCCGTGCCTGGCATGAAGCAGCGTTGTTCATGCCAGGAACCTGGCTGGGTCAGGGTTTCATGGTGCCATGCAGGCGCAAATTATTGTGCCAGGAAAAGGCTTCCTCGATGAGATGCGGGGTATGGCCGCCACGGACCACGGCGCGATTGAAATAATCGCCCAGTTCATCGCGATAGGAAGGATGGACACAATTGGCCAGAATGGTTTGCGCACGTTCACGCGGGGCCAGACCGCGCAAATCGGCCAGGCCAGTTTCCGTAATCAGAATATCCACATCATGTTCGGTATGGTCGACATGGCTGACCATCGGCACAACGCTGGAAATTTTGCCGGCCTTGGCGATTGATTTGGTGACAAAAATCGACATGTGACCATTGCGGGCAAAATCACCCGACCCGCCAATGCCATTCATCATTTGTGTGCCACCAACATGGGTGGAATTGACATTGCCATACAGGTCAAATTCCAGCGCGGTATTAATGCAGATCAGCCCCAAACGGCGAATGACTTCGGGATGGTTGCTGATTTCCTGGGGGCGTAAAATGAGTTGGTGTTTGTAGCGTGCAAGATCGGCAATCACCTGTTCATAGCGCGACTGCGACAGGGTGATGGAGGAGCCAGAGGCAAAGTCCAGCTTTCCGGCATCAAACAGGTCGAATGTCGAATCCTGCAAGACTTCGGAATACATTTTCAGGCCATGAAACGGCGTATCGATAAAGCCGTGCATCACCGCATTGGCAATGGTGCCAATACCGGCCTGAAGCGGTTGCAATTCGTTGGTCAGGCGGCCGCTTTTGACTTCGTATTTCAAAAAGTCGGCCAAATGCCCGGCAATGGCACGGGTGTCTTCATCGGGCGGCAATACGGTCGAGGAACTATCGGCCTTGCGGGTGACAACAATGGCGACGATTTTGTCAGGATCGACCGGAATGAAGGGGAAACCCACCCGGCTTTCGGGGGAGACAACCGGCACCGGCTGGCGCGTCGGGCGACGCGAGGGAATATAAATATCGTGCAATCCCTCCAGCGTTTCGGATTGCGTCAGGTTAATCTCGACAATCACCTTTTTGGCAAGGATGGCGAAGCTGGCCGAATTGCCGACCGATGTGGTCGGAATGATGCCGCCCTGCTCGGTGATGGCGACGGCCTCGACCACGGCAATGTCGATGCCGGGGATTTGATCGGTGCGCAATTGTTCCACCGTTTCGGAAAGGTGCTGGTCAATAAACATCACCTCGCCGGAATTGATCGCCTTGCGCAGGCCCGGATCGGCCTGAAACGGGATGCGGCGCGACAGGACATGGGCCTCGGCCAGGGTGCGGTCCAGATCATTGCCCAGCGATGCCCCCGTCATCAGGGTGATTTTGAGCGGGTCTTTTTTGGCCCGCTCGGCCAGAGCCATCGGTACGGCCTTGGCTTCACCGGCACGGGTAAAGCCGCTCATGCCGACAACCATGCCATCCTTTATCAGACTGGCCGCTTCTTCGGCGCTGACAACACGTTCCTGAAATTTGGGATGACGAATGCGTTGGCGATACATGGGCTTTCCTTTGTGGCAGGTGGGACGGGAGAGGTACACATAACAGGTGTAAAGGACCATTCCGCGCAATTGGTGTGAGAAATTCGCGTATGCCTTTGTATTTTATGCAATGCTAATATTCTTATAATAATTCCAAAGTCGGGCGGGATGGATTGAACAGGGCGTGTTTCAGGCAGGCAGGGTTTGCAGGAACCGGTCAATGGCGGTTGCACAGTCATTCAGGTTCTGATCGACCGTGCGGCCCGATGCCTTGCGCGGTGCGAAATCATGATTGCCATCCTCAACCCAGTGCAGCGATATGGCAGACGAGAGAGGATAGCCTGCAATTTCATCGGGCTTGCCAAACGGGTCGCGGGTGCCGTGGCAAATCAGGGTGGGGGTGGTCAGGGTTGCCAAATGTTCGGTACGGGGTTTTTCGGGTTTGCCGGTGGGGTGAAACGGGTACCCAAGGCATAACAAGGCCCGGACTTGTGCCGTATCCGCGATCATGCTGGCGATGCGCCCACCCATTGATTTGCCAGCAATGACGATGCTCTCCGCCGGGCCTGCATCGGCAATGGCGGTGTTAAAGGCATCCATCAATGCAGGGGCACGGTCTGGCGGGCGTTTTTTGCCATCCTGTCGCCGTTTGACCATGTAGGGGAATTCAAACCGCCCCACGCGATAGCCTTTTTGCCCCAGTTTTTCGGCCATATCGGCCATAAAGGGGCTGTCCATTGGGGCACCAGCACCATGTGCAAACAAAATTTTCAGGGCCGCGTCTTTCGGCCCGGTCCAAATGAAGCTGGTGGTCATGGAGGATCCTGTTTGGCGGGGGATGTCAGGCAATTCAGGCAGTCAGGCAAAGAAAGGGGCGTTACAAAACGGGCTGTAACGCCCCGAATATCGGGTTAGTTTGGTTTCGGTGCTTCACCGGACCGATTGAGGATGGTCGCGCGACCATTTTTCAATGAAATCGATCAGGTCCTGGTCACGTTTTTCCGGCAGCTTGACGGTCAGATGCACATATTGATCGCCGCGTTTGTCGCCCCGGTTATAGGGCGCACCCTTGCCGCGCAGGCGCAGGGTGGTGCCGCTATTGGCATTGGCGGGCAGTTTCATTGAAACCTTGCCGTCAATGGTGGGTACCTGGATCGACCCGCCCAGGATGGCTTCGCTTAGGGATATGGCCATGTCGCAGTGCAAATCATTGCCTTCACGGCGAAATTGCTGGTCGGCATGTACATGCAGCTTGATGAGTGCATCGCCGGCTTCACCGCCATTCATGCCCGCCATGCCCTGATTTTTCAGGCGCAGGGTTTGGCCGTCCTCGCTGCCGGGCGGGATGCGAACTTCAAGCTGTTTGCCGCTGGCAAGATTGATGCGCTTGGTCGTGCCCAGCAGGGCTTCTTTCAGATCAAGGCTGAGTTCATAGCTGATATTGGGGCCTTTGACACGGGTGTCGCGCCGTCCCCCAAAACCACCGCGCGCGCCCGCACGGTTGCCAAAAATTTCGTCGAAAATATCTTCGGCACTGCCGCCACCAAAGCCGAACGGGTCACCGCCGCCCGCGGACGTGCGATACCCGCCCGCACCGGCACCCGCGCGGCCAAATGGTCCGGTTTCGCGGCCTTCAGCATCGATTTCGCCATTGTCGTATTTTTTGCGGCGCTCCGCATCGCCCAGCAGGTGATACGCGGATGAAACCTTTTTAAAGCGGTCTTCGATTTTGGCATCGTTTGGATGAAGGTCCGGATGCAATTCGCGCGCAAGTTTGCGATAGGCTTTTTTGATCTCGTCCTGCGAGGCCGTTTTGGATACGCCAAGGATCTTGTATGGGTCCTGCATTGCCAGCCTGGTTGGAAAAGGTGAAACATCATTGCCGGTTACGGAACCGGCATATGCGTTATTATTAGCGGGTCTTGCCCATAATCAGAAGTGTTTTTCGTGATGGGGCAAAACATAGAAAAAACGGCGCAGGGCTTGTGCGCTGCGCCGTCCTGACGGGGTGTGTCCGTGGTTAATTGACCACTTTCCAGGTGCCATCGGGCTGACGGCAGGCGGTGCCGTAGGCCGACTGTTCCTCGCCACCGATCACCACGGTTTGCTGATATTCGCGGCAATATTGGTCGGTGTCGGGTTTCTGATAGGTGCGGGTCGGCGTAATGGTGCCGGAATGGCCGCTATCGGGGTTGGTCCAGGTGCTGGTCTGGCCGACGGGCGCGGTTTCCAGCGTGTGCTGGGTGGTGTTGCGCATCATCGCGCGGTCGGCATTATCCAGCGACTTGCCGATTTCGCTGCCGATCATGGCACCCGCAAGTGTGCCCAGGGCCACGCCAACAAGCTGGCCTTTGCCTTTACCAAATTGTGCACCGGCAACGGCACCGCCAACAGCACCCAAAAGGCCACCTGCAGTCTGCTTCGTTCCCTGGTTTTCCGCACAACCGGCCAGCACGAATGTGCCCAGCATCACGGGGATGATAAAAATGCGTGCTTTCATTATATTCATGCCTACCTTGTCTTTACTGTCCCAACCGATATGTATGTCTGGCGGACTGGTCTTGCCGTGTGAGACAGTCTGTCGCAAGATGCCAACCAGTTGAGCCAAAACACGTTATAAAAGGACGGTTTAGGGTAATGGACGAAAAAATTACGACAAAAATTGGGCAGGTGCCCCACAATGATCCGTTCGATCTTTTTGATGTATGGTTCCGTGAGGCAAAAAACAAGGAAGATGCCTATCCCGATGCCATGACACTGGCAACGGCGGATGCACAGGGGCGGCCGTCTGCACGCGTTGTGCTGCTTAAGGATTTTGATCCTGAAGGATTTGTTTTTTATACCAATTACGAAAGCCGCAAGGGAACGCAGCTTGGTGAAAATCCCTATGCAGCCTTGTGCTTTCACTGGAAAAAACTGGAACGCTGCGTGCGTATCGAAGGCCCGACCCGCAAGGTAAGTGCTGCCGAGTCGGATGAATATTTTCAGTCGCGTGCGCGTGGCAGCCAGATTGGTGCCTGGGCATCGGTGCAATCACGCCCCATGTCGGGGCGGTTTGATCTGGAAAAACGGGTAGCGGAATTTACGGCCAAATTTGGTTTTGGCAAGGTTGCGCGTCCGGAACATTGGGGCGGGTATCGCCTGGTTCCCGACCGGATCGAGTTTTGGTCGGAAGGTACGTTCCGCCTGCATGATCGCCAGCTTTATACCCGCAATGTCGAGGGTAATGGCTGGCTGGTTGAAAAGCTGTTTCCCTAAGGGGCGAAGATGGCGACGTTTTTTGTTGGCTGTGCCCGCTTGCAGAAAACGTTGCCGCCTGGTTATGCCTTGTCGGGCGGGCAGAAAACCTCTTGCAGGGTCAGGATCACCTTCGTGACATTGGGGTCTTTGATCGAATAATAGATCGTTTGGGCATCGCGCCGCGTTTTGACAAGGCCATCACGCCGAAGCCGGGCAAGATGTTGTGAGAGTGCGGATTGTTTGAGCTGCAATTCGTTTTCAAGCGTTCCGACCGACTTTTCCGTTCCGCCAAGTGAACACAAAATCATCAAACGCCACTGGTTTCCCAGGGATTTGAGAAATTCGGAAGCCTCAAGCGCGTTTTCATACAGTTCGCTATAATTCATTGGTTTCGGTCTTTGTCCGTCGGCTTGCGGGTTCAGATATATGCCGGGTTGGCGCGTGCCTAGCGGCTTTTCCATTCACGGTTTTTAACATTCGATGGTGTTAATGTTACATTTTGGAACGCCGCGTCAAAAACAAAATGGAAATTGGTAGAATTGTTTTTGGGTTTTATCCTGTTTCGACGCATTAATTTTGCCCCACGCTTTCAACATTGATACGAACAGGGTGAAAGACAATATCGTCGCGAAAATTTGCAGCTGTCGTTATCGCGAGGTAACGTAACGGAACTTTGAGAAATTACAGTTTCTTGATTTCTGACAAAGACGACATAATGAATTAGCGTGAAACTGCCTTTTTACAGATCACTGCGATCCTGTTGCGATTATCCCGCCCGTCAGGATGGCAGAACGATCAGGCTCAACCGAATATGGGGTATGAAACCATGGCTGTACGCACAATTTTGGCTCCGGTTGCTGGATCGGAAATGGACCGGCGGGTTCTTGCACTGGCGTTTAGTGCTGCCCGGCGCTTTGACGCGCATCTGGAAGTGATATTTGTTGCCCCCGAACCACAGGATGTTATTCCGATTGTGGGGGAGGGCATGTCGGGCCTGATCATTGAAGAAATGATGGGGGCCGCCGAAAAGGAAACCAAAAAACGCCTGGCAAATGCCGAGGCCGCCTATCGCACCGCGCGCGAGGCCGCCGGTATTGACGAGGCTGATGCACCGCGACCCACCCTGCAGCCGACTTGTGCGTGGCGTCGGGATGACGGGCGCGAGGATGAAACCGTTGCAAGGCGCGGGCGATTGTTTGACCTGGTGGTGATTGGCCGGGACCCGCGCGAAGCCGCCGCATCGCTGACATTTGATGCCTGTTTGATGGAAACCGGGCGACCCTTGCTGGTGGCACCGGAAACCGTGCCGGGCGATGTGGGCTCGAAGGTAATGATTGCCTGGAATGGCGGGGTCGAGTCTGCCCGGGCGGTGACATCCTCGATGCCGCTTTTGCGCCAGGCCAGCGAAATTACCATTGTCAGTGTGGGTGAAGTCCCGCATGGCCGCGCCACCGCACAGGCGCTCGCGGAACAGTTTGTCTGGCATGGGGTGAAGGCCAAAGTTGATCTGCGCCCGGACCAGTCAAACGTGGCGGCGGCCCTGATGGATGCGGCAAAAAATTGCGAGGCAGATAGCATCGTTTTGGGGGCTTATAGCCATTCGCGCTTCAAGGAAATGATTTTGGGCGGTGTGACCCAGGATATGTTGGCAAAATGTGCATTGCCGTTGTGGATAATGCATTGACGCAAACGTCACCCATCTTGTTGAAACTCCACTAGAAAGTCCTGATCAGGGATTTTCGGTGGCAAAAAGGCGCGGTTTTCTGCGCCTTTTTTTGTTGCGCCTGCGAAAAAAAAGGATCAGGCTCTGGGTAATTATTACAAAAAAATGTCTTAGGGTCTGTGGGCGGCTTTCGTCCTGGAGAAATGTCTGGCAAAGGGTGATCCCAAATGTTGTCTTTGCGCGATGTAATAGATTTCGCCGCAATGTCCGAAGAACTTGCTTCTGAAATTGCTGAAACGGCACAGCTTCCCGATCTTGGGGCTATGTTCCATCGGCATTATCAGGCAGTTGATAGTGTTCCTCCTTGTGGCGCGAACGACACCGAGACGGATTGATATCCGTCATCCCGGTTTAACCTTTTATCTTTAACCAGGCTTGTGCCTGTCGTTCTCTTTCGCAGTGGCGATAGACCATGACGTTGCCGTGGTTGGTAAAATGCGGGTTTGATCCCATATCCCCTGGGGCACGGCACGACGTGTTTCAAAGAAGACCGGGCTGTTTATTTTAAACAGATCCCGTCTTGGTCTATCCTTGCGTTTTTGCTTGCGGCCGGACAGGTGGCAGGCAGATATATTTCCCGATTTTGATTGCAGGTGGTGGCGGTTAGGCCAAATTTGGCCTATATCGACGGGATACATCAATGTGCATTCTGACCGGCAAAGTTATTGTTTCATCAGGATGTTCAAGGATTGCCGCGCCGGGGCAGATGACGGTCCCGCGTGACGGGTTCGGGATATAAACGGCGTTTTGTGCGCCATCAGCAGGGATAGCATTTAATGAGCAACGCCGCCGCACCCAAAACCGTTGTTCTGACCGGTGCCAGCCGCGGGATCGGACATGTTACGGTTGGTTATTTTGCCAAACGGGGCTGGCGGGTTATTTGCTGTTCCCGCGAGGCGCCGCCCCCCAGTTGCCCGCGTGACCCGGCACAGGGCATTCACATCCGTGCCGATCTTTCCAAACCCGAAGATGTGGAAAGTTTCATTGCCCAGGCCAATGAATTGCTGGGCGATGACCCGCTTCATGCCCTGGTCAATAATGCCGGGGTCTCGCCCAAAACACCTTACAAGGAACGTTTGGGGTGCCTGAATGGCGATTTGTCGGGCTGGCGCGATGTGTTTGAAATCAATTTCTTCACGCCGTTAACATTGTCGCGCGGTTTTGCCGCGGCTCTGCATCGCGGCAAGGGTGCGATTTGCAATATCACCTCGATTGCCGGGCATTATGTGCATCCGTTTGCCGGGTCGGCCTATTCCACGTCAAAGGCGGCCCTTTCGGGGCTGACGCGCGAAATGGCGGTGGAATTTGCCGAGCTGGGTGTGCGAGTGAATGCCGTGGCACCGGGTGAAATCAAAACAGCCATGATCTCGCCGGAATACGAGGCCCTTGTTCCCCGCATCCCCATGAACCGCATGGGCACGCCAGAAGATGTCGCCGCAGCGGTACATTATCTGGTGGGCGATGAATCGAGCTATGTGACCGGGACGGAAATTTTTGTTACCGGCGGCCAGCATCTTTATTAGGTCATTCAATAGAGCGTGTCCTGCCAAAACAAAACCCCGAACCGGCAACAGTTCGGGGTTTTTCGTGTAGGAAGGACGCGATAAAGCAGCGCTCAGGGTTTGGGCTGATTGCGCAATTTTTCGGCTTCAGCGTAAAATTTCTTTTCCCATTCCTTATGATTATCCAGGCCTTCGCGCAGGAACGGGGTAAAGATGGCAAGGTTCATCAGGATTTTATGAACCAGGACTGCGGGGAATTTCAGCGGCTTTTCAAAATCGACAAACAGGACCACCCGGGTTTTGTCGGTATGGTTCCAGGCCTCATGTTCATAGGCATCGTCAAAAATCAGAACCTTGCCTTCTTCCCAGTGGCAAACCTGTTTATCGACCCGAATGGCAAGTTTATCGGCCGGTTCCGGCACGATCAGGCCCAAGTGCATGCGCAGAACCCCGTTATAGGGGCCGCGATGGGCCGGAAGATGCTTGCCCGGTTCAAAGATCGAGAACATCGCTGTTTTAAGGCCGGGGATTTTATTGACGATACGCCAGGTTTCCGGACAGCTTTGAATGGCTTTTTCCGATTTGACGCCAAAACCCAATAGGAAAAAGGTTTTCCAGTGATTATCGGTCGAGATGGTTTTGACGTCGGTTGAAATATCCTGAAACGAGGGCAGGTCCGCCTGGCGCTGTAAAACCTGGTCGAGTTCCTTGCGGATGGCAGGCCATTCCTTTTCGATCTCGGCCGCCCAGGGGAATGTCGCATTATCGTAAACGGGCGGATTGCCAAGTTTGGCATATTTGTAATTCAGCCGTTCGGCCCAGGAAACGATGCCCATAAAAAAGCGGGTAATGCGGCTGGGCCTGTCCATCGGATCAATGCCGTCGGTGCCAAAAGTCTGCTTGGGTTCGCGCGACACTTCTTCTTCAATTGTAGCGTTAGACTGGGGCAACTTCACACTCTTTCAAAAACAGGCACATTCACGGTTTGATTGCCAATTATGCACAGAAACAAGGCAATATTTTGTAAAAACATAACACTAGCGCCTCTGCCAATCCTGGTCAAACAGGTCTGGGCATTTGTTGGCATATATATTCAAGTCATTAAGGGAGGGATTTGAAATACCACCCGACAGCGGAAAGGGAGCGGGGTCAGGTGCGTCGGTTTAAGGTAAGGGGCCCGGGCGTTGGCGGGAGCCGAGACACGGCGGGAGATGGGACAGGTTGGTCAGACACCAAATGCAGCATCATAGTGAACAATACCGGTGGGTATATCACTTTCAAATGACTGGACCATGAAGTATTGCGCCGGCGCGTTGGGGAATGTCAGCTTGGGCGATGGCACAAACCCGAATTTTTGATAATAGGCGGGATCCCCGAGAACCACACAACCACCCGCCGTGCCGGTTTTTTCAAGGATGGCCAGCCCTTGTGTGATCAGGGCCTTGCCAATGCCCTGGCGTTGCTGGTCGGGGGCGACCGAAACCGGACCAAGCCCGTACCATTGAGCGGGAGCCCCTTGTGTGCCAGCGATGTAAATGGGAGAAAAGGCGACGTGGCCGACAATCTGGGCGCCCCGGCAGGCGGCCAGTGAACAGGCAAGCTTGCAGCTGTTGCGAAGACGGTCAATAATATCCTGTTCGGTGCCGTCGCTGTGTTTGGCCCCTGCAAAAGCCCGGCGGGTCAGCGCGTGAATACGGCCCTCATCCCCGTGCTGTTCGGGGCGGATGTTAATATCAGCCGGTAACAAGGGTCTCAAGCCAGGCCTGTTTTTGTTTCAGGCGGGCAATTTCCATGTCGATCCAGCTAATAAACGCACCTTCATCATTTTCGTGCTGGTCGCGCAGGGCCAATATGCGATCAAGGTCAAGTTCGCAAACATCCTTCAGGATTTCCACCTGGTCCTGGCGGGTTTCAGCATCGAGCAAATGCAGGAACCGCATTTTAAGCGCCATCACAAGACGGGAAAGCTCGCCCGAGGTATCGCGCAATGTGCCTTGCATTAATTCGTTGAATTTGCTGCGGCCTGCATCGGTCAGCGAAAGTTCGCCTTCCCCTTTGCCGCCAGCACTGCAGGTTTCACGCACTAAGCCTTCCAGTTTTAAAAGCTGGAGGGATGAGCCCATCATATCAAGCGATGGCCCCATGATATGGGCGGTGAAATGGCGAACCTGATTGGCCAGATCGGCATAGCTGATCGGCTTGTCCGAGAGGGCCAAAGTTCCAAGTGCGCACAGGCGAAGGCATTCTTTGGGCAGCAAGGTTCTATCCGTATACATGGCGGTTCCCGATCCGTTACGGGCCCGACGTTATCGCGAACGGTTCTTAATTGCAAGAGCTTTGATGATCCCGCAACTTTATCCCGTATGGTGAATATAGAACCAACCCCGTTAAATGCAAACAGGGCATAAAGGATCTTTTCCGGGAATAAAGCAATGTAGAAGGGGGAATGGCCCGGAATCAAAAAGGCCGCCCCGAAGGAGCGACCTTTTTGTGACAGGATGTCTCGATCAGAAGCTGATGATCAGGCAGCCTTTTGAATGCCAAGCTGGCCCCAAACCGTCAGCAGGGAACTGATCAGATGGTCGATCAATTCGTCATTATGCAGCGGGCCGGGGGTAAAGCGCAGGCGCTCGGTTCCGCGCGGCACGGTCGGATAGTTGATCGGCTGGACGTAAATGTCGTGATCATACAGCAGGCGGTCGCTGGCTTCCTTGCACATGGCGGCATCCCCCACCATCAGCGGGACGATATGGCTGGGCGCGTCCATAACCGGCAGGCCAGCCGCACGCATGCGTTTGCGCAGTGTTTCGGCGCGTTCCTTCTGGGCTTCGCGTTCAACATTGCTTTCTTTAAGGTGGCGAATGCTGGCAAGCGCACCGGCAGCAATGCTGGACGGATGGGAACTGGTGAAAATAAAGCCATTGCCAAAGCTGCGGACAAAATCGATAACTTCGCTGTTGCCCGCAATGTAACCGCCCACAACACCAAATGCCTTGGCAAGGGTGCCCTGGATAATGTCAACGCGATCCATCACACCATCACGTTCGGCAACACCCCCACCATGCGGGCCATACATGCCAACCGCATGGACTTCGTCCAGATAGGAAAGGGCATTGTATTTTTCGCACAGATCAAGAATTTTGCTGATCGGCGCAATGTCGCCATCCATCGAATAAACCGATTCAAAGGCGACAATCTTGGCGCGGTTGGGGCCAAGGTCAGCCAGAATCTGTTCAAGATGTTCAAGGTCGTTATGTTTCCAGATGCGGCGTTCGGCCTTGGAATGGCGCATGCCCTCGATCATGGAATTGTGGTTGAAGGCATCGGAAATGATCACGCAGTCAGGCAGTTTCGAGCCAAGGGTGGACAGAGTCGTCCAGTTGGCGACGTAACCTGACGTCATCAGCAGGGCAGCTTCCTTGCCATGCAGGCTGGCAAGTTCTTCTTCCAGTGCGACATGGACATGGTTGGAGCCGGAAATATTGCGTGTTCCCCCAACGCCGCCACCCTGGCCGGTAATGTCGGCCTTCATGGCTTCAATGACCTTCGGGTGCTGGCCCATGCCAAGATAGTCATTCGAGCACCAAACTGTGATTTTGCGCGGTTTTTCACCGTTGCCAGTATGGAGCCAGGCGCGCGGAAATTCACCGACGATGCGCTCAAGATTTGCGAACACACGATAACGGCCTTCAGCCTTCAGGCCACCAATCGCGTCTTTAAAGAAATTATTATAATTCATCTTTGCATCTTTCGCCTGTCACTTCGCGGTTCTATGCGGAATATCCCGCGAAGTTTTTTTTCTTTCCCGCTGGCTTTGCAACTGGCGGGACCAGCATTTCCGGGCGCATCCTGTCCGGGGGTGTGGTGCGCTTATCGTCTTTTTCAGACCTGGGCGCATTGACCCGCATCAAATTTTTAAGCGATTCCAGTCTCACCAGGAAGCTTGCTGGCAAAAAGGCGGTCCATCCTGTTTCTATGTCGATCTCGCCCCTGACCCACAATTTGGCGGTAATAAACGTGTTTGGCAAGACCAACTGCCGTAATTTCGCCAAAACTGGCGATGCGATACGATTAAACGGCGCAAAACCTGTCTCTTTCGACGGCGCAAACACGGATGTGTGATGGAAATCAGATTGCTGCCGATGAAATTTTTAATGTGTTTAAAATGGTTTGCGGCGTTGAAACGGCAAAATATTTCGTCAGAGTCGTGTCCGATGACAGACAGATATAATCGCCATGCGCAAAAGACAGTGCTGTCATGCCCCTAAGGGTTCGTCAGGCCCGTTTCCATAAAACGGGCCTGACGTCGCAATTTATGGCCTTTTTACACGGTAAAGCAAAATCAAATCGATTGATGCCACTTGGTTAGGGCGATTTCAATTTTGTCGAACATGTCGTCGATTTGCTCATCGGTAATGATCAGCGGCGGGCACAGGGCAACGCTATCGCCCATTGCCCGGAGAATAACGCCTTCCTGCAGGCACAGTTCGGCAACCGCCTTGCCCGCCCAGCCGGTGGGGGCAAAGGGTGTTTTGGCGCATTTGTCGGCCACCAGTTCAAAGGCCCCAATCAGGCCGCGTCCCCGAGTTTCGCCCACATTGTCAAATTTGTTAAGATCGCGCAGGCGTTTCTGGAAATGGCCCATCACATCGCGCACATGATCAACGATGCCGTCTTCCTCGTAAATTTTAAGGGTTTCAAGGGCAACGGCAGCCGCCACCGGATGGCCCGAATAGGTAAAGCCGTGACCAAATACGCCCACCTCATCGGCCCCTTTTTTCAGGGCGGCATAAATCTTTTCGTTGATGAACAATGCCGAGATCGGCTGATAGGCCGATGAAAGCTGCTTTGCCACCGTGATCATATCGGGTTTGAGGCGAAAGGTTTCGCTGGCAAACATGCGACCCGTCCGGCCAAAGCCACAAATCACTTCATCGGCAATGAACAGAATGTCATAGCGCGCCAGGACTTCCTGAATTTTATCAAAATAGGTGCGCGGCGGGACAACCACGCCGCCCGCGCCCATGATCGGCTCGGCAATGAAGGCGCCAATGGTTTCCGGGCCTTCCGCCTGGATCAGATCCTCAAGGGTTTCGGCCATGCGGGTGGCAAAGTCTTCTTCGGTTTCATAGGGCTGGGCTTCGCGCCAGAAATGCGGTGTTTCGGTGTGCAAAATGCGGTCAATCGGCAAGTCAAACAGCTTGTGATTGCCCGGAAGCCCGGTGAGCGAGGCCGAGGCAACGGTGACTCCGTGATAGCCGCGTTTGCGCGAAATGATTTTCTTCTTTTCCGGGCGGCCAATGGCATTGTGATAATACCACACCATCTTGATCGCGCTGTCGGTGGCTTCGGACCCCGAATTGGCGAAAAAGATTTTTGACATCGGCACCGGTGCCATTTCCAGAAGCTTGCTTGCCAAATCAATGGTCGGGTTGGTGCTGCGCGAGGCGAAATTGTGGTAAAAGGGCAGGGTTTCAAGCTGCTTTGTCGCGGCGGCAACCAGGCGTTTTTCACTAAAACCCAGCGACGCACACCATAATCCGGCCATGCCTTCAATATAGTTTTTGCCACTATCATCGCTGACATAAATGCCGTTGCCCTTGGTAATGACCAGCGGGCCGGTTTTTTCATGCGCGGTGAAATTGGTGTAGGGGTGCAATACGCTGGCAACGTCGCGGCTGGCAGCCGAATTGCCCAAACCTGCGTTTAATGTGCCGGAATCGGATGTGGTCATGGCAAACCTCAAAAGCGGATAAATTGATCTGTTGGGCAGACTTTATCGACTTGATGGAACGGGGGGAATCATTTCTTGCAGGCAGCGGCAAACCACCCTGTGCAAGGTGGTTGCGCGGTGGTGTGTCGGTGGTGTCTTGATGATATTCAAAACAACAAAACGGCCAATCATAAGACTGGCCGTTTTGCGAAGGCAGATGAAAAAGATTAGTGCGAGAACAGAACCGGCACGGTCATATGCTTGAGCAGATGTTGCGTTACACCGCCCAGCATCAATTCGCGCAGGCGCGGGCGGCCATAGGCCCCGCACAGCATAAGGTCGATGCTTTCATCGGCAGCACGCGACAGCAGGAGGTCGCCAACGCTAATACCTTCGGCATTCATGGTTTCCTTGCGCACATTGACACCATGACGTGCCAGGCGGTCGGCAATATCCACACCGGGAACCGGGATGGAATCGCGCGCGGCCTTGTTGGGGTCCGCACACAGCACCAGGGCGGACTTGGCATTTTCCAAAAAGGACATGCCATCATTTACGGCGCGAACGGCTTCGCGATAAGGTTTCCAGGCCACCATGATCCGGGTGCCGATGGTTTCATATTTTCCATAACGCGGCACAACCAGAATGGGGGCACCTGCGGTCAGAATAACCTTGTCAGGCATTTCCGAGGTCGAGGACGGGTCGGAGCTTTCCGGGTCGTACTGGCCCAGAACCGTCAGGTCATGATGGCGGGCATACATGGCAACGGTATCGGCAATTTCGGTGGCAAGGCAATTTACTTCCTGCCAGTTAAACGGAACACCCGCCTGTTCGCAGGCTTCGGTGAAGGCGACCTTGGCCGATGCTGCGCCCTCGCGGATGGTGCGACGCTGGGCTTCCATGATGTCGGCGGAAATTTGCACTTCCATGAAACGCGGGATTTCTGCACGGGGCAGAACATACAGGCCGGTCAGATGGGCCTTGTGTGCCTTTGCAACATTCAGCGCCACCGAAAGCCGTTCGGCGCAGGGTTTGGTATTGTCAATGTGGACAAGCATATCGCGAAACATCTGCCAGAAGCTCCTTCTTCTGCGGCCCGGGACATCTGGAACGACCGGGCGATAATGATGAAGGCAGGATAAACCAGCGATTTGACGTTCACTTTGTTCTATCTCAAAACAGTTTGCAAAAACCTGCCTTTAGCATCGTTTTTATAGTGGTGACGATGCAACTTTAAGGTGACGTCGCTGTAAATTCAATGTTTTCGCTGGCGGTGCTGTCTAGTTGCCGGGGATCAAGGGAATTTCTTTTTCCATCGACGGTTCGGTTGAAGACGCCCGGCGCGGGACATTTCCGACGGGCGAGGAGTATTGCGAAAAATCGTTTGCTGTTTGTGGCACGATCGGGTCGGTGAAATCCGTACCCGAAATCACGCCGAGGCTTTGGCGAAGCTGGCGTGACAGATTGGGCCAGTTGACCTGAAATGTCGTGCAGGCGGCGGCATCGGCCTCGGTCAGGCAACGATTTGCCATGCGGTCCAGAATGCCCAGGGCAATGCGGGCTTCGTCCAGTTCGGTTTGTTGCGTGGGGCTTAGGGCGGTGGCGGCCCCCTGATAGGGGATTGCCGTGCCGTTCGGGTTTGGCATCATCGTGCCCGGTTCGGGGCGCATTGGCTGTTGGGGCGATGCCATGTTCCGGGCGGCAGAGGAGGATGGTTGCTCATCCTGCCGGGCGGGCGGTGTTGCATTGGCGGCTTCGGGCGCGGGGGCATTCCAGCTCCAGGGGGTGACAATCCCCGAAGCATTGGTGGCAGAAGGCTGTGCCGGTGGGGTCATTGGGGCGCAGGCAAAAAGGGCCAGCAAACCTGCCAGCGGAACAGCGCATCGCAAAATACCACGATATGTCATGCAGGGTTCCTTTGCCCGTCGATTGCACAGCCCCAAGCAGGGGCGTTGCCGCCATGATATTGTTTCTATTACGAAGTGTAGACCGTTAATTTATTGTGCCGTTTGTGGATCATTCTGTCCAGTTGCAGGGGCAACGTCGTTACTGGCGCGCGGGTCCAGGGCATCCTGAAGGCCATCGCCCAGGAAATTGACCGCAATCACCGTGATAAAAATCAGCAAGCCCGGCCACAATGCCAGCAACGGCGCATCCCAGATAAATTCCTGTGCATGGGTCAGCATATTGCCCCAACTGGGCACGGGCG
Source organism: Thalassospira sp. TSL5-1 (assembly GCF_001907695.1). NCBI lineage: Bacteria > Pseudomonadati > Pseudomonadota > Alphaproteobacteria > Rhodospirillales > Thalassospiraceae > Thalassospira > Thalassospira sp. TSL5-1. The sequence goes on from NZ_KV880637.1 coordinate 1,093,151, forward strand.
GCTGAATGCCCAGCCCCAGAAAACTCAGCACGCTTTCCATTAAAATGACGTTCCCCACCGCAAGGGTGGTGGCGATGATGATGGGGGTCACAACATTGGGCAGGATATGCCGCCAGATAATGCGCCCCGGCCCGGCCCCCAAAGCACGGGCGGACAGGACAAATTCGCGTTCGCGCAGCGCAAGGGTCGCCGCCCGTACCAGGCGGGCCACGGTCGTCCAGCCAAACAGGGCGATGATCAGAATAATGCGATAGAGGCTGAAACTTTCACCATTGATCACATCGCGCGGAATGCCGAGCTTACCTGGATCAATGGCGGCAAGCACAATGAGCAGCGGCAAAAGCGGCAGGGAAATGACGCCATCGGTAAAGCGCATCAAAAAGCCATCCAGCCACCCGCCGCGAAATCCGGCAATAACACCAATGAAGGTGCCAATCACGGCGGCACACAGGGCAGAACTGACCCCGACCATAAGCGATACCTGCCCGCCATATAGCAGGCGCAGCAACACATCGCGGCCCAATTCGTCCGTACCGAGCGGATGTTCCCAACTGGGCGGGCCATAACGCGAAAACAGGTCCACCGCCTGGGCATCGGTACCCAGCCAATGGGCAATCAGCGGGGCCGCCGCCGATGCCACGGCAAATAGCAGCAAAATAACCAGGCTGATCCAGGCCAGTTTGTGCCGGGAAAAACGGCGGACGGCCAGCCGCCACGGGCTGGCGGATTTTGCGCGGAGCTTTGCCGTTTTTGGCGCAGGGTTTTGTCGGGTCATGACAGCTTCACCCTTGGGTCCAGCAGCTTGTAGCCAATATCGGCCAGAAGATTGCCAATCAGTGTTACCAGCGTTGCCAGCATCAAACCCGCCATCGCCAGATTATAATCTGACCCGATCACGGCATTATAAATCAGCCGTCCCATGCCGGGCCAGGAAAACAGGGTTTCGGTAATCAGCGCGCCGGAAAAAAGACTGCCAAATTCCAGCCCCAGCAGGGTGACAACCGGCATCATGCCATTACGCAGGGCATGGCGCACCACAACACCGCGTTCCGACAGACCCTTGGCCCGTGCGGTGCGGATAAAATCCTGGCGCATCACCTCGATCATGGAACCGCGTACAAAGCGGATGTGCGATCCGACACTGGCAATGGTCAGGGTGGCAACGGGCAATATCAGGTAACGCAAACCTTCCCACCCCTGGGCATCATCCAACTGCCCTGTACCCCCTGCCGGAAGCCAGTGTAGCGATACGGCAAAAACCAGAATCGCGACCAGACCCAGCCAAAAGGGCGGAATGGAAACACCGGCAAAGGCCGCAAGGTTAATGCCGTAATCACGGAAGGAATGGGGTTTTAAGGCGGCGTAAATCCCGGCGGGAAGGGCGATGGCTAGGGATAGCGCCCAGCTTGCCAGCATCAATTCCAGGCTGTTGATCAATGCCGGACCAATAAGGGCCGTTACGGGCTGGGTAAACAGGCGCGAATAACCAAAATCACCGTTCAGGGCGGACCATAACCAGTGAAACCAGCGCAGGATCAAAGGTTGATCCAGCCCGTAAAGCGCCTTGAGCCGCGCCACATCGGCCGAAGTAATGGCCGGGTTTGCCGTGATCATAAGGTCAATCGGGTCGCCGGGCATAAGCCCGATCAGCACATAGGCCCCGAAGGAAACCAGCAGCATCACAAGGGCGGTTTGCCAAAGCCGGGTAAAGATAAAACGCCGCATGATGGTTTACTGATCCGTCCGATACCATTGTTCTGCCCAAAGCGAGCTTGGATACATATGCCCCGTGGGGCGAATACCCTTGAGCCATTTGGGGAAAATGAAACCCTGTTCCCCATGATATAGCGGCAGGGCGGGCAGGTCGGTCGCATAGATTTTTTGCAATTCATGCCATAGTGGCACGCGTTTGTTAAAATCCAGTTCCAGTTCGATCTGGTCGATCAGGGCATCAACCTTCGGGTTGCTATATCCGGTATAATTCTGCCCCTCGAAATGGTTTTCGGCGGTCGGGATCTGGTCGGATTTCAGAATGGTCAGCGGCAGATGTTCGGGGGCTGACAGCCAGCCAAATATCGCCAGCCCGTCAAATTTGCGTTGCGGCAGGGTTTCGCCAAACAAAACCCGGGCAGGCTGGTTCAGAATATCCACATCAATGCCCGCCTGTTTCCAGCGGTTCTGCAACACCTGCTGGATCAACTGCCCGGTGCTGCTTTCGGTTGCGCCATACAGGGTGAAATGCAAAGTGTCGCCCTTGTCATTTTTGCGCATGGCTGTGCCGGTGCGCATCCATCCGGCTTCATTTAACAGGGCATCGGCCTTTGCCGGGTCAAACGGATAATGCGCGACATCATCGGTAAAGACCGGATCATCGGGGTGAATGAAATCCAGCGCCGGGGTGTTTTTACCGGCAAACAGTTTTTGGCTGATTTCATCGCGGTCGATGGCATATAGCAGGGCCTGGCGCACCCTGCGGTCGCCCAGCGGGGCAAAGGCGCTGTTTACGTCCAGATGATAATAGGACAGGCCCTTTTTATAGATGATGTCGTATTTGTCGCCAAACCGCTTTTGAAAGGCGATGACCTTGTCAATCGAAAGGCCGATTTCGCCGGGCGTGTAGTCAATTTCACGGGCACGCAGCGAGGCCTCCAGCGCGGCGGTATTTTCAAAATTGCGCAACTGGATGGATGTGATTTGCGGTTTGTCGCCCCACCAATAGGGGTTGGCCTCCAGCATCACCGCGCTGGCAGTAATCACCTTTTTGACCAGATAGGGGCCAAACCACAGGCCCGGTGTATCGGGCGCGGTGACATAAAGGCTGCGTTTCTGATAGGTCGCCGGGTCCTGGTCATAGACCGGTTTTTCAAGGTGGGCAGGCAGAATTTCAACACCCAGAAAGGCATTATAGCTGTAATCAATGCGGTCCATCGTGACGGTAAAGTGATGGTCATCAATCATGTTGAAATCAACGATGCGGTTGTAAACTTCCTTGTTGGCAACCGCGACCTTTTCGTTTTTACCCACCTCGATGCTAAAGGCGACATCCTTTGTCGTCAACGGTGCGCCATCGCCCCATTTGGCATTTTCCGGCAGCGACAGGCTAAGTTGTACGCCTTCTTTGCCGTCCTTCAAGGGCACACGTTTTGCCAAGCCATTTTCAAAGGATGGCACGGTGTCGCACATCATGCAGGCAATTTTCCATTCATGGTTATAAACCATGATCGGACGGCGCACGAAACCCAGGATATAGGATTGCACGGCCGAGGATGAAAAGGCGGGATGCAGTGTTTCGGGATAGCCACTAATACCTATTTTAAGGGTTTCTTCGGCCTTGGTGAGGCTGGTAGAGGTGATGATCGTTACCCATGCCAGCAGCAATATCCCGAAAAATTTGCGCATTCATGCCTCCGTCTGGCGGGCGGACCCGCTGAATTTTCATTGGCTTTCAATGTGATTGAATTTGAAGTGCGGTGCAATGCCTGGATGTTGCCATGAAAAAAGGCCGCCGGAATGCGGCGACCTTGAAACATGTTTTATGCAATTCGCTGCTTAGTCGTGCTTGCCGCCATGTGCCTTGGACCATCCGATTGGATCGGCCAGGAAATCGCGCACGCCCTCAATGGCGTCCTTGCTGAAATATTCGCCTTCTTCTGCAACGGCGAGCACATCGTGCCAGGTGCATAGATAATGCAGGTCGATATCGTCCTTTTTCAGTTCTTCCAGTGCATTGGGGAAGACACCATAGAAGAACACGACAAAGGCATGTTTGCATTCGGCACCGGCTTCGCGGATGGCATTGACAAAGTTGACCTTCGATGCGCCATCGGTTGCCAAATCTTCGACCAGCAGAACACGCTGGTTTTCATGAATGTCGCCTTCAATACGCGCCTTGCGGCCAAAGCCTTTGGGCTTTTTGCGGACATACTGCATCGGCAGGTCGAGCGCCTCTGCCAGCCACGCAGAATAGGGAATACCTGCGGTTTCGCCACCCGCAACCGCGTCAAAGCGTTCATAACCGGCGTGATCCGAAATCTGGCGGGCGGCTAGGTCGATGACTTTGCGACGTGCACGCGGAAACGAAATCAGCTTGCGGCAGTCAATATAGGTGGGGCTGGCCCAGCCGGATGTCAGGATATAGGGTTCTTCCGGGCGAAAATTGACCGCATTAATATCCAGCAGGATACGGGCGACAGTTTTGGCGGCATATGAACAGTGCGACGCTGTTTTTGACTGATCTGACATGGCTGTAGTTCCTCTGGGCTCGGATGACGGCCCGTCTTAGCCGTTTCTGCGCAAAAGCGCAAAGAAAAGCCGCTGTCTAATTGGTCAGGATTGCCGATTTGTTGTTTCCGGGGGGCCGTCATGTCCTGTGTGGCGGGATGATACAAATACAGGTTATAATTGTAATGCGCCGACGACGCAGATGACTCGCCGATTGGCAAGTCAGGCAATTCGCGCTATCGGTTGATGATCCTGATCCCATTGAGAAAGAGGGCGAACCCATGACGAATGATGCCGGACTGGCCACGGATATTGCGGAGGGGATTGCCACTGTCACCATTTGTCAGCCAGAGCGTAAAAACGCACTGACCAAACCGATGTGGGCGGAACTTTCCCGCCTGATTGCCGATTTGGGCGTGCGGGATGATTTGCGCTGTGTGGTTATTCGCGGCGGGGCCGGGGCCGGGTTTGGCGCCGGGGCGGATATTCATGAATTTGTGCGCGAACGGCGCGGTTTTAACAAGGCGCGTGATTATGGCCTGTTGCATGCCGAGGCCCTGCAAAATATCCAGTCCTGCCAGCATCCGGTGATTGCCGCGATTGACGGGGTTTGTGTCGGGGCCTCAATGGTGCTGGCGGCGGCGTGCGATTTTCGCATTGCCGCCGATGATGCCCGTTTCATGATGCCACCGATGAAGCTGGGCGCAACCCTGGGATACCCGGAATTGCAAATTCTGCTTGATGTGCTGGGGCGGGCGACCCTGATGGAAGTTCTGTTTGAAGGGCAGATGTTTGATGCGGCCCGTGCCCTTAAGATCGGTTTTGTCAGCCAGGTCGTGGCGATAGAAGATTTTGAAAACGAAATTGAAAACGTTGCTGGCCGGATTGCCCGGGGTGCGCCGATCAGCCAGCGGATGCACAAAAAAATGATCAACCGCCTGGTCGAGGGCGGTACCATTTCACCGCGTGAATTTGATGATGGCTACCTTGCCTTTGACAGCGACGATTTCGAGGAAGGTTATTCCGCGTTCCTGGAAAAACGCAAACCGGTCTTCCAGGGACGCTAGGAATATCGCCGTTTAATCAGGTCAAAATGGCATGCCCGGCGTTAACGGAACGTCGGTAATGCCGTAATCCACACCCATTTTGTGCAGTTCGCTGGTAATTTGCGACCTATGATGGGTCTGGTGATTGAAAATCTGCAGATACAGCACCTGCAAGGGGACATCACGCACGATGCCGTCCACATCGGCGAGGGTGCGGATATTGTCCTGCCAGCCGATATTTTCAGGATCGGTCAGGGTTTCCAGATAGGCATCCATGTCTTCGCGCTGGCGGCGTAATTCGGCAAAATCATCGGCGATAATGATGGTCGGTGTGAAGGCACCCGGGTTGCCGCCCTTCAGCAGTGTGGTAATGCGCTGATCAATATACAGAATGTGATTAAGTGTGGCGTGGATGGAGCCAAAAAACATGCCGCGATCCGCCCGGCGGGCGTCATCGCCGATTTGGTCACATAAATCAAACAGGACGCGGTTTTGCCAGCGATTGTAGCGGGCCATTTCGCGCCCGCAGGCGTTAAAATCCATAAGTGGCATATGAGTGTTCCTGTTTTTAGGATTTGAAAGGGGTGTTTCAGGCGTCATCCCTGATCTTGTGGCATAGATCAAACAGAATTTGATTTTGTCAGCAATTATACGGTGCCATGACACGCCTGCTGCCATCAAAATCCAGTAATGCCATCTGCTATATCTTTCCCTGCTGTTCAGGCGGTCATTGCCGTATTTTCTGTTGCCTGTTTGGGCTTGGCAACCAGATGCGTCATCAGGTTGGCAAAAATGCCAAAGCCCAGCATACAGGTTGTCACCGGCCATAACCCGCTTTCAAAGTTATGTAACCAGCCCAGAAAAACCCCTGCCAGCGCCCCACAGGAAAACTGCATGGTGCCCATAAGGGCGGTGGCGGTGCCGCCAATATGCGGGAAATACTGCATGAAGGATGCGGTGGCGTTGGGCGCGGTCAGGCCAATGGCACCCACCGACACCATCACCAGCGGCACTACGACATAAAGCGATGGGGTAAAGAAATTGCAGGCGACAAACAGGGCCACTACCGCCACCAGTTGGACCACCACGCCAATGGCCAGAATTTGATGGCATTCCATGCGTTTAAGCAACGGGTTGTTGATGCGGTTGCAAAACACGATGGTCAGCACATTTGCCCCGAACAGATAGGGGAAATGGGCGGCATCAACGCCGAAATAATCGATATACATAAAGGGCGAGTCGGTGAGGAAGCTGAACATCACCGCACTGGCCCCGGTATGGGCCATCATGAAACCCACCGCATTGCGGGTGCGCAAAACTTCCAGATAGGTCCACCAGACACGCCGGGCCGGGCCCGCATAACGCGGACGCAGTCGGGTGGTTTCGGGCAGTTTCATCCAGATCACAACCAGCATGATGCTGCCATAAATCACCAGCAGGACAAAAATCGACCGCCAGCTTGAAAAGGTTAGCAGGGCCGCGCCCACTGTGGGGGCGACCAGTGGCGCAATCATCATGATCACCGCGATCAGGGCGAACATGCGGGCGGCCTCCTTGCCATCAAACAAATCGCGCACCGATGCCCCAACAATCACCAGGGCAAAACCCCCGCCAATGGCCTGGATAAAGCGCATGATGTTCAGGGCAAGCGGGCTTTGCACCGTGAGGATAATGGCGCTGGCAAATACGTAAATGGCAAGTCCGGTGAGCGCGACAGGGCGGCGCCCCACCCGGTCCGACATTGGCCCGCCGGTAAGCTGCCCCAGGGCAAAGCCGATCAGAAAGCAGCTGATGGAGACTTCGACATCATGTATAGGCGCGCCAAAATCCTTTGCCATCGCCGGAATGGCGGGCAGGTAAGTATCAATCGCAAAGGGAGCGATGGCGGTTAGCGCGGCCAGCAAAATGGCAAGCCGTTTGGTATTGAGCGCGGCAGCAGGGGTGGTCATGGGGCAGTCCGATCCCGGTTTGTCTTCACGGTGAATAGTGTTTTGCGGTTAAAGGTCGTGCTCGGGCGGACGGATTTTTTGCGCATGGTTTCCCTGCGCAAAATGATTTACGCCCGTCGGGTTTTCCCGATACGAACGCTTTGCCTGCCTGATATTGGATGAAACGATTCAATGATGTTTATTATCCATAAAAACCGGCGCGTTTCAAACAGGCATAATGATACAGCCCTGAATGGCTGCCATGCAATTTTACAAATAAAAAGGGGCATTCCGGTTTTGGAATGCCCCTTGAAGGTCAGCTCATATGGTGATGTTATACCTGTTCTCTATGAGTAAAACTTATTGAGAACTGCACTGATCGGTTTCGATCAGTGCAGGTTGGTATTAGTAATTCATCACCTTTTCCGGGCCCATGAGCAGGGTCGGAAGCCATGTGGAAATGGCGGGGATATAGGTGATGATGATCAGGAAGACCAGCAGGATCATCAGCCACGGGAAGGCGGCCTTGACCACCTTGAGCAGCGGCATCCCCGTTATGCCCGATGTGACAAACAGGTTAAGCCCCACTGGCGGCGTGATCATGCCGATTTCCATATTGACCACCATGATGATGCCAAGATGGATCGGGTCAATGCCCAGCTTCATGGCGATCGGGAACAGGATCGGTGCCATGATCATCAGGATGGCAGATGGTTCCATGAAGTTACCGGCAATCAGCAGGACGATATTGACGACAATCAGGAAGCCCCAGGCCGGAAGGCCCCAGCCGATAATGGTTTCGGCAATGGTGTGCGGGATGCGTTCGGTTGTCAGCACATGGGCAAACAGCATGGCATTGGCAATGATGAACATCAGCATGATGGTCACTTTGCCCGCCTCGAGCAGGACGTGACGGATGTCCTTGTCAAAGGGCAGCAGGACAATCGCTTTGCCCATCAGGCCGATATTGCGCGTGGCAATGGCACCAAAGCCGGTATTGCCGCCTTCAGGGATCCAGGGCTGCTCCTTGATCGGGCCCATGTCGCGATAAAACAGCACGGCAACAAGCATGGCATAGAAGGACGCTACGGCGGCAGCTTCGGTCGGGGTGAAGACCCCGCCATAAATGCCGCCCATGATTAGAACAACCAGGAGCAGGCCGCCAGAAGCCGAAAGCAGGCTGCCCCCCCATTTACCAAGGCTGGGGCGGTCCTGTTTGGGCAGTTTTTTGATTTTTGCGACAATGTAAATTGCCAGCATCAGCATGATGCCCACCATCAGGCCCGGAATAACGCCGCCCAGGAACATACGGCCGACCGAAACCTGTGTTGCGGCGGCATACACCACCATCACGATGGAGGGCGGGATCAGAATGCCAAGTGTCCCGGCATTACAGATCACACCGGCAGCAAAGCTTTGCGGATAGCCCGATTTGACCATGCCGGCAATGACGATGGAACCAATGGCGACAACCGTCGCCGGAGAGGAGCCGGAAACAGCCGCAAACAACATGCAGGCCAGAACCGATGCCATTGCCAGGCCACCGGGAAACCAGCCCACGGAATTGACGGCAAAATTGATCAGGCGGCGGGCGACGCCCCCGGTTGAGAGAAAGGTGGAGGCAAGAATGAAATAAGGAATGGCGAGAAGAGTGTAATGCTCCATCCCGCTGAAAAGTTTTTCTGCCAGTGTGGCGAGGCTGTCACTGCCAAAAAGCAGGATGGTTGCCAGCGATGACACACCCAGCGACAGCGCGATGGGGGCGCCAAACGCCATCATCGCAAAAAGCAGAACAAACAGGAATGCAATGGTCATGGGAAGCGATTCCTCTTTGCGGCTTAGGATGCAGAACGGTGTGAACCGCCCTGTGCATCGTCGTTGACATCGGCCTTGCCGCCAAGCTGGTCAATGGCTTCGCGGGCTTCATCGGCAAGGGTAAAGCCGACCTGTTTGCCGGTAATGATCCGCCATCCTACCTGGGCCAGACGAAACGCCAGCAGTGCGCCGCCAACCGGCATGATCAGATAAACCACCCACAGCATCACGGGGGAATCTTCGGCTTCCATTTCCAGCATGTGGTTAAAGGCCACCAGTTCCCAGCCGCCTTTGGTGATCCAGAAGCAGTAAAGTAGGCCGGATGCGACAATGATCAGGCCGATAACGCGCTGAAAGGTTGCCGGAAACAGTTTCACCAGCGCATCAACACCAATATGACTGCCAATCTTGACCCCGTAGGACATGCCAAACAGGATCAGCCAGGCAAACAGAAACTGGGTTGTTTCCAATGCCCATGTGATGCCGGAATTAAACACATACCGGGCAATGACATTGGCGAAGGTAAGTGTAGTCATAGCGGCGAGCAGGAGGGCAATGAAGCCCTCCTCCAGCCGGTTAACGACCGTCGAGATCATCGTAAACGGTCCCTTATCCAGAAAGATTTACAGGGAATTACTTGTTGCAGGCCGCAGCGGCATCAATCAGGTCCTGACCAATTTCGCCCGAGAACTGGTTCCAGACCGGCTTCATCGCTGTCTGCCAGTCCTTGAACTGTGCATCGGTCAGTTCGATCAGGTTGGTTTCACCGGAATCGATGACTTCCTGGCGCTGCTGTGCGGTCAGTTCCGCAGCCAGATCGTTGCCATATTTGGTAGCTTCCTGCATTGCCTGGGTCAGACCATCACGGATTTCCGGGTCCAGACCATCCCACCATTTGGTCGAGGTCACGACCATATAATCCAGCAGGCCGTGGTTGGATTCGGTGATGTAATCCTGCACTTCGTAGAATTTCTGCGAATAGATGTTCGACCAGGTGTTTTCCTGACCATCAACAACGCCGGTCTGAAGGGCCGAATAGGTTTCGGAGAAAGCCATTTTCTGCGGAACCGCATCGACAGCTTCAAACTGGGCCGCCAGAACGTCCGAGCTTTGAATACGGAACTTCAGGCCCTTGGCATCGGCCGGTTCGCGCAGCGGCTTGTTGGCCGAAAGCTGCTTGAGACCATTGTGCCAGTAGCCAACGCCGGTCAGGCCCTTGTCGGACATGGCGTTAAACAGGCTTTTGCCATTTTCGCTGTCCTGGAAGCAGGTCACGGCGTTCATGTCTTTAAACAGGAACGGAAGGTCGTAAATGCCGAGCTTTTTGGTCCATTTGCCAAATTTGGCCAGCGACGGTGCACCAAACTGTACGTCACCGCGCAGAATGGCCGGCAGAACCTTGTCGTCGTTAAAAAGCTGCGAGTTCGGATAAATTTCGACTTTAACCTTGTCGCCCAGGATTTCTTCTGCACGTTTTTTGAAATAATCGGCAGCTTTACCCTTTGGGGTGTTGGGGGCAACAACGTGCGAAAATTTGATAATTTCCTGCGCCGATGCGCTGTAAGCCATGCCGAGGCCAGCCAGCAGAGCGGTGCTTGCGATCAAGATTTTTTTGGTAACCGGACGCATACATATTCTCCCTAAAAGTCAAATGCGTTTTCCCAATTGTGCGCCCTTGATAAGGCGTCATTCTGTCCCGCCGTGGCAGGCGCTGCCCAAGTTAAGCAAATCCCGGGCCAGTTTGTTGTGCACGCTATAACCTTAAAGCATATCAGCTATTTGGCTTGCTTTCGGGTAATGGTGCAATGCAGTGTAAGTTGTTATTTTTGTTATGATTCCCGCACACAGAAAATAATATCTGTGTGGTTTTTCGCACATAATATCTGAATGTCAGAAGTCATCCTGAGACAGCATGTGGGAATTTTACGCGAAATACCATGAAAAAACGCGCTTGTTATTCGCGTCTAAGTTTTATTTACCGTGCTGGCCGGCGGTGTTTGGCAGGACAAATCGCCGGGGTGACATCGCACCAGCCGGAAACACTTTGGACCTTGTGAGGGAGAAGTCCGGTTATTCGGTATCGGTGCGATTGCGGAAATCGGCCGGGGAAATTTCGTATTTCGCCAGTTTGTCGTAAAAGGTTTTGCGCGGTACCGCCAGCGTTGCCACGGTGGCGGTTACATTGCCACCATGTTTGCGCAGGGCCTCGCAGATCAGGTTTTTCTCAAACGCTTCAACCTGGCGGGGCAGGGGCAATGTGGGGTCGGCGTTGCCGGTATTGTCCCCTGCCAGGCTTTCAAGGCCCAGAACACGCCTTTCGGCGGCATTGCGCAATTCGCGCACATTGCCGGGCCAGTCATAGCTGGTGAATTTTGCCAGTTCGTCGGGGCTCAGGGGCTCGAAACTGCGGCCAAAGCGGTCTTCCGCCTGTTTGAGGAAATGCTGAAACAAAAGCGGGATGTCGTCCTTGCGTTCGCGAAGGGGCGGGATGTGCAGTTGTACGACATTGAGGCGATAATACAGGTCTTCGCGAAATTCACCGCGTGAGGCAGCCTCGCGCAGATCCACCTTGGTGGCGGCAACAACGCGCAAATCAATCGGCTGCACCGTGTTGGAGCCAAGACGTTCCAGAGCGCGTTCCTGCAACACGCGCAAAAGCCTGATTTGCAGCGAAAGCGGCATGCTTTCGATTTCATCAAGAAAAACTGTGCCTTTATGGGCAAATTCAAATTTGCCAATCCGTTTGCGGTCCGCCCCGGTAAAGGCTCCGGCTTCATGGCCGAAAAGCTCCGATTCAATCAGGTTTTCGGGCACTGCTCCGCAATTAATGGCAACAAATGGTCCGGTCCGGCCCGACATATCATGCAGGGTGCGGGCGACAACTTCTTTGCCAGCGCCGGTTTCGCCATTGATCAGCACATGGGCATTGGTCGGCGCGATATTGCCAATCAGGCTGCGGAGCCGTTCCATCGCCGGGGTGCGGCCAATCAGGCCATTGCTGGCGGGCAGGTGGCGGGCCAGTTCGGCCTTTAGGGCGCGGTTTTCGCTTTGCAGGCGGCGATGCGCACAGGCGCGGCGCACAACATCGACGAAATAATCCGGCGCAAAGGGTTTTTCGATAAAGTCAAAGGCCCCACTGCGCATGGCCTTGACGGCAGTTGCCACATCGCCATGCCCCGTCACCAGAATAACCGGCATTTCCGCATCCAGTTCGATGGTGCGTTTCAAAAGCTCCATACCGGTCATTTTCGGCATGCGAATGTCGGTGACCAGAATACCCGGCCAGCCATTGGCAATGCGGTCGAGTGCCTTTTCCGGCTTTTCAAAGCATTCAACCGGGATATCCGCCAGTTCCAGCGTTTGCTGTGCGGCTTCCCGCACATCGGCATCATCATCGACAAACAGCACATGTTCGCAGGGGTGGGTCACTGCTTATCCTTTGGTCGCGGCACGGAAGGGGATCGGATGATCGTATTTCGTTGTTCATCGGGCTGGCCGTTGCTCATCACGGGGCGTTGGCGGGCATCAGCCTTTTGAAAAACGTCTTTATCGTCGGGTGTTTTAGCACCGGCTGCCTGCTGCGTCGAGCCATTGCGCCCCGAAGGGCCGGTGTTGGTTTTATCGGCGTTACGCAATTCGACAATAAAACACGCCCCGCCATCCGGGCCGGGTTGATTTTCGGCGCGAATGGTGCCGCCAAAACTGCGTAAAATGCCATAACAGATCGAAAGGCCCAGGCCCAAACCGTCGCCAAAGGGTTTGGTGGTGAAAAACGGGTCAAAAAGCTGGTGCATGGTCTGTTCGGAAATGCCGGACCCGTTATCGCGCACGGCCACTAGAACGCGGTCACTGTGGCAGGTGATGTCAAGGTCAATGCGGGCATCATCCTGATCGCGGCTGGCATCGGCAGCATTGGTCAGCAGATTGACAAAAACCTGTTCCAGCTGGGTTTCTTCGGCGATGACGAAATGTGTTGCTTCGGGCCGGGCAAAATGAATGACGGCAGTGCCGATGCGCCCGGTTTCGCGCACCAGGTCAACGGCCTTTTGAATGGCGTGGGCGAGGTTCACCGGGCCGCTGTCATATTCGGGGCGGCGGGCAAATGTTTTAAGATGGTTGGTGATGCGGCCCATGCGTTCGGTCAGCTCGGCAATTCGGCTTAGGTTGCGTTCTACCGGTTCGGTCTGGCCGCGGGCAAAAAACTGGCGCGCATTGTCGGCATAGCTGCGAATGGCGGTCAGGGGCTGGTTAATCTCGTGGGCAATCCCGGCGGACATTTGGCCCAATGCGGCCAGTTTACCGGCCTGGACCAGTTCGGCCTGGGCGGTGCGCAGGGCGTCTTCGGTGCGCTGGCGTTCGGCAATTTCGTCGGCCAGCCGCGCGTTGGTATCCATCAAGTCGGCGGTGCGCAGCTTCACCTGGTGTTCAAGTTCACGTTGCGACCAGTCACGGATTTCAAGCTGTTCCAGCATGGCACGGCGACGCTGCAACATGGTGAAGATGGACCCCATGATGATGATGTGAATGGCCCCGGCAATAAAGGCAACGGCCATAATCGACTGATCAAGCACGGTTTTGTCCGTGAGCAGGAAAATGCGCCATCCCTGACGGGGCAATGTGCTGCCGATGGTTAAATATCGCGTGATGGAGGGGGAAACCGGGTCGTTTTTCTGTTGTGTTTCGGTGGATGGTTCGGGGAAACCGGCAACGGAAGGGCGGATATTTTCTGTGTTGTGTTTTGCTGATGGAGCTGTTGCGCCGTCATCTTCTGGCCGGTCATCTTCGGGGATGGTATCGACGTTGATCGGGTTCTCGGGGGCGATGGCGGCAAGTTCGAGGGTGGACATGACACCGTCTTGCGGCCAGTCGCCTTTTGTTACCGGCATCGGTGTCAGGGGATAGTCGCCATATTTAAGCGACTTCATTACATCGCTGCGTTGATTGTCGGGCAGGCCGCGCAAATCGCGAAACCGCCATTCGGGGTGCGATGAAATAATGACAATGCCGTTTTCATCCTCGACCAGCACACTTTCGCCGCCGCGTGCCCAGCGTTTCACCAGGGTTTCAAGGTGGGTTTTGACCACCATCACCCCGGCAATCTCCCGGCCGTTAATCAGGACCGGGTGGGAAATATAATAACCCGGCACGTTTGAGGTGATGCCAAAGGCAAAATAATGCCCGGTATTGCCTGCCATTGCCTGCTTGAAATAGGGACGAAAACCAAAATTGCGCCCAATAAAGGAGGCGTCGCTGTTCCAGTTGCTTGCTGCAATTGTTGCGCCGGTTTTATCCATGAAATAGATATCCGACGCGCCGCTGTCCGCCGCCAGCTTTTCAAGATAGCGATTGACCTCGTTGGTATCGGCTGCAGTCGGGTGGGGCTTTTCTGCCAGCGCAATGATGCGGCGGTCTGATGCCAGGGTGATGGGCAGATATTCATGTTCCTTGATCGCCCCTTGCAGGTTGGAGCGATAAAGTTCCAGTTTATTGCGGCCTTCCTCTTCGAGCGTGACAAGACGGCTTTCGCGCCAGCCCTGCATGCTGATGAAAACTGTAACCGGCAGCAGTAACAGCATGCCCACCAGCACAAAACGTGCAGTACGGCGAACGGATCGTGACGTTTTTAGCATGCTGTCAGACGTTTCCCGGTTTGCAAGGCGGCTTTATGATCGATGGGGCGTTTTTCTTTGCGGTTCTTTATACGCCGCTATGGCCGTGATTTCATCCCTGTTTGATGACAGGCAGGGGGATTTCAGGGAAAGATTTTTTCCGGGGGCTGGTAATTGTTTTTGTCTGTTTTATAACAGGGGAACCGGCCCTGTTCTGGCGGCCTGGCAAGCATGCGGGTGATAATGACGGACAACACAATGACTGACACCGGCAAAAACCGGATCTGGGTGCTGGCCGATGACCGGGCGGGAAATGTCAATCAGGCCATCGGAGTTGCCGAGGCGATGGCCTGTCCGTTTGAACGGATTGATATTGCCTATGGCATTTCAGCCCGCCTGCCAAATTTTGTGCGCCGGGCCTCGCTGATGGGGGTTGCGCCGCGATCGCGTGACCGGCTGCATGCCCCCTGGCCGGACCTGGTGATTGCGGCGGGGCGACGTACCGCACCCGTGGCGCGATGGATCAAAAAGCAAAGCGGGGGTAAAAGCCGCCTGTGCCAGATCATGCGGCCCGATGGCGGCGAAGGCGATTTTGACCTGATCGCTGTTCCGGCCCATGATGGTGTTGCCCCGGCCAAAAATGTGCTGACCATTCCTGGCGCGCCGCATCGCATTAGCGAGGCGCGCCTGGTGCTGGAGGGGAATGCCTGGCGGCAGCGGTTTAAGGATATGCCCCAGCCGCGCATTGCCCTGATTATTGGCGGCAGCACGAAAAAGACGCAATTTACCGCCGAGATGGCCCGCGAGGTCACGCAAATGGCCCTTCATGCCGCCGGACAAAGTGGCGGATCCCTGTTGGTCACAACCAGCCGCCGGACCGGACAGGCGAATGAAAGCCTGATTGCCGATTATCTGGAACAGGCGGATATTCCGTTTCATTTGCACGGCTGGAACAGTACCGGGGAAAATCCCTATTTCGGGTATTTGGCGCTGGCCGATATTTTGATTGTCACGGGCGATTCCGTTTCCATGTGTTGCGAGGCCTGTGCCGCGCCGGGCGGAGTTTATATTTATGCACCCGATGGCATTGCCGCCCCGCGCCATTGCCGGTTGCATCAAACCCTGCTGGACCGGGGATATGCCCGTTTACTTGCCTATGGTGAAGTGGCGGGGAAGGCACAAATGCCCGACCAGATCGAGGCTTTTGCCCATCCCTCCCTGCAACCGGCACGTCTGGTAGCACAGCGGTGCCTGGCGCTGATTGGGGAGTAACCGGGTCTTAAATGACCAACAGTTTGGAATTAAATTCGCGGGCTTTGACGTTGCATCATTTCCGAACCGGCATAGGTTTACGGGTTGAAAGAGGCGGGCTTGAACCCGCATATCAACCAGCAAGGAGATGATGAATGTACAATGTAAAGGCGAATGGCGCGGAGATTCCGGCCCTGGGTTTTGGCACCTTCCGGATGCCTGGCGAGGATGTGTTGCGCATTGTACCACATGCCCTTGATATCGGTTTTCGACATATCGATACCGCACAGGTTTATGGCAATGAAGCCGAGGTCGGCACGGCGATTGACCAGTCATCGGTGGCGCGCGACGATATTTTCCTGACCACCAAGGTCTGGGTGGATAAATTTCGCCATGATGATTTTATTGCCTCGGTCGATGAAAGCCTGAAAAAGCTGAAAACCGATTATGTGGACCTGTTGCTGTTGCATTGGCCGAAACTGGAAGTGCCGCTGGCCGAGCAGATTGGCGCCCTGAACGAAGTGCACAAGGCTGGTAAGGTGCGCCATATCGGGGTCAGCAATTATAGCACCGCCTTGATGGCCGAGGCCGTTGAATTGAGTGACGCACCGATTGTCACCAACCAGATTGAAGTGCATCCCTATATTGACCAGACAAAGGTGCTTGAGGCTGCGCGCAAAACCGGCATGTCCATTACCGCCTATTATGCAATGGCGGATGGCAAAGTGTTTAAAGATGCCGTTTTACAGGACCTTGCCAGCAAATACGGCAAGTCGGTTGCGCAGATTGTGCTGCGTTGGGTGATCCAGCATGACGGTGTGATCGCGCTTTCCAAAACCGTTGGTGAAAAGCGGGCGCTGGAGAATTTCGACATTTTTGATTTCGAGATTTCAGCTGGCGACATGCAGGCGATTTCCGCCCTGGCCCAAAAAGACGGCCGTATCGTCAGCCCGGATGGGCTTGCCCCGGAATGGGATGACTAACAAGATGTGATGCCGGATGGCTCTCGCAAGCGTGTTATTGTCCGCGCTTGCGGGGGCCATCCGGCTGTTTTTACGATATCGGGATATTGCCTGATTTGAGCAGAATATCGCGAAATTCGCGAAAGGCCGGGGTGTTATATCCTGGTCGGCTGGCAAGGTGGGTATCGACCGACATCAGCGGATGAATTTTGACATCATCCGTGCTCCCCATAAGGTCAAGCACACTGCGCGGCATGATGCTGATCGCGGCCCCTGCCGCACTGCAGGCATACATGGCGTGATAAGACCCGACTTCCTGAATGGCGAGTTGCGCCTTGCGGCTGCCAAAGCCTGTCAACCATTCCTCGGCCAGCATGCGATAGGTGCAGCCCGGCGCAAAGGCGGCCAGCGCGTTGATGTCAATATCTTCGGCGTGGTCGATGTTGCGGTGGGTTTTGGGCAGCAGCACAACCAGTTCTTCGCGATAAACCGGAATTTTATCGATTTCGCGTTCACCCAGCCACCATTCCCCGGAGGGCACGGCGATCAGGGCGGTATCAAGTCGGTGTTCTTCCAGGGCGGAAACAAGTTGCCGGGTGGGGGAGGTTGTCAGTTCCAGTTTTACCTGGGGCCAGGCCTTGCTATAGGCGGCAAGCGGGCCGGGCAGGCGACTGGCAACCGTGCTTTCCATTGCGCCGATGCGCAGTGTGCCGACAGGTGTCGTGGGGTTAACGCTTTGTTGTGCTTCCTCGGCAAGGTTAAGGATGCGTTCAGCATAGTCCAGAAAGGTTCGCCCTTCCGGCGTCAGGACCATCCGTTTCTTTTCGCGCAAAAACAGGGATGCCCCAATTTCCGCTTCAAGGTGCTGAATGCGGGTGGTGACATTTGATGGCACGCGCCCCAGCAATTCCGCCGCACGAGTGATGCCCTGTTCCTGTGCCACTGTGCGAAACACCGAAAGTGTCGCGATATCCATTCTGACTTCTCCATTGCAGCTTTATTGCACTTGATATATTCCCATATCAGGAATGTAAATGTATTTTAATTCTTTATATGGGAATTAAATGTGCGAGGCGGATACGCCAGAGCATGCAAAAAGGCAGGAGAAGCTGTGATGTTGACCCAATTGGGCATGGATGTACCCCTGATTCAGGCCCCGATGGCGGGTGTTTCGACCCCCGCCCTGGCGGCGGCAGTGTGTAATGCGGGCGCGCTGGGCTCGATCGGTGTGGGGGCCACCGATGCAAACGGAGCGGCAAAAATGATGGCAGATTTAAAGGGGCAGACTGACAGGGCCTTTAATGTGAATGTTTTCGCCCATGCCGCCCCGGTGCCAGACCCGGCGCGCGAGAACGCGTGGCTTGATTTTTTAGCCCCCCATTTTGCGAAATTTGGTGCAACGCCACCAAAGTCGCTGCGTGTTGTTTATAAAAGCATCCTGGAGGATGACGATATGGTGCGCCTGCTGTTGGCAGAGCGCCCGGCGGTGGTGAGTTTTCATTTTGGCCTGCCGTCGCAGGATGTGATTTTGGTGTTAAAGCAGGCGGGAATCACGTTATTTGCCACTGCAACCAGCCCTGCCGAGGCACAGCAGATCGAACGTGCCGGAATTGACGCCATTATTGCCCAGGGGATTGAGGCGGGCGGTCATCGCGGCATGTTTGATCCCACCCTGCCCGATGATGGGCTTGGTACTTTTGCCCTGGTGCGGTTGCTGGTGCGCCAGTGTAAAACACCGGTGATTGCCGCCGGGGGCATTATGGATGGTGCGGGCATTGCGGCGGCCCTGAAACTGGGGGCAATGGCCGCACAATTGGGCACGGCCTTTATTTCCTGCCCCGAAAGTGCGGCCGATGATGCTTACCGTGCCGCGCTGATGGGGGACGGAGCCTATCATACCCGGTTAACATCGTTAATATCGGGCCGGCCGGCGCGGGCCTTGTCGAACCGTTTTACCGCGCTCGAAGATGAGGCCGAAGGGCAATCACTGCCTGATTATCCCATTGCCTATGACGCTGGCAAAGCCTTGCATGCTGCCGCCAAAGCAAAGGGCGAATTTGGCTTTGGCGCGCAATGGGCCGGGCAGGGGGCGCCGTTATCGCGCGCCATGCCAGCGGCGGAATTGGTAAAAACCCTAATGGCGGAAATGAAGCAGGCAGGGGTGTCGCCTTTGTAGGGCAGGGGCTATCGTGGCGCGTATCGTTGTCGCAACAGATCAAACGAAAGGGGCTGGTGAAATTGCCAGCCCCTTTCGCACATCAAACATTTATGTATCGGTTAAACGGCCTGTGAATGCCGTTTTTGCGAATGATCCAGGAAGGTATCAAACACCGCACAAACGGCCCGCACCAGCGGGCGGCCGATATCGGTGACGGTGATGGTGTTGCAGCAGACATTGACAATGCCATCAGCAGACATTTTGCGAATGGTATCAAGCTGGCTGGCAAAGCGGCTGACGGGGACGTTATGGTCACGGCAGACTTCATCCAGATCGACGGACAAATGGCACATCAATTCATTGATGATGTCGCGCCGGATACGGTCCTCGTCGGTGACGGCAATGCCCTTTTCAATTGCCATCAGGCCGTCTTCAACGTTGCGCTTCCAGCGACCCAGTGCCGGGTCATTTTGTGCATAGCCCTGCGGCAATGATGAAATGGCCGAAGGTCCCATGCCAATCAGGGCTTCGGCGCGATCCGTGGTGTAACCCTGGAAATTGCGGTGCAAATCCCCGGCCTGCATGGAAAGCGCCATTTCATCATCGGCACGGGCAAAATGGTCCAGCCCGATAGCAACATAGCCATGTTTGGCCAACCGGTTCTGAATCGCCTCATATTGGGCCCAGCGTTGGGCGGTGTCGGGCAGGGCCTCGGTCGGGATCAGGTTCTGGTGTTTTTTCATCCAGGGCACGTGGGCATAACCAAAAACCGATAAACGGTCGGGGTTTAGGGTAACGGTTTTATCAACCGTATCCATAACACCTTGCAGGGTCTGAAACGGCAGGCCATACATCAAATCGACATTGATGCCATTCATGCCGCGTTCGCGCAGGTTGGCAACAACATCCGCCACCAGGTCAAACGACTGCACCCGGTTGACCGCACGTTGCACGGTGTCGTTAAAATCCTGCACACCAATGCTGGAGCGCGTAAAGCCGCAATCGCGCATCGCATCCATAAAATCGGGTTTTGCGGTGCGCGGGTCCATTTCAATGGCAATTTCGGCATCGGGCAGGATGTTAAACCCCTGCCGGATGTCGTTCATGATATCGCGCAGGTCATCGGCCTTGAGGATGGTGGGGCTGCCACCGCCAAAATGGATATGCGCGACGGGATATTTTCCGGGCAGGGCGGATAGCACATTTTTGATTTCGGCACGCAGCACATCGACATAGCTGCCGACCGGGCTGTAATGCTTGGTGATTTTGGTGTTACACCCGCAAAACCAGCACATTTCCTCGCAATAGGGGACATGGAAATACAGCGACAATGGCTGTTTGGGGTCCAGTTCCGAAAGCCAGCGGCGATAAACAACGCCATTCACCGCCGGGCTGAAATGCGGCGCGGTCGGATAACTGGTATAGCGCGGTAGGCGCAAATCGTATTTCTGATGCAGGGCGGTGGAAATCATGGCAAATCTGGCCTCATCAATGTGATGACGCCTTTTTTGCATTATTCAAAATCCACCGCCTTGATATGCGTCAAGGTGGCGCTTATGCGTGACGAAAGGCCGAAATCAGGGCTGCGCGCAAGGCCGCCAGGCGTTCATTTGCTTCATCCTCGCTATAGGAAACGGCCTGTCCCACACCCCAAATCGGGCCGGGCCAGGCGGCATCGTCGGGGAAGCGCGCCACCACATGGCAATGCAGTTGTGGCACCATATTACCCAGCATCGCGACATTGGTTTTGCTGGCATTAAACAGGCGTTTGAGGATTTTGGAGGTTTCGGCACATTCAAACCCCAGTGTTTCGCGTTCCTGCGGGGTCAGATCATCATAATCGACCAGATCATTGCGGCGCGGCACCAAAATTAGCCACGGGTAACGGGCATCATTCATCAACAAAATGCGCGACAGCGGCCCTTCGGTGACAAGGTCGGTATCGGCAGCCAGTTTGGGATGCAGGCGAAAGGTGTCATTCATGGCAGGGCCCTTGTGTTGCGGAAACAAGTTTACGCTGCTTATAGCAATAAAGACGAACAATGTCGTGTTTGCGGCGCAGGGGCGCGATGATGTTACCGGTTTCACTCTTGCTTTTTCTGACTGGAACAGGGCGGTGCGATATAACGTTTGCACGATAACAGATTGTGATGCCTGTGCGCATTCCGAAGCATCATGGGGTCGGGTCCGTGATGGAGGATTTGGAGAATGGCTGAAAAGACAATTGCCCTAAATGGCGACAAACCCCGCGTAATTGTTGTGGGCGCGGGGTTTGGCGGGCTTGCCGTAACCCGTGAACTGGCGGGCAAGGATGTGGAAGTTATCCTGATCGACCGCAGCAATCATCACCTGTTCCAGCCCCTGTTATATCAGGTGGCAACGGCGGACCTGTCACCGGCTGAAATTGCCTGGCCGATCCGGGGTATTTTTAGCAATGTGGCCAATGTTTCGGTTTTTCTGGGCGAGGTCACGGGCATTGATCTGGCGGAAAAAAGCGTGATCGCCCGCGATTACCGGGTGGAATATGATTACCTTGTTTTGGCAACCGGGGCGGCGACATCCTATTTCGGGCATGATGACTGGGCCAAGGTGGCCCCGGGGCTTAAGAATATTGGCGAGGCCACGGAAATTCGCAAAAGGCTATTGCTGGCCTTTGAGCTGGCCGAGAATGCCGAAGATGATGAAACACGGCGCAAATTCATGAATTTTGTCGTGGTGGGCGGCGGGCCGACCGGGGTGGAGATGGCCGGTGCGATTGCCGAATTGGCAAAACAGGCACTCTCAAATGATTTTCGCCGCATTGACCCGCGTGATGCCCGCATTCTCCTGGTTGAGGCCGGACCAAGACTGTTAGGGGCCTTTCCCGCGGATTTGTCCGATTATACCCGTCAGTCATTGGAACGGCTGGGGGTGGAGGTGGTTTTAAACCAGCCGGTCAGTGACATTACCCCGGAGGGGGTGCAGATTGGCGATGATTTTATTGAAAGTGCCAATGTCATATGGGCCGCCGGTGTGAAGGTGGATCATATGGCAGATTGGACCGGCAGCAAAACCGACCGGGGCGGCCGGGTGGAAGTGGCAAAGGATCTTAGCCTGCCGGAACATTCCGAAGCATTTGTGATTGGTGATGCCGCCCATGTGCCCTGGCAGGATGGCCTTACCGTGCCGGGCATTGCCCCGGCGGCCAAGCAAATGGGCAAATATGCCGGACGGCGCATTCTGGATCATCTCAAGGGTAAAGATACCAAGCCGTTTTCTTATAAACATGCCGGAAACCTGGCTACAATTGGCCGCCATCGCGCGGTAATCGATTTCAATGGTTTCAAGTTAAAAGGTTTTATCGCCTGGTGGGTTTGGGGGCTGGCGCATATTTACTTTCTGATCGGTATTCGCGCCCCGGCACTGGTTTTGGTGCAATGGGCCTGGAGCTATATTTTCCGTAAAAAAGGCGCACGTTTGATCACCGGCCCGGTTGAGCCGGACCCGGAAAGGAATGCGCCCTAGGGCTCGCGCCTGCGCCATTCGCGGGTAAACAGCCAATGGATGCCAGCGTCTGGCGTACGGCTTCGTGCAGCGGCGTGTGAGGTTCAGCCCCCAGGAAGGCGACAAGCCGGTCGTTTTTCAGGCGTACGGGTTGCCGCCAAAGATATTTCATTTCGTCGATCTCGCGCAGGAATGGGACAAAGGGTGTTAACGGTTTGATCAGCAACCAGGGAAAGGAATGGACCGGGATTTGCTGCCTGCCGCATGCCGTGCGGATGGCGTTGACCATATCGGTACCGGTGGCATCCCAGTGGCCATTCATGTGAAAACGGGCAAAAGCAGGCAGGTTCTTTTCGTGGGCAAGAAGCTGGATCATTGTGGTGGCAACATCGGGCAGATATGCCCATTGATGGCCCACATGGCGTTTGCCGGGATAAAGGATGGAAGATACCGGCTTGCCCGGTTTAACAAGAGCTTGTGCAAACCAGTTGTTTTTGGCCCCTGGCCCAAAAAAATCACCGGCACGGACAATAAGGGCACGGGCGCCGCGGGTGCAGGCACGTTCCAAACGCTGTTCCAGTTCAACCCGGATGGCACCCTTGCGGGAAATGGGGTGTTGCGGGCTTTCTTCATCGATGTCGGGGAAAACGTCGGACCCGTAATTATAAACCGTGCCGGGTAAAACGATGCGTGCGCCATTGGCAATGGCCGCTGCAATGCTGTTATCGATCATGGGCAGGACGAGCTTGCCCCAGTTGCGATAGCCCGGCGGGTTAACGGTGTGAACAATCACATCGACGCCCCTGGCAGCATTTAAAATATCGCTGCTTTTCATGGCATCCCCGGCGATCCAGCTGATTGTGCCGGGTTCTTGTGTGGCGGGTTCGGGAATGGTGCGGGCAAAGGCGCGAACCCGCCAGCCTTGTGTGGCTAGTGCGTGGGTTACTGCATGGCCAATGCCGCCATTGCCACCGATGACGAGTGCCGTTCTAGGTCGGTTGTGCATGATCTTCCCTGTGTTGGTTATCTGTTTTTTGGTCAAGACCAACACAGGTTATTGCCAAATTATGATAAACAGTATTCTATAATTTCAGATATCATCTATACAAAAATGTATGGATTGTGAATGTGTTTGAGGGGCAAATGGTGGATCCGGACTGGGGGCTTTATCGAAGTTTTCTTGCCGTGATGGCGCAAGGTTCTTTATCGGCAGCAGCCCGCGAATTGGGCCTGACGCAGCCGACGGTCGGGCGGCATATTGATGAATTGCAGCATCATTTGAATGTTGTTTTGTTTACGCGCTCGTCTGGCGGATTGCAGCCAACCGATGCGGCGTTAAACCTGCGGCCCCATGCCGAAACCCTGAAGGCGGCGGCTGATATGCTGTTGCGGGCGGCAAGCGGGTTGGGAAATGACGTTCGCGGTACGGTGCGCATTACGGCAAGTGATGTGATCGGGGTGGAAGTTTTGCCCGGTATTTTAACATCCCTGCGAAATGATCATCCCGATATTGAAATTGAATTGGCCCTTAGCAACCGGGTGGAAGATTTGTTGCGCCGGGATGCCGATATTGCCATTCGCATGGTGCCACCCCGCCAGGACGCCCTGGTGGCAAAGCATATTGGCGCCATCGATTTGGGGATGTATGCCCATTGCGATTATTTGGCCCAAAAAGGTGTGCCTGAGGATTTTGAAGCACTGGCAGACCATGCCCTGATCGGTGTTGATCGCGATGCCCGTGATTTGCGTTTGTTGCATTCGCTGCCCTGGCCTTTGGCGAAACACCGGTTTTCATTTCGGTCCGACCAGCATTTATCGCATCTTGCCATGATCCGTGCGGGGTATGGCATTGGTATGTGCCAGGTGGGTGTGGCACTGCGTGAACCCGCGTTGCAAAGGGTATTGCCGGCATTTTCGCTTGAGCTTGATAGCTGGGTCACCATGCACGAGGATTTGCGCAATAATTTGCGCTGTCGAACGGTGTTTGATGCCCTGGTGTTGGGGATGAAAACATACTGGCGATCACAAAAGCCAGAGCATCTCGCCGTTTGAAAACCTGTTCACGGACTTAAAAGAAACCTTGCCGGACAGCCGGAATATACCCGGCTGTCCTTTGAAATTGTCTGGATTTACGCGGAAAAGCGTGGCAGCAGGAATTGAACCAGGCGATCCACTTCCGCCTCGGCGGTGGCAATGGAATGTTGGGTGCGATCATCGCCAAATTCGTCATATTCGATGGCGGCGCTGTGATGGTCGGTGATGCCGATATATTCCAGCGGGGTGAAAACGCCGCCTTCTACATGGTTAAGATGGCCCACCCGTTCGCCGGGATTATAGCCATAATCGCCGCGCGAGGATAAGACGATGGCGGTTTTATTGCCCGTGACCATCGGCCAGTAAGGAACACCATCACGCGCCCGATCAAACCCGAAGGTGCGGCCCACACGCACGATATTTTCAATCCAGGCCTTCATTTGGGCGGGCATGCCGAAATTATACATCGGCACCCCGGTAACGATGATATCGGCCTTTAACAGTTCGTCGATCAGTATGTCGCTTTCGCGCAAAACGTCGTGCATCCAGTCCTCGCGCGCCTCGGGTTTGGTAAAGGCGGCATGGATCCAGTCACCGGTGACCGGTTTTGGCGGGGTGGTGCCGACATCGCGATAGATGATGGTGTCATCTGGGCGGTGTTGCTGCCAGCGGGCAATAAAGCGGGCCGTTAACCTGCGGCTATGGGAGCCGTGTGCTGTGGTGTCGGATCGGCCTGGTCGCGCACTGCTGTCGATATGCAGAATGGTTGCCATTTGATGCTCCTGTGATGAAAAATTATCATCTGTTGTGTTGTTGGATATGTTAGTTTTGGAGGGATTTTTGGCATCTGGCAAAATCGAATATCTCAGTTAACAGATGAGTATGGTTCACCTATATGTCCCTGCCGCCCCTTGCGACATTGCGTGCCTTCGAGGCCGCCGCCCGGCATTTGAGTTTCAAGAAGGCGGCACATGAATTGCGGGTGACACCCACCGCGATCAGCCATCAGATCCGTTTGTTGGAGGAAACACTGGGTTTACGCCTGTTTGTGCGCAAACCCCGGCAGGTTGTGCTAACCCCGGCAGGACAGGAGCTTTTTCCCGTGTTGCGCGATGGTTTTACCGAATTTGGCCGCGTGATTGACCGGATCAAACAGCATAAAACCCAGCGACGCTTAACGGTTTCGGTCCTGCCATCCTTTGCAGCAAAGTGGCTGCTGCCGCGTCTTTCGCGGTTTCAGGCAGCACATCCCGATATTCATCTAAGCCTGCATACATCGGTCGAGGCGGTTGATTTGGGCGGCAATATTGCCGATGCCGCCATTCGCTACGGGCCGGGGCCCTATGCCGGGCTGGAAGTTCAGCGGCTGTTTCGCGAACATTTTGCCCCGATGGCAAGCCCGGCGTTGGGATTGCACACCGTGCGGGACCTGCACAACCTGCCTTTGCTGCATTTGAACTGGGCCCATCCCGACGATGTTACACCGACCTGGTCGCACTGGTTTAAACAGGCGGGCATGGATGATATTACCCTTAAGCCGGGCCTCGCCTTTAGTGATGACAGCCACGCGATTCAGGCGGCGATTGCCGGGCAGGGCGTTGTGTTGTGCAGTTTGGAAATGACCGCGCAGGAACGCCAAAGCGGCCTGTTATGCCAGCCTTTTGGGCCGCTGATTGAAGGGCATCATTATCATTTGGTGCATCGGGCTACGGGCACCAATAATAAGGTCGAGATTGAGGCCTTTGGGCGCTGGCTGGCGGATGAAGTGAGAATGGCCGGGCTTGAGGCATCGCAGAATTTGGAAAGCGACCCGGTAGGGTAAATTCGATATTGACGGCGCCGGGGCGAGGGGAAATCATTCAGGGGTTGTTCATCATCCCGGAAAGGGGACCGTGCCATGCCCCGGTTTTGTGCCAATCTGTCATTTCTGTTTGCCGATCTGCCTTTTGAAAAACGTTTTGCTGCTGCGGCGGCAGCGGGATTTTCGGGGGTGGAATATGTTGGCGCCTATGACATGCCAATGGCTGATATTAAACGCCATCTTGATGAAAACGAGTTGAAACAGGTTTTGTTCAATCTGCCGCCGGGGGATTGGGACGCCGGGGATCGTGGTCTGGCCTGCCGACCGGGCCGGGAGGAGGAATTTCGCGATTCCGTTTTCAAGGCGCTGGATTACGCCACCACGCTTGATTGCGATATGATCCATTGCATGGCGGGCAACATGGCAAAGGGCGAAGACCCTGGCGAACTGGCCCGGCTTTATTGTGATAATCTGCTTTATGCCGCAGACGAGGCAGCCAAGGCAGGCGTAACGGTTTTGATCGAGCCGATCAACGGCGTTGATATGCCGGGCTATCTTCTAAACTCTGTCGAGCAGGCGGCGGTTATCCTTGACCAATTGGATCATTCGTCCTTGGCTTTGCAGTTCGATATTTACCATGCCCAGCTTGTGGGGGGTGATATTGCATCCCGCCTTGCCAAGCATTTTGATAAAATTCGCCATGTGCAAATTGCCGGTGTGCCGGGCCGCCACGAACCGGACCGGGGTGAACTTAACTGTTCGTTCCTGTTTTATTTGCTGGACCGGCTGGGATATGACGGCTGGATTGGGTGCGAATATAAACCCCAAGGCACAACCGAAGAAGGATTGGGCTGGTTGTCACCCTGGCAGGGAACGGCATCCTGAAAATTTTGCCGTGTTCGTAAGTTAATGGCCCGGCCAGGGAGGGATTAACTCCCTGACCGGGCGTTTGTCAGGCGGCGCGCACACAGGTCAGGAAGGTATCGACTTGTGCTTTCAAATCGTCCGCCTTGGTCGTCAGGTCCCGTGCGACATCGCTCACCTGTCCGGCAGCTTGTTCGGTATTTCCGACCGAATTTCGGACTTCTATGATATTGGCGCTGACATCGTTGGTTCCGGTCGATGCCTGCTGGATATTGCGGGTGATTTCCTTGGTTGCGGCATCCTGTTCTTCCATTGCCGATGAAATGGCCACGGTGATTGCATTCATTTCGTCAATGGTTTTGGTGATCGACTGGATGGTGCTTACCGCCGTTCTGGTTTCGGTCTGGATACTTTCAATTTGCTGGCTGATCTCGCCGGTTGCCCGGGCTGTTTCATTGGCAAGTGCCTTTACCTCATTGGCCACAACCGCAAATCCCTTTCCTGCTTCACCCGCGCGCGCGGCCTCGATCGTGGCATTGAGCGCCAGCAGATTGGTTTGCTGGGCAATATTTGAAATCAGGCTGACCACTTCTCCCACCTTTTGGGCGGCGATCACCAGGTTTTGCATCTGATTGTTGGTTGTTTCGGCCTCTTCGACAGCACGTTGTGCGGTGGCGGAAGAATGCGAAATTTGTCGGCTGATTTCGTTAATCGAGGAAGAAAGTTCTTCGGTGGCGGTGGCAACGCTTTGCACATTGGCCGAAGCCTGTTCGGAAGCGGCAGCAACGGTAGCTGCGCGGTGGTTGGTATTGTTTGCCGTATCAAGCATCGATGTGGCTGTATTGCCCATTTGGGATGCCGAAGACACAACAGCGGTTAATACCTGGGCAATCACCGTGTCGAAATCCTGTGTGGCCTGTTCAATTTTTTTGGCTCGTTCCTCGCGTTCTTTGCTTTGCTCTATTTCACGGGCGGCGAGTTGATCTGCCTTGATCATGCTGTCCTTGAAGATTTCCAGGGCCGTTGCCATTTCGCCAATTTCGTCGCCCCGGTCCGTGTCGGGGATCTCAATGGTTTTGTCACCCGATGAAAGGACCCGCATGGTTTTTGTCATCCGGATAATCGGGGACGCGATGGCACCGCCAATGATGAAGGCCATGCTTGTGCCAACGGTAAGCGCAATCACAACGCAGCCGGCAATCATGGCATAGGCAAAGAAGACCGTGCTTTGATTTTGCGCCTGTCGGATATCAAGCAGCTTTGCCTCGGCCTGATGGATTTCGTTCATGGTCGCCCGGAATTTATCCAAATAGGCCTTGCCCTGAGCTTTGCCAACCAGATCGGATAGTCCGTCCATTGTTATAATGCCACTATCATTGCTGGTTTGATTGGTTGCAATATCGCGCCGGATATTGATCATCGGCTCGGTGACATTGGCTTGCCAATCTTTGAGGATTTTTTCTGCTTCTGTCAGGCGGGCGACTTGTGCCGGATTATCGGACACAATCTTTTTCAGGCTGTTTATTTGAGAATAAACGTTTTTCTCCCCTTCTTCATAGGGGGCCAGAAAATCGTCCTTTCCGGAGAGAAGATATCCGCGCATCCCGGTTTCCATATTGATTGCGGATGCCGTGACGCTCTCCACATCAATCAGGACCTTGTTGGTATGTTCGACCCAGTTGCTTGTCGAGAGCATCGAGCGAATGGCGAAGATGGAAACGCCTGCCAGTAACAGCAGAAATATCAAAGGACTTAGTATACCGACCAGTACTTTGAGTTTTAGCCTGACATTGTGTAATGACATGAGGGCCTCCTCTATAATTGCAGCCGAAATGTTGCAGAGCGAACATGGGAAATCGTTCTCGCGTGGTGCGAGGTTTTTGGCATACGCATGTAGAAAGCAGGGGTTATTCTACTATGGATTGAAATTAAATTTCAGATCCTATTTTTTCATGTATGATGAAATGATGGGTTCTTTGGTTCTGCTTTTGGCCTCGGGGCGGAAATTTTCAACCTGATATAACTTTGGTAAAAATGATTTCTAGTCAGCTAAGACTTTCAAAAAGACCTTCGCCTGATGAATGTGTTCTTGCTGGCAGAATTGATTGCAAATTATGAAACCAACCCTCCCGTATAGGTTTAGATCATAACGCTGATGGATATTGTGTGATAAATTCGTGAAGGATCTTCCCGGCAGGCGTGTGCCGGGGGCTATATGATCCGTTAAGGCAGGGGTGTTAAAAAATCAGAATGGCCCGAAAATCGTTCACGTTCGTCAGTGTCGGGCCGGTGACGATCAGGTCATCAAGCTTTTCAAAGGCGCTATAGGCATCGTTGCGATCCAGATGGTCGGCAAGGTCGATTTTTCTATCCCGGGCTTTTTGCCAGCTATGTTCATCCATAATCGCGCCTGCATTATCCTCGCTGCCATCAATGCCGTCGGTATCAATGGCAAGGGCGGCAAAGCCGGTTTCGTCGCGCAATTGCAGCAACAGCGACAGCATGAATTCGGCATTGCGACCGCCCCGGCCGCCATCGCCGCGCACGGTTACGGTTGTTTCCCCACCCGATAGCAGGATGCAGGGTTTTTGTGCCGGTTGGTCGTGCGTTGCCACCTGCCGGGCAATCCCGGCGTGCATAATGGCAATTTCGCGCGATTCCCCCTCGATGGCATCGCCGAGAATAACCGTATTCAGGCCCATATCCTGTGCTGTGCTGGCAGCGGCCATCAGGGAATCCTGCGGGCGCGACAGCATGACGACATCATTGTCGTTAAAACAATCGTGACCCGGCTTGACGGTTTCATGCTCAGGGTCCGCCAGCAGCTTATTCGCTGCCTCGGGCAGGGCAATGTCATAGCGTTTCAGGATGGCAAGGGCATCTTGTTGCGTTGTCGGGTCGGGAATAGTTGGGCCGGATGCAATAATGGCCGGGTCATCACCGGGCACGTCAGAAACCAGGTAAGTGATCATTTTGGCCCGGGACCCGGCCAGGGCCAGCCGCCCGCCCTTGATCGCGGAAAGATGTTTGCGCACGCAATTCATTTCGGAAATGGTGGCACCGCTTTTCAGCAGGGCCTTGCTGATCGCCTGTTTGTCCTCCAGGGTAATGCCCGGAGCGGGCAGGGCCAAAAGGGCCGACCCGCCCCCGGAAATCATGCAGACAATCAGGTCATCCGGCCCGGCATTTTGCGCCATTTCCAAAATGCGCCCGGCGGCCTTTTGCCCGGCTTCGTCCGGTACGGGGTGGGATGCCTCGACAATTTCGATATGCTCACATGGGGCGGCGTGACCATAACGCGTGACAACAAGGCCGCATAACCGGTTCGCAATATCCTTGCTGCCATTTTCCTTTATCCAGCATTCCTCGAAGCTGCGCGCCATATGTGCCGATGCCTTGCCCGCGCCAATGACGATGGTTTTCCCCTTGGGTTGTTCGGGCATATGACGCGGGATTTGCACAGCCGGGTCAGCGGCCACGAGCGCGGCAGTCATCAGCTTCTGCAAAATCTCGCGCGGTGATGCGGACAGGCTGTTGTGCTGCAAGGTCATGGGCGGGGCTCCGGTCTGTTTGTCTGTCCTGATCAGGTTGCTTGGGGCAAGGGGATTTGCAGATGTCGGCCATTGGCTTATCCGCTTGCTCAGTCTTTGGCTGCCTTCGGGTTACGTTCGGTAACATGATTGATGACGGCCCCCAGATGTTCATACATCGCCTGTTCGGCGCGGTCCGGGTCCCGGGCGGCGATGGCATCGATAATGGCGCGGTGATGGTTCTGGACCATGTTGTCAAATTGCGGTCCGGCAAAGATATGAAACCGGATTTCATCAAGGGCTGTGTGCAGCACATCGTGCAGCATTTTCATCAGGTGATAATAAATGATGCTGCCGCTGGCGCGTGCAATCATCATATGCAGGCGGTGGTCATCTTCGGTGCGGTATTTGGCAGCCCGGCGCGGGTCGTGCACCTGTTGAAAGGTGGCGCGCAATTCGGCCAGTTGTTCATCGGTGGCATTTTCCGCCGCCCGGCGGGCCGCCCAGGTTTCAAGGGTGCGGCGCAGTTCCATCAGGTCAGCCAGATTGGTAATCGACCCACGGACAAGGTCGGTCATCGCGACATCCATTTCAATGCCGGTGGAGGATAAAAGCTCCGTCCCGCCGCCTTGCACGGCCCGCAAATAACCGCGTGTTTTAAGTTTTTGCAAAGCCGCGCGCACCGACACCCGGCTGACATTCATGTCCTCGGCCAGCTGCCTTTCACCGGGCAGGCGTTCGCCAGGTAAATAATCCCCGGCGGCAAATCGGGCCAGCAGGGTATCGGCAACCCGGTCGGCAACGCGCTTTGGGCGCTCGTTTTCGCCTGAATGGGCGTTTGGGGCGGCAGGCTGGTCCGGCGTTGGCTGCATGGGAAACGGGTTCTCCGTCATCTGTCCACGGGGCATTCATGATTCATTGGTCATACCACTTTACGTCAAGTGGCGGCGAAAATGAATTGATTGCTGGCGTCATATCCAGTGACTTGCCAGAATTCCGACAAATTGCTAGGCATTTGATAAGAATTCCAGACGCTCTGGCGCGTTCATCTGCCAGGCGATTCATTTTCAAAAAAATTCAGGAGACACCGCGTGAGCCACCATCCCGCGCAACTGCTGTGCAGTGAAGATCCCGCCCCGTTTGAAATCATCAATGATGAGGGGGCGGGGCATGCGCTGTTTGTGTGTGATCATGCCTCGCGCGCCATTCCCAAATCGTTGGGCACGCTGGGCCTGCCCGAGGCAGAACGCAAACGCCATATCGGCTGGGATATTGGCGCGCGCAAGGTGACGGAAATTCTGGTCAAGCGGTTTGACTGCCCTGCAGTATTGTGCGGTTTTTCGCGTTTGGTGATTGATTGCAATCGCCAGCTTTGGGACCCGACAGGCATGCCCGAAATTGCCGATAAAACCGTTGTGCCGGGCAACCAGAATGTGTCGCCAACCGAACATATGAAGCGCATTCGTGAAATCTTTCTGCCCTATCACTGGGCGATTGAAGAACGTATTGCCCGGTTTCATGCCCATAAAATCGCGCCGGCCATCTTGGCAATTCACAGCTTTACCCCGGTTTTCCAGGGTTTTGAACGCCCGTGGGAAATTGGCATCCTGTGGGATCAGGATGGCCGTATTCCACTGCCACTTTTGGAAAATTTGCGTCGCCGGAACCCGGATCTGACCATTGGCGATAACGAACCCTATTCGGGCCGCCACATGGCCGACTACACCATTGATCACCATGCCGAAGCGGCCAATCTGCCGTGCGTCTCGGTTGAAATTCGTCAGGACCTGATTGATACTGATGATGGTTGTGAAAAATGGGCGGGTATTTTAGGGGATGCGCTGGAAAGCATCCTGGCGGACCCGAACCTCTATAAACTTCGGAGGGACTGAATTGCCCGCAATATCGCGCAAGGAACCGGCATTTTCGATTGGTATTGAAGAGGAATTCTGGCTGGTTGATCGCGAAACGCGCGATGTTGCCACCGACCCGGCAGCAGACTTTTTAAAGGATTGTAAGGCGGAACTGGGTGACCATGTTTCAAGCGAGTTCATGCGCTGCCAGGTCGAGATTGGCACCAAAGTTTGCCAAAATGCGGCCGATGCCCGCGATGAACTTACACATATGCGGTCGGTTTTGTGTGAGGTTGCCGGGCGCTATGATATGGCGCTTTTGGCGGCATCGACACATCCCTTTGCCCATTGGGACAGCCAGAAACACACCGAAGGCGAACGCTACAGCACCATTGCGCGCGATTTGCGCACAGTAGTGGAACGTTTGCTGATTTGCGGCATGCACGTTCATGTCGGGATCGAGGATGATGACCTGCGCATCGAACTGATGGCGCAGGCGGCTTATTTTTTACCACATCTATTGGCCTTAACCACATCATCGCCGTTTTGGCGCGGGCGTGATACCGGTTTGCAAACCTTTCGCCTGTCGGTGTTTGATAATTTGCCACGCACCGGCCTGCCGGAGGTTTTTGGCTCCTGGGCGGAATATCGCCGCCATGTTGATATGTTGATCAATGCCGGTGTGATCGAGGATGGCACCAAATTATGGTGGGATTTGCGCCCCAGCGACCGCTGGCCGACCCTTGAAATGCGCATTGCCGATGTCTGCACCAATCTGGAAGACGCGATTTGTGTGGCCTCTATCACGCGCTGTATTTTGCGCATGCTGTATCGTTTGCGCCACAATAATCAACGCTGGCGCATTTATGCCAATATGCTGATCCGGGAAAATCGCTGGCGGGCCTGCCGCTATGGCAGCACTGATAGCGATAATGGAGGGCTGATTGATTTTGGCCGGGGCGAAATTGTGCCCTATGCCGATTTGCTTGAAGAAATTCTGGAGCTTGTCCGCCCTGATGCCGAATATTTTGGCTGTGTTGCCGAAATTGAACATGCCCGCCGGATTTTGCAACGTGGCACCAGTTCCGAACGTCAGCGCAATATCTATAACGCGGCCATTGAACGCGGGGTAAGCCCGCGCGATGCTCTGATCGAGGTGACGGATTATCTGATTGCGGAAACCAGCCCTGTCAGGACAACGGCGATTTAGGCGTTTATTGGCGCTCTGAAGGCTTGTCATCATTTGGTGCTTTGGGTATCGTCGCGCCGCATTGAAATTTCGCGTTTCGGACATCCGCAACGCACCCGCATATCATCGGAGATCAGAGAATGACCGAAGTCGGAGGAATTGCAGCCGACCAGCTCGCATCCTATGTCGAGCGTATAGAGCGCCTTGAAGAAGAAAAGGCCAACCTGATGGCCGATATCAAGGAAGTTTACGGCGAAGCCAAAGCCCTTGGCTATGACGTGAAAATCCTGCGCCAGATTATCCGCCTGCGCAAAATGGAAGACCACGAACGCACCGAACAGGAAGAAATCCTGGAAGTGTATAAACGCGCGCTGGGAATGAGCTAACTCTCTGCTGCCATATCCTGACAGCGGGAACTGATAAAAGGGCGTGCTGATAACAGCAGGCCCTTTTTTTATGAATTGCCGGAGTATTGGACTATGACCCGATCCCGCCCTGAAATTACCGCCGAAGTGACCGAAGGCGTTTGCAGGCTTTTGCATCATCATAACATGGCCTGCATCACGGAATTGCGGTTGGGAAACGGGCGGCGGCTGGATGTTTTGGCCTTGGGGCCGAAGGGAGAACTGTGGGCGGTGGAGGTCAAATCATCGGTCGAGGATTTTCGTGTTGATGCCAAATGGCAAACATATCGCGATTATTGCGACCGGTTTTTCTTTGCCGTGCCAATGGAATTTCCCCGTGATTTGATCCCGGAGGAAGAAGGGCTGATTGTGGCCGACAGGTTTGAAGCCGCGATTGTCAGACCGGCCGAAGATTTCAAGCTGAATGCGGCACGCCGCAAAAAGCTTCTGATTGATTTTGGCCGGTTATCCGCCGGGCGGTTACGCGGTGACGACAAGACGGATATGCTGATTTCCTGATACTGGATATTTCCGCAAGACAGAAGAAAACGCCGCAGCAAAAGGGATGCTGCGGCGTTCTCGTGATCAGGGCGGGTGTTATTCCGCCGCCTGCAGATGCTCTGGTGGATTATGGAACTGGTTGCGCAGTTCCTCTTCACGCTGTTTGACCTTGGCAAGATTGGCATCTTTGATGTGGCCATAGCCGCGAATTTGCTCCGGCAGGGCCAGAAGCGCCCCGGCAATGCGGATATTGTCGTGGTTTAACCCTGCCAGCACTTCATCGACCAGGTCTTCATAGTGCGTGATCAGGGCGCGTTCGGTTTTGCGTTCATGGGTTTTGCCAAACGGGTCCAGAGCGGTGCCGCGCAGGAACTTGAATTTTGCCAAAACGCCAAAGGCCGACATCATCCACGGGCCGTACACCTGTTTTTTCAGGGTGCCGCTTTCGGCATCCCGGCTGGCAAGGGCGGGCGGGGCGAGGTGGAATTTGATTTTGTAATTCCCGGTGAAGTTCTTGCGCAGTTTTGCCTTAAACGCCGGATCGGTATATAGCCGGGCGACTTCGTATTCGTCCTTATAGGCCAGCAATTTGAAGTAATATTTTGCCACAGCCCTGGCGAGGTGATCCTGCCCGTCACCCAGTTTCTTTTCAGCCTGGGCAACCTTTTGTACCAGTGCCTCAAAGCGGTTGGCATAGGCTGCGTTCTGATACCCGGTCAGGAATTTTTTGCGTTTTTCCACCATGTCATCAAGGGTTGTGGCAATCGGATGGGCCTGCTTTTCCTCTGGCCCGACCACATCAATGACTTTTTGCGGATCATGGGCAAACAGGCGGCCCCAATAGAAGGACTGCTTGTTCATATCAATCGCGACACCGTTAAGCTCGATGGCCTGCATCAGGGCTTCTTCGGTAATCGGGATCAGGCCGCGCTGCCATGCCACACCCAGCATGAACAGGTTAGTGGCAATTGAATCGCCCATCAGGCGGGTGGCAACATCGCTGCCTTCTACAAAGTTTACGGCATCGTGGCCACAGGCATCCAGAATGGCCTTTTTATGCTCGTTGCTTTTCAGCTCGAAATCCGGGTTGCGGGTAAAGGCACCGGTGATGGTTTCGTGGGTATTGATCACCGCCTGGGTGAAGTTGCGGCGCATTTTTGCCAGCCCCTCGAAGCTGGCCGCGACCAGCAGGTCACAGCCCAGCACCACATTGGCTTCACCCGCCGGAATGCGCGCAGCGTGCAGTTTTTCCTGACGGTCGGCAAAACGGATATGGCTGACAACGGCCCCGCCTTTTTGCGCCAGGCCTGCCATATCCAGCCCGACAATCCCTTTGCCCTCAATATGGGCGGCCATGCCCAAAAGGGCACCAATGGTAACAACGCCGGTACCGCCCACGCCGGTAACAAGAACCGACCACGGTTCGGTGAGCGCGGGCAGGGTTGGTTTGGGGAGAGAAGCAAAAACGGCATCGCCGTGATTATCCCCCTTGGCGGCGGCTTCGGGCTTGCGCAGGGCGCCGCCTTCGATGGTGATAAAGCTGGGGCAGAAACCATTTAGGCAGGAAAAGTCCTTGTTACAGGCCGATTGGTCAATGGCGCGTTTGCGGCCAAATTCGGTTTCGACCGGCACAACGGCAAGGCAGTTGGATTTTTCGCCACAATCGCCACAGCCTTCGCAGACCAGATCATTGATGAAAACCCGTTTGGGCGGGTCCACCATTAGTTTGCGTTTCCGACGGCGGCGTTTTTCCGCGGCACAGGTCTGGTCAAAAATCAGGATCGACGTGCCGGGAACTTCGCGCAGTTCCTTTTGGGTTTCATCCAGCGTATCGCGGTGGCGAATATCGACATTGGGGGCAAAATGGGCATCAATCGGGTATTTGTCCGGCTCGTCGGACAGGACGATAATCCGGGTCACACCTTCATCGGCCATCTGGCGGGTAATTTGCGGCACGCTTAACGGGCCATCCACAGGCTGGCCGCCCGTCATGGCAACGGCATCGTTAAACAGGATTTTATAGGTGATATTCACCCCCGATGCGACCGCAGCGCGGATTGCAAGCGAACCGGAATGGTAATAGGTACCATCACCCAAATTCTGGAAAACGTGCTTTGTGGTGGTAAAGGGGGCCTGACCAATCCAGGTGACACCTTCGCCGCCCATATGGGTGAAGGTTTCGGTGGAACGGTCCATCCAGTTGACCATGTAATGGCAGCCAATGCCGGCCATGGCGCGGCTGCCTTCGGGAACCTTGGTGGAGCTGTTATGCGGGCAGCCGGGGCAGAACCAGGGAATGCGCGCCACATCCGGGCGCGGTTCGGCGATTTCCTTTTCCTTTTGTGCCAGCCATTCAATGCGTTCGTGGATGTCATTGCTGTCAAAGAAACGGTTGATGCGTGCCGCCAGGACCTGGGCGATGCGGGCCGGTGTCAGTTCATCCATCGAGGGCAAAATCCATTCGCCCTTTTCATCGAATTTGCCAATCACCGTCGGGCGCACATCTTCACGCCAGTTATAAAGCTGTTCCTTGACCTGGTTTTCCATCACCGCGCGTTTTTCTTCAACAACGATGATTTCTTCCAGTCCCTTGGCAAATTCGCGCACGTCATCACGGTTTAGCGGCCAGCTCATGCCGACCTTGAGCACGCGAATTCCAATATCGGCGGCATCCTGTTCGGAAATGCCAAGGTCATCAAAGGCCTGCATGACATCAAGATACGCCTTACCCGTGGTGATAATGCCCAGGCGCGGGGTCGGGCTGTCAATCACAATACGGTTCAGCTTGTTGGCACGCGCATAGGCCAGGGCGGCGTAAAGCTTGTATTTCATCAGGCGGTGTTCCTGTTCCTTTGGCGTGTCGGGCCAACGGATGTGAACACCCCCTTCGGGCATGGAAAAATCGGGCATAACCGGGCTGACCCGGTCTGGTGCCACGTCAACTGCGGCAGAACTTTCGACCGTTTCGGCAATGGTTTTCATCGCCACCCAGCAGCCGGAATAGCGGCTCATGGCCCAGCCATGCAGGCCGAAATCGATAATATCCTGCACGCCTGACGGGTTTAAAACCGGGATTTGCGCATCGATAAAGGCATATTCGGTTTGGTGGGGTAGGGTGGATGATTTGCACGAATGGTCGTCCCCGGCCAGAACAAGCACACCGCCATTGCGCGATGTGCCCGCATAATTGGCATGTTTGAAAACATCACCAGAGCGGTCCACCCCCGGTCCTTTGCCATACCACATGCCAAAAACGCCGTCATATTTGGCATCAGGATACATATTAACCTGCTGGCTTCCCCACACCACGGTGGCGGCAAGGTCTTCATTCACCCCGGCCTGAAATTCGATCTGTTGTTTGGTCAGGAATTTTTTGGCGCGCCATAATTGCTGGTCAAGGCCACCCAGCGGGGAGCCACGATAGCCCGATATGCAGCCCGCCGTGTTCAGGCCCGCGCGCGCATCCATTTGGCGCTGCATCAGGGGCAGGCGTACAAGGGCCTGAATGCCTGTCAGGTAAATGCGGCCTTCTTCCAGGGTATATTTGTCGTCCAGGGTAACTGCTGCCAACTTAGCCATGCTGATGACCTCTCTGGTCTTTGTCTCTTGCGGGGAAGCCTCTTGGGTTTTCGCATTTTTATTATTTAATATGGGTCGTAAGGCGGTGCTGCGAAATGCCCGTTATTTTGACTATAATGGTAATGAATGCTGACCTTTTTTCAATCACTGTCGCAGTGCATTCATCAAAACGCCCGATTGCACGGGTTGACGTAACGTCAACTTGTTATTTGCTTATTCCGGTACCGATTTACGCGCAATTATATTGCGCTTCTTGTGCGTTGCGAAGTTGTTGAGCAGTGCGAGTCCGCCTTTGTATTTGACCATTGCGACCGTATCATCCGGCTATATCCGTTTATTTTTCTCAAAGGAGCTTTGAAATGGACCAACGCCTTAGTCTGGTAACACTCGGTGTGCGCGATCTTGCGGTTGCCCGGACGTTTTACGAACATGGGCTTGGCTGGAAAGCAACCAGCGCCGTGGAAGGCAAGGTCGTCTTTTATCAAATGAATGGCATGATTATCAGCTTGTTTGGCCGGGATGATTTGGCGAAAGATGGAAATTTTGCCGATGAGGGCGCCTGTTTTTCGGGCATTACACTAGCATATAATGCCCGCAACGAGGCCGAGGTTGATGCGGTGATGGCTCAGGCGGAAAGGGCAGGTGCGGTTATTCAAAAACCGGCAGAGAAGGTTTTCTGGGGCGGGTATTCTGGCTATTTTCGGGACCTGGATGGTCATCCCTGGGAAGTTGCCCATAACCCGTTCTGGAACATCACCGAAGACGGACAGATGGTGATACCGCAAGAGTGACTGCCCCAAAACGGGCCAGTGGGACGATGATCGAAGATGGCCTGCCACATTCCGACGGGGGAGGTTATTTTTTAGTTCGTAAATGGGTTAGATAATAAAGCAACCCACCTGCAAGCAAGCCCCAGAACGCACCGGAAATGCCATAGAATGACAACCCGGCTGCCGTGACAAGAAAGGTAACGGCAGCGGCCTCGCGGCTGTTTTCATCGCGAAAGGCTGCCAGGGCTGAATTGGAAAAAGCACCGATCAGTGCAAGGCCTGCAACCGCTTCGATCAGGATGGACGGGGCGAGGCTGACAAGGGCCGTGATGATCCCGGCCAACAGGCCAAACAAAACATAAAACATGCCGGCAAAAATGGCGGCCCAATATCGTTTTTTCGGGTCGGGATGGGCATCTTCGCCGGCGCACATTGCCGCGGTAATGGCAGCAAGGTTCATCGCATGACCGCCAAAGGGCGCGGAAAGAAGTGAAAATATGCCGGTTGCGGCAAAAAGTGGGCCGGGGGCGGTATGATAATCATGTGCGCGCAAGACGGCCGTGCCGGGAATGTTTTGTGAGGCCATTGTGACAATGAAAAGAGGCAGAGCAATGCCGACCAGCCCGGCCAGGGTGAATTCCGGCATGACAAATTCGACCGGTGGCACAAACGAAAGATCAAGGTTGTTAACCGCGCCATCCGGAAATGTGACACCAAAGATTAGAACCAGGATGAACGCCCCAAGTGCTGCCGGAACGGCAAGAATGCGGTTCAACCGCCCGACCACCAGCCACGTAATAAAAATGGGCAGGCCCAATAGCGGATTGAAGGCAATCGCTTTGATGGGGGCAAGGCAAAGACCCAGCAACACACCTGCCAGCATGGCATTGGCGAGCGGACCCGGAATGGCGGCAACCACCTTGCCCAGCGGTTTCCAGATGCCACAAATGAAAATCAGTATGGCGCAAATAATAAAGGCTCCAACCGCCACCGGAAAGCCGCCCTCGATGGTCCCGGATGTTGCCAGCAAGGCCGCCCCCGGTGTGGACCAGGCAATGCTGATGGGCATGC
Source organism: Thalassospira sp. TSL5-1 (assembly GCF_001907695.1). NCBI lineage: Bacteria > Pseudomonadati > Pseudomonadota > Alphaproteobacteria > Rhodospirillales > Thalassospiraceae > Thalassospira > Thalassospira sp. TSL5-1. Next base: position 1,133,220 of record NZ_KV880637.1, read on the forward strand.
GCGTTTTAAGCGACAGGACAATGGCACACAGGCCCATTGAAACCGATACCGCCATCAGGCCCGATGCCGCCTCGAACGGGGTGGCCCCTACGGCAGCAAGGCCCTGGAGAACGACGGCAAAGGCACTGGCCGTGCCGACAAAGGCGGCAAGGAACCCCATAAAAAAGGTTTGGGCGGACATGTCTCGCAGCATCGCTCTGCTCCGGCAGATGGGAATAACCGCGAGACGTTAGCCAATATTCTGTTTTCAATCCAGAAAACTGTTTCCAGGCCGTCTTGTATTTTAAAATTGTGGCGGGTTCTTTTCAGGACGACGCCAAGCGTATGTTGGCAGGGTCATAGGAAAAAATGTCGGCGTTATTCTGTTGTGACAGAATTTCGCGGGCTTTTTCCTCGGTCGTGTCAGTGTCGCAGCGCACCACCAGCAACAGACCACCGGTTTCCAGTTTTTGCTGGATTTTGTCTGAATTTTGCGTGCCAAACAGCTTTGTCATCACACCGCCAAGGGCGGCACCGGCACCACTTGCGCCCACGATGGCGGCGATTGTGGCGGCCATTGGTCCGCCAGCGGCAATCATGACGCCCGCAGCGGTAAAAGCGGCCACATACATCGGGGTGCCAATCAGCGCGCCTTGTGCATCGCCGGTGGGGTCGGGCGATGTATAGGCGATTTTGGGTGTCGAGGGGTCTTTTTCAAGGTCGTCGGTTTTTTGGTAAAACTGCCCGAGTTTTTCGTTGATCGTATGCTCATTGGCGATCAGGCTCATGTCATCCTGACGGAAGCCGGCTTCTTGCAGGGCCAAAACGGTGTTGTGCATATGATCGGCATTGTCAAAAACACCGATGATCTGGCGGCTGTTTTTTTCCTGTTCGTCAGACATCGACCGCTCCTGCTTTGGTTTCGCTGTTATTTTGCCCCTTTGGGTTGAATAACATCTAACGAAACAGGTGCCTTAAAGTTCCAATATTTCGCAAAAACAGCGCACAACCCCGAAGGTTATGCGCTGTTGAATGATCGTGCTGGTTTAGTAACCCAAATAGGGATCGGGCAGCATCATCGTGATTTGATAGGCAAAATAGATGTTTGCGGCAAAGGCAATAACGGCAACCGGCAAGATGACTTTGATCTCGCCGAAAACCGCCGGGATGACCGACCAGATTTTTTCGCCAAGTTTTTCCTTGCGGTAATAATCGTAGTTTGCCAGCAGGAATGTGAAAATTGCCGGCGGCAGCCAATAAGCAATAGACGGTATAAACAGGCGTCCGGCTGCTGCCTCAATCGTCATCAAAAGCATGCTGTAAATGCTTGATATCGCGATGATGAAAAGGCCTTTGGCCCACATCCCCTTGCAAAAATAGTAAATACTGCCAAAAAAGAGCGCCAGAAAGTTCCGCGATACACGGAATTTTTCACCAAAGCTCAGGGCCTTGTATTTGTCGGTTTTCCGCATGGCATCATAGGAAAGCTTGTCGGCCTCCAGATAGTCCAGCATTTCAAACCGTCGCTGCCAGGACGGGCTGTAATCTTTCCCCGTATTTACGGTTGTCGCGTTTTCAGTCATTGGGAAAATCCCCTTCTGCTCGTTTGCTTGCTTTTGCTCGTTCGTGTGAAGCTGCCTTTTTCGGCTTATGCTTCAATGATTTGGCCCATAGTTGTTTTATTTTTGGACTGTTTTTCAATTACCGATCAAAGGTGGCAGGAATTTGACAAGCTACATTTTGAGTTATGCTTTTTGTAGTCTCTTATGGATAGGTGGTGTCTGTTTGAGGTCTAAAGGAGAAAAATTCTTAGAATGTAGTCTCTTTAATGGCGTGTTGTCTTTGGGTATAAAATTTTGGTAAGTGGTGTGCTAGTTTAGTGTAAGTGTAAAGAAATATTTTCCTCTTATGTATGGGGCTTTACGTTAAGTATTATGATTTTTGTTGATTTTAATAATTAATCTTAAATTGTACCTTTTCTTCTTTTTTGTCTAAGCCGGTAGCAATAAATTCTAATGATTTTCTTGATGTGATCCACGTGCCGGTTGCGCCGTCACCATTTGAACATGTTATTTCCCAGTTGCCGGAAGATAATATTTGGAAGGAAATGATGTTTCCTGTGCAGGTTGATCCATTTTTTGTTCTTTGAAATGAAAAGGTAACTTGTGTGACAGATTGGCGAATTCCTGTTGTCTTGAAATGCGAGCCTATATCACTCCAGCTTCCGGATATTTCTGGTTTTCCGTACGGAAAACCAGAGGTTTGGTTTACCGTTCCTGTGGGAATATACATATTTTTCAACAATAGGGAGTTGTCGGTAGTTAAGTATTTAAATTTAGATACGATGCTTTTCGCGTTATCTGTGAGCCTCGAGCAAGCGCTAATGCGGACTGCCACATTAGTATATGTTTTTGAATCATCTGAAATTGACTTTAATCTTTTGGAGAAGAATCCAGCTATACAATTTCCGTTCTGTCCGATCCAACCTTCAGCCGTCGGAGTAAAATATTTTACATTAGTGAAATTTTTGAAGGGGATTCTATTGATCTTTGCTAAAGAATAAAATTCATTTCCATCTTTGATGCTTTTAGAAATTTCTGGCGGTAGAGGGCTGCTTTTTCTATAAATTATCTCAACATTAGAAGTGCCCCATTGGATTTTTTCCCATCCAAGTCCCTCGGGATAAGAACTGCGGCGCGTTATGTAATCGTTTTCAGGGCGAAGAAATAGAAAGAAGTTAAATCTGCTTTGGTCTGGCTCAAACCTTTTCCCTTCGTTCATGTTGAGCAAGGTTGTATGATTATGAATATCTATGTCATTATGACTGCATCCGATGACTGCCAATGAAAATATAATTGTACAAAAGAGAAGGCGCGGTTTCACGATATAGATCCTGTTTAAGGTTTAGTGCTAGAAAAAAAATATACTAAAGCATAAAAAAATAAAAAGTCCCGCAATTTCTGCGGGACAATTTTTACTAAGCGATTTATTATCGTTCGGTGATTTTGAACTCGATGCGCCGGTTTCGGCGATAGGCGATCTCATCATCCCGGTTGTCAAGCGGTTGATATTCGCCAAATCCGGCGGCGACCAGCCGGTTGGGCGGAACACCCTGTTCGATCAGGAACTTGACCACCGAAATGGCACGCGCGGCAGACAATTCCCAGTTCGATTTGAACTCGTTATTGCGAATGGGCACCTTGTCGGTATGGCCATCAACCCGCATCACCCAGTCAATATCACTGGGAATTTCGGCAGCGATTTGCTTAAGGGTATCAGCCAGCTTGGTAAGCTGCACCTTGCCTTCGTCACCAATATCTGCCGAGCCGGAGGCAAACAGAACCTCGGACTGGAAGACAAAACGGTCGCCCACGACACGGATATTCTGCCGGTCGCCCAGGACCTGGCGCAAACGACCAAAGAATTCCGAGCGATAGCGTTGCAACTCCGCCACCTTGGAGGCGAGAGCCGCATTTAGGCGCTGGCCGAGATTGACGATTTGCGCGGCCTGATCCTTGTTTTTGGACTCGGAGATTTCCAGGGCATCTTGCAGTTTTGCCAGCTGTTGGCGAATGGCAATAAGTTGCTGGTTCAAGGCTTCGACTTGCGCACGGGCCGATTCACTGATGTCTTTCTGGTCATCAAGCTCGCTTGCCCGCTGGGCCAGCAGTTTTGAAAGCTGTTCGATGCGCTCTTCCTGGCTTTGTTCTTTGGCATCCGCGGTTTCCTGCACCTTTGCCAGTTCGGATTTTTTGTCTTCCAGGGCGGCGAGGGCGGCGAGAAGTTTTTTCTCCTGTTCCTCGGCGGAAGCCTGAGCCGAGGAGAGCTTTTCTGCCAGCGATGAGACACGGTTTTTCAACGCATCGCGATCATCGCTGGTGGTTGAAAGCTCGGTCGTGAGCTGGGTCAGTTCAAGCTGCATTTCCTGGTTATTATTGCGTTCCAGGGCCAAAAGGTTGGTCAGTTCATTGACCTGGGATGTCAAATCGCTCAGCGCCTTGTCACGGCCCGACAGGGCCGCGCCAAGATAAACCTGGGCAACAACAAAGATCATCAGCAAAAAGATGATCACCATCAGCAGCGTGGCGAGCGCATCGACAAAACCCGGCCACGTATTGACATCGCGATTACGACGGCGAGACAAGCCTGACATGAGGTTAACCCTCCTCGGCAATCGCGGCGATGGTCCGGGCCAGAAGTTTTATTTCACTGCGAATTTCCTGGGTCTGTTGCTGGCGACCCATCGAAAGCTCGTCGGCAACCCGGCCTAACTGATTGTCAAGCGAGCGGATATGCGCACGGGTATTGTCATCAATGCCAAAGCTGCCGCCCCGCATGGAATCGGAAAGCTGATCGAGCACGGGTTTAAGGTGCATCTGACTTTCCGCCAGTTTGACCATCAATTGCTGTTCGGCTTTCATCTGGTCGGTCAGGGTAGAAAGCTTGTCGGCAAGATCGATCAGGGTATTGTGCGACTTGATCTGAGAGGATTCAGATCGCTGGATCGAGTTTTGCAGGCCTTCCATATTGTCGGCCATCTGTTCGATCAGGGCGGAAAGGTAGGCCGGAACCGACTGTTCGCCGTCCGAAAGCGGACCACCCGATGAAACGCGGGTGAAGCTTGACATCCATTCTTCAAGTTCATTGAAAAAACGGTTTTGTGCCTGGCCTGCCTGCATATCAAGAAGACCCAGGGCGAGGGACCCGGCCAGACCAAACAGCGAGGATGAAAAGGCCGTGCCCATGCCATTGAGCGGCTTTGCCAGACCTTCCTTAAGCTGGCCGAACCAGAGTTCCATGTTGCTGCCGCCACCGACATTGACATTGCCAATCACATCGGCAACCGAGTTCACGGTTTGCAGCAGGCCCCAAAAAGTCCCCAGCAGGCCCAAAAACACCAGCAGACTGACCAGATAGCGCGAAAGTTCGCGGCTTTCATCCAGGCGGGAGCGAATGGAATCGAGGATGGTGCTGGTCGCAAGGGTGGAAAGCTGCGGCCGGTCGCGGCGCTGTTCCTGCATCATCCGCGCCATCGGTGCCAGAAGCTTTGGCGTATCCTGCGAGCTTAGCCCCGGGCGGTTGCGGCGGAAATCCTCGATCCAGGAAACTTCGGGGTTCAGGCTAAATGCCATGCGGAAGGTATAAACCACCCCAATGATGAAGACGCCAATGATCAGACCGTTCAACACGGCACTTGCCAGAAAGGCTTCTGACAGCGTTGGATATAACAGGGCTGCGATGGCGACGATAACGGCGGTGAAAATACCCATCCGGGTCAGATAGGCGCCCGGTTTGGTGATTGCCGGAGTATTTGCCGCGCCGTTGGACGCATTGTTGCTCATGACAGATAAATCCTAGCGTTGAACGGTTTTAATATCGACGCGATCGGCCGGGCCAGAGGGGACATTGGCACCCAGCGCACGGACATCGATCCGGGTGGAGCGAACGCCGCCATCGATCAGATAGGAGCGAACCTGCAAGGCACGCGAAAGCGACAGGCGGCGCGCCTTGCTGGCATTTTGCGATTCACCGGCGGCATAAGCCTGCAACTGAACCCGCAAATCGCCATTTTTGGCAAGGTTGCCTATCACCTTATCAAGGCTTTTTTTTGCACTTGCGTCCAGCTCGAAACTGTCGCCGGCAAAGGGCAGGCTATAGTCGTCGCCTGTCGGTGCAGGGCCGGATTTTTTTGCCGGGGCGGATGCGGGATCCGACGCCGGAGCCGATGCGGTTTCGCGCGCCGGAATTTGCGGTTTCACCCGGGGTTCGGGCGCGGGGTCGTTTTTCTGAACGGTTTTTTTCGAGACAGGCGGTTTTGGCATGGTGCCAGATTGTTGATCCGGCATTTTTTGCGGCGGTGTGGTGGTGTCCGGTGCCGGGGAAGGGGCCGGCTTCACCGAATTATCCTGTGTCAGCGGCTGGGGCGTTGTGGCCGTGCCGGTGGCAGGCTTTGTGGGTGCCGGTGACGTTGAAGGTTTTTCAGCTTTGGGCAGTGGTGCCTTGTCTACCGCGGGGGCGGGCATTTTGTTTTTTGGTGCTTCGCGCGGTGTCTCCGTATCGGGTTTCGCGATCTCGGGCGCGGCGGGCACGGCAGGTTTTGCATTATTTTGGGCAAGTAAGGGGCCTTGCGCCGGTAGCGTTGTTGCAGGATTCTGCGCTACGGCTTCTTGCGGGCTTTTGGCAGATGATGTGCTGCTATCTGCTGTCGCAGGCGTCGTTGCCGGGCGATTTCGCGGCAGACCATCAACATTATGGGATTGGGGGGGAACCAGATGAATGATCTGCTTTGCGCCGTCATCGTCAAGGTCCTGCTTGTTCAGGCTGCCCCCGAGATTGCCGCGACTGAAAAATGGTTGTGACGCCGGGGGTGTATCCAGGCGTTCTACCGCAGGCCGGGCCGGATAGGAAACCGGCGGGCGCAGTTGAATGCGTTCACGTTCCTGTGGTGGGTTCAGAGTGATGGCGGAGCGTTGCGGCGTTGCATTTTCAGTTGGCACAATGCCGGCACCATCAATAACCACGGTGCCAAACCCGTCAGACTGACGATCGCCGTTGCCGTTTGACGTATCGAATCGCGACGTAGCGGATGGCGGATTTAGCAGAAGTTGTGGTGCCATAAAACGCGATTTTGGGGCCGCCTGGGGATAGATCACAAGCTGACGGTCAATTTCGATGCGCGGGGCATTATTATCTGGTGACGAGAACCCTTTGCCCGGGGCGGTTCGATCATCAAGCTGGTCAAGAACGCCAAGGTCCACCTGAACATTATTGCCCGGCATGACCGGGGAAAACGACCCGGCTGTTGCGCCCTGACTGGTCGCCAACAATGTTCCGAGCGCCGCCGCAAAGGCAATCGCCGAAATCCTAGTATTCCCCTTCATCTATTCGCAGGCCCCTTGTTATCCTGTTTCGCGACCGAACACATTGAATATGCTTTTTGTGACGATCTTACGGCACGGCCCGTGCCACCCCTGTTCCGCCGCAGTTTTTCTTCCCCGACGGTCCCTTCGCACCATAACTTACCACAGTGTTGCCGACAACCGGTTTGACCTGAACACAAAAAAGGCATCCACAATAATTTGTGAATGCCTTTAATGATTTCTTCCAAAGGGTTTACGGCTTAGGCCGAGGTCGCCTTTTTCAGAGTTTTTGCCAAAACAGGTTGGATATAGTCGTTCGCGGCAACAACGCTGCCGGTACCCAGCATATTGGTTCCGCCATTGATATCGCGAACATAGCCACCGGCCTCGGAAATGAGGATCAGACCCGCGGCAATATCCCACTGGTTAAGGTGGGTTTCCCAGTAACCGTCGTAACGGCCAGCCGCGACATAGGCGAGGTCAAGCGATGCGGCACCAAAACGGCGCACGCCCGAGCAACGGTCCATGACGGTATGCAGCTGTTTTTCAAAGGCGGCATGGTCGCCACGGCCCATATGCGGGACGCCACAGGCCAAGACACATTCGTTCAAACGGCGACGGCCCGAAACACGCAGGCGGCGGTTATCCAGATACGCCCCGACACCTTTTTCGGCCCAGAAGAATTCATCCTTGGCAACGTCATAGATAATGCCAGCGATGATTTCGTCACCCTTTTGCAGGGCGACCGAAATGGCGAAATGCGGGATGCCATGCAGGAAGTTGGTGGTGCCATCAAGCGGGTCGATGATCCAGCGGTGTTCCGGATCGCTCCCCTTGATCTCGCCACCTTCCTCGAGAAGGAAACCATAACCGGGGCGGGCCCGTTCAAGTTCTTCGCGCAGGCGTTTTTCGGCACGATGATCGGCGGCAGAAACGAAATCCCCCGGACCTTTCATGGATACCTGAAGGTTTTCGACTTCACCGAAGTCGCGCTTAAGTCCATAGGCCGCCTTTTCGACGGCCTTGAACATGACATTGATATTGGCTGAACGACGGGCGGCGCCACGCACGGCTCATCTCCCGGTATTTGAGAAGTAAAAAAGGAATGCGGCGTTAGTCTTTGGCGCGCTCGACATAGGTGCTTTCGCTGGTATTCACGACAATGCGCGTACCAGATTCGATGTGCGGCGGCACCAGAACACGAACGCCGTTTTCAAGAACGGCCGGCTTGTAGGAGGAAGACTGGGTCTGCCCCTTTACCACCGCGTCGGCTTCGACGATCTGGAAAACGGCATGTTCCGGCAAGCTAACGCTAAGGGCTTCGCCTTCGAAGGATTCAACGGTCACAACCATGCCATCCTGCAAGAAGACAGCGGGTTCACCGATCAGTTCTTTGTTGACTGTGATCTGCTCGAAGGTTTCGCTGTCCATCAGCGTCACCATGTCGTCTTCGGCGAACAGATAGGTATATTCATGCTGGTCGAGGCGTACACGCTCGACAGTTTCCGAGGCACGGAAACGTTCGTTCAGCTTGGTGCCGTTGCGGATGTCTTTAAGTTCAACCTGGTTGAACGCACCGCCTTTACCCGGCTTCACTGCGTTACATTTTACTGCGCGCCACAGGCTGCCATTATGTTCAATAATGTTACCCGGACGGATTTCGTTGCCGTTGATTTTCATGGCACCAACCGTTCTTTCAGATCACAGATTCACAATGTGGAAAAAAGTGGCGTCTACCTATCAGTTCGCGCGGTTTCCCGCAAGCCTCTTCGTGGAATACAAACGCATGCCGCCCTTTGTTTGCGTGCATGGCTGGCCGGAAGAACCTTTAAAACAGGCAGCCTACGGCAAGTCCCAACGACAGGATGCCGGTGGGAAAGCGAGTTGCAATATCGCGGAAAAGGAGAAGGGCGTTATTCTTCGCTGGCGGCGGCTATTGCAGCACGAATGGCCTTTGCCCCGGCAACAGGCCCGTCAGGATGGTTCCAGACCGCGCCGCTAATGGCGACAAAATCGGCACCGGCCTGAACCAGCGGCGCCAGGTTATCGGCATTGATGCCGCCAATGGCAACACAGGGAACCGTGGTAAAGGTTGTCCAGATCTCAATGATTTCCGGTTCAACCCAGGTGCGCGGGTCTTTGGTGGTTGTCGGGAAGAACGCGCCAAAGGCCACGTAATCGGCACCTTTTTCGCCCAGTTCCATTGCCCGGTGGCGGGAATCATAGCAGGAAACGCCAACAATATGCTCTTCGCCCATGATTTTGCGGGCTTGGTCATAGCTGCCGTCATCTTCGCCAATATGCACGCCGTCACAGCCGGTTTTATGTGCAAGGTCCGGGCGGTCATTCAGGATCAGGGGAATATCGCGCTCGCTGCAAATCGGCAGCAGCTTTTTAACCGCCGCAACAATGCCGTTATCATCAATGTCTTTCAGGCGAAGCTGCACACAGTCCACCGCTCCGGTATCGAGAACATCCGCCAGCAGGGCCGGGAATGTCTCGAGATCGATTTTGGCGGGGGTTAGCAGGTAAAGGCCGGTTTGCGCGTCGCTATTCACAGTGATCTGTCCTGATGGAAATGCTGTGCCCTGTTTACCCTGCAAGGCGCCGATTGGCAATCATTGCTGTTCCAGATGGGCCAATAGGCGCTTTTCGCACTCGGCAGCAGGCAGGTAGTGGTCGTTCATATCAAACAGGGAAGCGGCGGGAAGCATATCAGCCGATGATTCCGTGTCGGACGAGGGGGCAATGTTACACCAGATGTGGCAACCGTTTTGCGAAGCAATGCTTTGCAGGGCGTTAAATGAAGCTGAGGGAATAGCACCAACCAGCACATGGGCGATGCCACATTCCAGCGCCATTAAGGCCTGCCCGGTATGGTTACGGCAATCCAGAACACCAAAGATGCGGGCACCGGGATAATCGGTCCGTAGTTCTGTCAGCATATCGGCAAACCATTGCGCGCCCATGATCTGCCCTGCATTAACAGGACCATGCAGGAAAAAGGTATTTTCCGCCAGGGCCTCGCAGGCGATGGCGGCACCTTTAAAGCTGTGAATACGGATATGGGGCGGGTTTTGTTGCATGTCGTGTGATGCCGGGAGCCTTGGAAAACGGGATTTTCCCGTAATATAGCAGGCGAGGCCAAATAAAAAGGGCGACCCGAAGGCCGCCCTTGAAAATCAGGCGGAAAATCAGGCATCAAACCGGATTAAAGGAACTTCGCCATCGCAACGGCGGTGTCCGACATACGGTTCGAGAAGCCCCATTCGTTGTCATACCAGGACAGGATACGAACGAAGTTGCCGTCCATAACCTGGGTCTGGGTGGCATCGAAGGTCGAGCTGTTCTGGTTGTGGTTGAAGTCAATCGAAACCAGCGGCGCGTCGTTAACGCCCAGAACACCCTTCAGGCGGCCATCGGCGGCTTCTTTGATTGCGGCGTTGATTTCGTCAACGCTGGTGTCGCGGCCAGCAACGAAGGTCAGGTCAACCATCGAGACATTCGGGGTCGGAACGCGAATGGCGGTACCGTCAAGCTTGCCCTTGAGTTCCGGCAGAACCAGGCCAACAGCCTTGGCCGCCCCAGTCGAGGTCGGGATCATGGAAAGCGAGGCCGCACGGGCGCGACGCAGATCCTTGTGCAGGCTGTCCACGGTGTTCTGGTCACCGGTGAAGGCGTGAACTGTGGTCATGAAGCCTTTGGTGATGCCAACGGTTTTGTTCAGAACATCGGCCACCGGAGCCAGGCAGTTGGTGGTGCAGGATGCGTTGGAAACAATCACGTCATCGGCGGTCAGGCTGTCGCTGTTTACACCATAGACAACGGTTTTGATGTCGCCCTTTGCCGGGGCCGAGATCAGAACACGTTTGGCACCTGCGGTCAGGTGTTTGCCTGCGCCTGCTTCGTCAAGGAAGATGCCGGTGCATTCAAATGCGATATCAACATTAAGCTCGCCCCACGGCAGGTTCGCCGGATCACGTTCGGAGCAAACCTTGATGGTTTTGCCATCGACAACCAGATCATTGCCTTCGGCTTTGACGTCATTGGCAAGGGTGCCATGAACGGAATCGTATTTCAGCAGGTGGGCATTGGTTTTGACGTCGCCCAGGTCGTTGATGGCAACAACTTCAACGTCGGTGCGGCCACTTTCGATAATGGAGCGCAGAACCAGACGGCCAATACGGCCAAAACCATTAATCGCAACACGAATAGCCATTAATTCCTCCAGATACATACTGATTGTGACCGGATGGTCCGAGCCCAACGAAGGGGACAATCAAAAAGGCCGGACCGGCATATTACCGATCCGGCCCGGAAATTAAACCAGTTCCTTGGCCGTTTTGACCAGAGCCTCGGCAGTGATGCCAAAATGTTCGTAAAGTTCCGGTGCCGGAGCCGACGCGCCAAAGCCGTGCAGGCCAATGACCTTGCCATTGTCGCCAACATATTTTTCCCAGCCAAAGACCGAGAGGGCTTCAATTGCGATGCGCGGTGCAGTGCCCAGAACGCTTTTGCGATATTCCGGCGACTGTGCGTCAAACAGTTCCCAGCAGGGCAGGGAAACAACCGCCGCTGAAATGCCTTCGGCCTTCAGTTTTGCCTGGGCATCGACAGCAATTTCAACTTCCGAGCCGGTTGCGATCAGCGTCACCTGGGTTTCGCCTTCGGCTTCGGAAATGATGTAACCGCCGCGTGCGACAAGGTTGTCATCGCGATATTCGGTGCGCAGAACCGGCAAATTCTGACGGCTGAGCGCCAGAACGGTCGGGCCGCTTTCATTGGTAATCGCCATGGCCCAGGCTTCGGCGGTTTCAACCGCATCGGCCGGACGGATCATGGTGACATTCGGCATGGCACGCAGGGATGCCACATGTTCGACCGGCTGGTGGGTCGGGCCATCTTCGCCAAGACCGATAGAATCGTGGGTCATGACATAAACGACACGCTGTCCCATCAGCGCAGACAGGCGAATGGCCGGGCGGCAATAGTCGGTAAAGACCAGGAAGGTACCGCCATAAGGCAGAACGCCACCATGCAGGGCCAGACCATTCATGGCAGCCGCCATGCCGTGTTCGCGGATACCGTAATAGATGTAACGGCCATCATAGCCGCTCTGGACCGAAATCGGTTCCTGAACAGCAGTTTTGGTGTTGTTCGAGCCGGTGAGGTCGGCCGAACCGCCAATCATTTCCGGGATCGCCTGGGTCAGAACTTCCAGCACGTTCTGCGACGATTTACGGGTTGCGACCTTGGGCAGTTCTTCGGTGATCTGCTTTTTGTAGGCATTGAAGGCATCAACCCAGTTTTCCGGCAGCTTGCCTTCGATGCGGCGTTCAAATTCGGCGCGAACATCGGCATCCTGTGCCTCGAAACGCTGGCCCCAAGCCGAAAATTCATCCGCACCACGGGCGCCGTTGGCGCGCCATGCGTCCAGCACATCCTGCGGGACTTCAAACGGACCATAGGACCAGTCGAGCTTTTCGCGTGCTGCGGCCAGTTCATCCGCCCCCAGCGGGGCACCATGCGTGGCCGAGGTGCCGCCTTTGGTCGGCGCGCCAAAACCGATCACGGTTTTGCAGGCGATCATGGACGGGGTGCCGGTGGTTTTGGCCTTGGCAATGGCCGCTTCGATGGCTTCCGGGTCATGGCCGTCAATTTGCTGAACGTCCCAGCCTGCGGCTTCAAAGCGTTTTTTGTGATCTTCCGAGGTCGAAAGGGTGGTCGGACCATCGATCGAAATGCCGTTATCGTCAAACAGCACGATCAGCTTGGAAAGCTGCATGTGACCCGCCATCGAAATGGCTTCCTGGGAAATACCTTCCATCAGGCAGCCGTCACCGGCAACGACATAGGTGTAATGGTCCACCAGGTCGTTATTGAAAGCGGCATTCATGATGCGCTCGCCAAGGGCAAAACCGACCGAGGTGGCAATGCCCTGGCCCAGCGGGCCGGTGGTGGTTTCAATACCGGCGCCATGACCAAATTCCGGGTGGCCGGCGGTGCGTGCGCCGAGCTGGCGGAAATTTTTGATCTGGTCGAGATCGAAATCTTCGTAACCGTTCAGATAGAGCAGCGAATAAAGCAGCATGGATCCGTGACCGGCAGACAGAATGAAACGGTCGCGGTCGGGCCAGTTCGGATGTTTCGGATCGAATTTCAGAAACTTGGTAAACAGAACAGTCGCGACATCGGCCATGCCCATCGGCATGCCCGGATGGCCGGATTTGGCTTTTTCCACGGCGTCGGCGGAAAGAAAGCGGATGGCATTTGCCATGCGGCTATGTTCTACGGGTTTCGTCATTGAATGCGCTTCCTGGGGGTTCGCTATCTGGCGTTGATTACTATGGCTTAAAAAGCAAAGAAGTCGGGCGGAACATGCCCCCGCTGTCGGGATACGTCAACCGATTCTGTCTAAAAACTGCCCTGATTGCTTAGATTATGGTTAATCCTTAGATGCTAGAATTAGGTCAGGATCGGGTTTGGTCAAGCGGTAGAGCGGAACAGTTGACGCCCTGCTTTGTCACAACCTATCTTGTGAACCGATGATGAAGGATCAGGAAGGACGATATGTCACGTCTGCAAAATGCCGGTGAACGTCTTGAAAATGCCCTTGCTGCGTTAGAAGCGGCGGTGGAGTCGCGCTTGGCCCGTTCGGAAGCAGCACTTCAGTCCGGTGCCAGCGAAAATGCGGCAGCCCAGGCCCGGTCCGAAGAAATGCGTGCCCAGCTTGATGCCCTGAAACGCGATTATGACACCTTGGCGGAAACGACCGAAACTGTTTCCCGGCGTCTTGATGGGGCGGTGGGCCAGTTGCGGCTGGTCCTGAATGACGAAACAGAACAGAAGCAGGCATAATTTCATGGCACAGGTATCAGTCCGTATTAATGGTCGCAGTTACGATGTTGCCTGCGAGGATGGCCAGGAAGAACGCCTGGGCCAGCTTGCGGCCTATGTTAATGAGCGGGTCGGCGAAATCGCCAATATGGTTGGGCAGATCGGCGAACAGCGCCTTTTGGTGATGACCAGCCTTTTGATTGCCGACGAATTAAGCGATATGCACGACAAGCTGGCATCGGCATCCAAGGTGGCTTTGCCTGCCGGTGCGGTTGGCCCGGATGAGGCCGATCGTATGGCGCAAAGCATGGAAAATCTGGCCGGACGTATCGAGGCTATTGCACAAAGGCTCTCGGCTGACTAAGTTCGCATTGGATGCCGCCCGCGATGCGCCCTGCGGGGCGATCAAGGGTGGATCCAAAAGGGGGCTGCCCTGTGCGTCAGGCTCGCTAATTCCCGGGGCCGATGCTCATTTCTCTAGGGAGCTGTCCCTGGCGGGACCGTGGTCTCGTTATACGGCGCCCACCTGCACCTGCAGGTCACGAGGAATTACCATATAGCCAACGGCAGTGGTGGCTCCCGCTTTCCTTTATGGAAAGCGGGACCTTGTTTTATGGGGCTGCATTCTGGCAGGAAATGACATGTTGTTGCATGGGGAGAGGCCTGCCCCGTGGACGGTTAAGTATCGCCGCGTTTTGGTCATGCGGTAAATTGACAATAACGGAATTTGTAATGCGGCTTTTACATTTGGGCGATGTGTTGGGACAATCCGGGCGCAAGGCTGCGCTGGAGGCATTGCCCATGTTGCGCGATCGCCTGATGGTCGATGTGGCGGTAGTGAATGTTGAAAATTCCGCACATGGATTTGGTGTTACTGCAAAAATCTGCCGCGAATTTTACGCTGCCGGTGCCGATGTGTTGACAACGGGCAACCATGTTTGGGATCAGCGCGAAATCATTACCTATATCGACGAAGATAAAAACCTGCTGCGCCCGTGGAATTTCCCCGATGGCACACCCGGGCAGGGCGATTGTGTTTTTACCGCAAAATCGGGCAAAAAAGTTGCCGTGATCAATATGATGGGCCGCCTGTATATGGACCCGTTATCCTGCCCGTTTCAGGGGGCAAACAAATTGTTTGGCAAATACCGGCTGGGCAAAAATGTTGATGCGGTCCTGATTGATTTTCATGCCGAAACCACGTCGGAAAAAATGGCATTCGGGCACCATTGTGATGGTCGGGCATCGCTGGTTTTGGGCACGCACACTCATGTGCCAACGGCTGATGCCCAGATTTTGCCCAAGGGCACGGCCTATCAGACCGATGTTGGCATGTGCGGCGACTTCAATTCGGTGATCGGCATGAAGCAGGAAAATTCGGTGGCAAAGTTTCTGACCAAAATGCCAGCGGGCCGTTTTGAACCCGCCGAAGGCCCCGCCACGGTGTGTGGGGTTTATGTGGAAACCGATGATGCCACCGGCCTTGCCAAACGGATCGAACCGGTACGGATTGGCGGGCGTTTGCGCGGAAGCTGGCCGAACGCCTGATTTTCAGGTTGTTTATTATTCCCTGTATTATTTGATGTCGGGGCAGGAAAACGGGCTGGTGCGCAAGGATACACCAGCCCGTTTTTGCCGTGGTTCAACCAGGCCAGCATCGCGGGGTCGGGGGAAGAACTTTGATGCTGTTATGGCTGTTTTACGGTCTGAAAAGAACATAAGGCAGACTGTATTGTGGGTGATAGCCCAGTCCTCCAAAAAGATTGCACAATCCTGTAAATCGGCGAAATTTCCCTGTTGTTTTGTACAATCACATCCTAAGTCTCGTTTTCAGGATAATGACCAATTGGCGGCGATTTTGGGCATTTTGACGAATAAGGGATAGGCGATGACGGCAAATGGTCTGGATAAATTTGCAAATCTGATTAAACAAAACTGCACCAGCGAGAGGCGCTGCGAGACCGCGATACCCGGCGTTGTGCTGTTGCGGGCTGACAAACCGATGGAGCCGGTAAATGTGATTTATCAGCCGTCGGTTTGTATTCTCGCCAGTGGTGAAAAAAGGGTCATGATGGGGGACGCGGTATATGTCTATCGTCCCGGCCAGTATCTGACCGTGTCGCTGGATGTGCCGGTCATGGGGCAGATCACCGTTGCCAGCCCCGAAATCCCGTATTTGTGTCTGCGGCTGGAACTGAATACCAAAATCATGGCCGAAATCCTGATGGCGGCACACGAGAACAGCATTTTATCCACCTCACGGCAGATGGGGGCGGCGATCCAGGTTAGTGATGGCGATGATGCCATGATCAATGCCGCGACGCGGATGCTGGAATTGCTGGAAACGCCGAACGATATTCCCATGATTGCGCCGCTTATCGAACGCGAGATTTTGTATCGCTTGCTCAGCGGACCGCAAGGGCTTCGCCTGCAGCAACTGGCAATGGCCGATAGCAAATTAAACCAGGTTTCCCGTGCGATTGAATGGATCAAGAAAAACTTTCGCGAACCATTCAGCGTGGATGTTTTGGCCCGCGAAGCCAATATGAGTGCATCTGCCCTGCATCAGCATTTTAAGGCCGTTACGTCCATGAGCCCGCTGCAATATCAGAAACAGATGCGTTTGCAGGAGGCGCGATCCCTGATCCTTACGCATGCGATGGATGCGGCAAGTGCCGGGTATCATGTGGGATATGACAGTCCGTCGCAATTTTCGCGGGAATATCGTCGCATGTATGGCGCACCGCCACGGCGTGATGTCGAACAACTGCGACTCTCGGCAGGGGCCGGGATGATTGAAGTTGCGTGATTTCTATTAAAGAGTGAATATTTTTCACATTATCCCTCATAGGGATTGTTTTTCAGGTGTGGGAAACAGGATTTTTGCCCGAAAATGACGGTTTTGAGTGCTGCAGCAGCGTCTTGATCCTGGCGTTACAAGAAACAATGGCTTTCTGAAAAGTTTAGCCTTGACTAACTTTTAAAGTCCGCACAACAATTAGGGATAAATTTTGGCCGGGTTTCGCCCTGTATACGGGGAAACGGCGATTTTTAAAATTGGAATTAGTATAAATATTAGGTGGGTTGCCACCTTCGGAGATGGCATATGGCCGATACGGGTGAAGTGAAACGTAAACCGGGGGACTGGCGATATGAGGCTGAGCAACCCTCGCTGGTCGAGGTGTTTCGCTCGATTGCAGTGTCGCCCGATGCGGGTTTTTTTCGTAAATTTCTGACATTTGCCGGGCCGGGCTATCTGGTGGCGGTGGGATACATGGACCCGGGCAACTGGGCGACGTCGCTGGCGGGCGGGTCGCAGTTTGGTTATGCGCTTTTGTGTGTGGCACTTCTGTCCAATATCATGGCGGTGGTTTTGCAGTCCTTGTGCGCGCGCCTTGCCATTGCCACCGGGCGTGACCTTGCCCAGGCCTGCCGCGATGCCTTTCCTGCCTGGATGTCCTGGCCGTTATGGCTGTTTGCCGAACTGGCAATTTGCGCCACTGACCTTGCCGAAGTCATTGGCACCGCGATTGCACTGAATCTGTTGTTCAATATTCCGCTTGAATTGGGGGTGCTGATTACGGCAGCCGACGTGCTGGTGATTTTGTGGTTGCAAAGCCGTGGTTTTCGTTGGGTCGAAGGCTTTATCATTGCGCTGCTGGGTGTGATTTCAATTTGCTTTGCCGTGCAAATTGCGATGGCCGACCCGGACTGGTATGGCGTGATTACCGGTTTCGCCCCGACAACCGATGTCTTGACCAATCAGCATATGCTGTATCTTGCGCTGGGCATTATCGGCGCAACCGTGATGCCCCATAACCTGTATTTGCATTCAGGGATTGTCCAGACCCGCGATTACGAACGCACGGTTAAAGGCAAACGCGAAGCCCTGCGATTTGCAACACTGGATTCGACCGTTGCCCTGACATTTGCGCTGGTGATTAATGCCTCGATTCTGATCTTGGCAGCGGCCACCTTTCATGTTTCCGGGCAGACAAATGTGGATGATATTGGCGTTGCCCACGAACTTTTGGCACCGTTGTTAGGCGCCTCGATTGCGCCCATTCTGTTTGGTATCGCGCTTCTGTGTTGCGGGCTGAGTTCGACTGTGACGGCCACAATGGCCGGCCAGATCGTGATGGAAGGTTTCATCAAAATGACGATACCTTCCTGGTTGCGACGCCTGGTAACGCGCGTTGTGGCCATCATTCCCGCCATTACCGTCACGATCATTTACGGGCAGGCCGAAACGGCAAAATTGCTGATCCTGTCACAGGTGGTGCTGAGTTTTCAGCTGCCCTTTGCCGTGGTGCCGCTGGTGATGTTTACCGCATCGCGCGAAAAGATGAAGGAACTGTGTGCCCCGCGCTGGTTGACATTTGTGTCCACGATCATCGCGCTGATCATTATCGCGCTGAATGTGAAGCTGCTTTACGATATTTCGATGGGCGCGGTTTAACACGGGTCCTGGTGGCCGAACACCAGGCGTAATTAGTTAACGGGGCCGGAAAGAACTTCACATCAATGTGAGGGCGCTTTCCGGCCTTTTTATATGTCCGGTCTTGAATGCAGGGCAGGGGCGCGGTACCAATTTTCGCCTTGGCCGCGATTTTCTTTTGATGATTAATAATTCGCAATTACGTCGTGCGCCGGGATGGTTATAGTACCATCAGCATTATAAAGTTTGTTGTTGCCATGCGTGGACAACCGGTGCGGTTGGCCGGGCAGGGCGTTCTAAATGTGCCGATCGTCACCACAGCAGAAGATGTTGCCATGACTGACCGCCCCGAAGACCGCAGTGCCAAAGGCAAACGCCGAACCCTGATTGCAATGGGCTGTGCCGTTGCCGTGATGGTGGGTTTGGTGATTTATTCCCCGACCCTGTATCGCATGTTTTGCGCCGTCACCGGCGTGGGCGGCACGGTTCGGCAAATATCGGTACCCAATAAAACGGCCGATAATGCGGCTTCGCCGGAGCAGGGTGCTGATGCGACAAATGCAGTCGCAAATGCCGGTGATATGGTCGAGGTGTATTTTGATGCCAATGTCGCCAAGGGCCTGCCGTGGGAATTTTACCCCGAAGAACGCAAGGTTTCGGCCAAGCTGGGTGAACCGGTGAAGGTGTATTACTACGCCAAAAATACGTCGGACGAGACCATTGTTGCCCGCGCCGTTTTTAACGTTACGCCCTATAAATCCGCCCAGTATTTTTTCAAGATCGAATGTTTCTGCTTTACCAACGAAAAGCTGGCACCCGGTGAAAGTGCCCGGATGCCGCTGGTTTTGTATGTCGATGATCAGATCCACAAAGATCCGAACACTTCAGAGGTCAAAGACATTACCCTGTCTTATACCTTCTATCGGCAATCGGACCTGTCTGAGCAGGAAATTGCCAATACCCGCGAGTTAAAGGCGGGATCTGACCAGATCGATGAAGAACTGTCCAAATCGGAAAAGATTGATCTCGAAAACGATGTGCGCCGTCACTAAGGCCGCCGTCAGGGAATAAAGAATAGGGGAGCCTTATGAAACCTCGGAATATCCGTTTACGTCGATATCTGGTAGCGGCGGCCTTTGCGGTTGGTGTTGGTGGCATCGTTAGTGGCGGTGGCACGGGCTTTTTGCCGCCACAGGCGGCGGCGCATAGCTATACGTTGGGCACAATCATGATTGGTCATTTTTGGGCTCCGCCGGTGGCGCAGGGTGCCAAGGGGGCGGCGGTTTATGGCCCGTTCCTGAATGCCGGAACCCAAGCTGTGACCCTGGAGGGAGCCAGCACCGCCATTGCCGACAAGGTGCGCTTCCGGATTGAAAAGGATGGCGTGGAAAGCTGGGTGGATCACATCACGCTGCCGCCCAATAAGCCGGTTGGCCTTGCCGCGTGGCGCGAACATATCTGGTTGTCGGGGTTAAAAAAACCGCTGGAAGAGGGTGGATCATTTGACCTGACGCTGGATTTTGGTGACGCTGGCCACAAAACGATCAAGATTGTCATTGAATCGGAAAGCGGCCATTAAAGGTAAAAGGCTCTAGGGCTTTTAATGCCCTATTTGGGGGACATAACAAAAAGGCCCGCAACCGGGATGGTTGCGGGCCTTTTGCGTTAAACAAAGCGTGTATTACGATGCTGCGCGGTCGTGAGCCTTGTTGCGCAGGTCGTCGAGGATGGCATTGATGCGGTTGTTCAAAACGTGAATTTTCTGAGCGGCATCCTGCGAGGTTTGCAGAACTTCGCCAGAGAGTTCACCGGTTTTGCCGGTTTCATCCGCCACATCACTGATCGATGTCGAAACCATCCGGGTCCGTTCGGCAGCATTGCGAACGTTGCGGGTGATTTCGTTGGTGGCTGCACCCTGTTCCTCGACGGCAGCCGAAATGGTGGTGGCAATTTCATTGATGCTTTCAATGATGCTGCCAATGGTCTCGATGGCGGAAACAGATTCACCGGTCGATTTCTGAATGCCGGAAATTTGGCCGGCAATCTCGTCGGTGGCTTTTTCCGTCTGGTTGGCGAGGTTTTTGACCTCGGCGGCAACCACGGCAAAGCCTTTACCGGCGTCACCGGCACGGGCGGCCTCGATGGTGGCATTCAGGGCCAGAAGGTTGGTTTGCTCTGCAATATCGGTAATCAGGGCAATAACCTCGCCAATGCGATTGGCCGACTGCGACAGGCTGTTGACCAGATCGTTGGTTTCACGCGCCTTGTTGGCCGCTTCGTTGGAAATGCGGGTCGATTCTGCCATCTGGCGGTTGATTTCCGCATTCGATGCCGCCAGCTGTTCGGTTGCAGCGGCCACGGTTTCCACATTGTTGGTGGCTTCGCGTGCCGATGTTGCAACATCTTCGCTTTGGTTCGAGACCTTTTCGGCGCTATGCGTCATCTGGCCTGAAACGCCCTGAAGCTGTTCAGCCAGGGCCGCGATTTCGCCAACGGCACTTTCGACTTCACCCTGCAGGGTGTCTGCCAGGCCCAGCAGTTCGTCGCGCAGGGCTTCGTTGCGTTCACGATTAAGGCGCTCTGCCTCTGCCTGCATTTCACGAACCTTAAGGGCATTGTCCTTAAAGACCTCGACCGCACGGCCCATCGCGGAAATTTCGTCGTTCCCCTTGGCCGGTACGGTAACGTCAAGATTGCCATCGGCAAGCTGGATCATGGTTTGTTGCAGTCCGCCAAGGCGGCGCAGCAGGTTGCCACGGACATAAATCACGTAAATTGCCAATGACAGCAAAACAGCGATTGCCGCTACGATATATAGAATAAGCGAGCTTTGTTTTTGCAGTTCGCGTGCTTCTGACGCCGCAGTATCAACATCCTGTTGCAGCGACTCGACGACCTGGTCCACGCTCGCACCCATTGCCCCTGCAAATTCGCCAGCCTGTGTGACAAGTTTTTGGGATTCAATTGCCGCCTTCAATTCGCGGCTTTGCAGGTCAGGAAGGCTATCGGGTCCGACAGAAAGCTTTTCCATTTTGCCAATCAGGTCTTCATAAAACTTGATCAGCTTGGGGTTGCCCAAATCCTTGAGCATGTTTTTGGCATCGCTGTAGCTGCCGCGTGCCCGGACACCGACAATCGACAGGCGGGTTAAATCCCGCTCTGAGGCGGCGCCAATAATAATATTGGAAACCTGGTTGCCAATATTGGTCAGCGCGACCAGCGGTGCGCGCTTGGAAACGCTGTCATGATATTTGAACAGGGATGCGATCAGGTCTTCACGCGGTTGACGGGTCTGGGCCAGAGGGCTTTGGCGCAGTTCCTGAACCATTTCCGAAATTTGACCCAACTGGTTTGATGTCACCGTCATCAGGGGTTTCAGCGTGCTGACAAAGCGCTCTGACATGTTTTGAAAATCTTTAAGCTTCTCGGATTTTTCATCGCCGATCTTAAAGCGTTTCTGTGTCAGGTCGTGCAGCGTGGCCAGAGTGTCCTGAAGTTTGGCACTGTTGGTTTCAATCTCGTCAAGAGTTGCGGACTGTATGCCTGACCCACGCAGTTCTTCGATTTGTTTTTTCAAAGAGATGATGCGTGTGTCGAGTTCAGCTTTGACGCTTTCTTCTTCTTTTGGGGTGGATGCTGCCGCTATGCGCGGTGCAATTGCCACGATTTCAGCACTTTCCGTGGCGAGTTGCTGGGCGCTGAACATGGGTGGCAGTTTTTGTTCAGTGATGCTGTCTAGCTGCGAGCCAAACCGCCCGAATGCGAGCGCCCCGACCGTTGCAGCAATCACAGCCATCAATCCAACCAGTGCAAAGGAAACGAGCAGTTTGCCTCGAACTCCCATGCCACTGTTTTGCACGGATTTTCGCTGGTTCCGGCTTCCCGTATTCTGTTGCATAAAGTCTTAACCCTGTGTTCTGCGGCTGGCTTATAAAAACCCTGTCCCTTGTACGGGAAATTCAGTAAGGACTATGCCGTTTTCACAACACCACGCCGTGCAGACGCAGATATGCGGCTGCTAGAATGTCAAAAATGTTTCAGGTATTTTCAGGCCAGAATGTTGGCTCCCCAGCTGGCCCACCCCCGAATTGGTTTATTTATTTATAACATACTACCAAAGTTCAAGTAATTGGTTTGTTTTATATACAGGCGTATGGATCAGTTATTCTGATACCGGTTTTTCTTATGCCTCTGGAATTGTATGGATGACCTAAAGTTGCGAATTTGAGTTGCCGGGCTCGCGCCGAAAAAATGCCCCCGCCTTTTTGGGGCGGGGGCATCGGTATTGACATGGTGAGCCTGTTTTAGGTCAGGCGTGGATTTGGGCTGTTTTCTGTCCCGTCAGGCCTTCGCACGATCATGGGCCTGTTTGCGCAGGTCTTCCAGAATTGTCCCAATACGCTCGCGCAGGTTTTCAACTTTTTGCGACGCGGTTTGTGCCGTTTGCAGAACCTGATCGGAGAGTTCGCCGGTTTTGGTCGTTTCACTGGCAACTTCGTTGATGGAGCTTGAAACGGCACGGGTTCGATCAGCCGCACCGCGCACATTGCGGGTGATTTCGTTGGTGGCCGATCCCTGCTGCTCGATCGCGGCCGAAATCGTGGTGGCAATTTCATTGATGTTTTCAATGATGCTGCCAATGGTTTCGATTGCCGAAACGGATTCACCGGTCGATTTTTGAATGCCGGTAATCTGTCCGGCAATTTCATCGGTGGCTTTTTCCGTTTGATTGGCAAGGTTTTTAACCTCGGCGGCAACGACGGCAAAGCCTTTGCCGGCATCACCCGCGCGGGCCGCCTCGATGGTGGCATTCAGGGCCAAAAGGTTGGTTTGTTCGGCAATGTCGGTAATCAGGGCGATGACTTCGCCAATGCGATTGGCCGACAGCGACAGGCTGTTGACCAGTTCGTTGGTTTCACGCGCCTTTTGGGCCGCATCATTTGAAATCCGGGTTGATTCTGCCATTTGCCGATTAATCTCGGCATTCGACGCCGAAAGTTCCTCTGTGGCGGCGGCAACAGTTTCGACATTGCTGGTGGCTTCCTGGGCAGAGGAAGCGACATCCTCGCTTTGTGTGGAAACAAGGTCCGCACTCTGGCTCATTTGCCCGGAAACGCCCTGAAGCTGTTCGGCAAGGGCGGCAATTTCGCCGACCGCGCTTTCCACTTCACCTTGCAGGGTATCAGCAAGGGTTAGCAATTCGTCGCGCAGGCTTTCGTTGCGCTCCCGGTTGAGGCGTTCTTCCTCGGCCTGCATTTCGCGTACTTTAACCGCGTTATCCTTGAAGACCTCGACCGCCCGGCCCATTGCGGTAATTTCGTCATTGCCGCGCACGGGGACAGGCACATCAAGGTTGCCACTGGCCAGCGTGACCATTGTTTTTTGCAATCCATCAAGGCGACGCAGCAGGCTGCCGCGCACATAGATCACATAAATGGCAAGTGACAGCAGAATGGCGACGATGCCGACAATATAAAGTACAGTCGAGCTTTGTTTCTGCAAGGTTTCCGCACTGGATGCGGATGCGTCCACTTTATCTTGCAGCGTGCTGACCAGCGTTGCGACATTGTCCCGCAGCGCATTGGCCGCAGTTGCGCTTTCGGCAACAAATTTTTGTGCGGTTTGCGTGGCCTCCAGCTCTTTGCTTCGAAGGGTCGGAATGCTTCCGTCCCCGATCGACAGGCTTTCCATATTGTCGATAAGCTTATTATAGAAAGTCTGGAGTTTTTTGTTGTCCATGCCGGCAATCAGATTGCGGGCATCGGCATAATTGCCACGGACACGGACTGCCGCGATTGAAAGACGGACGGGCTGGGTTTCGGTGCTGGATGATACAATCAGGTTGGTCGCAGCGGCACCCTGGCGTTCGATATTGAGGATCGGCGCGCGTGTTTGCACGGCATCGTGCAGTTTGTAGTATTCCTTGAGCAAGTCTTCCTTGCTCATTTCCATCACATTGACCGGATCGGCGCGCAGTCTTTTAACCGTTGCATCGGCTTGGGAAATGTCGTTTTGCGTGTAAGACAGTAACGGCTTGAGCGTGTCGTTATAGCGTTTGCTGAGTTCAAGAAATTTTTCGGTTTTGTCCGTTTTTTCCGAAGAAACCGAAAAACGGGCCTGGGTTGCCTCGTGAAGCGATGTCAGCATCTGTTCGAGCTGTTCACGATTGGCGTCAATCTGCTCCAGAATCTCGGGTTCGAGACCTGCCTCGCGTAACTGATTGATCTTGTCTTTCATCCCGATCAGGCGCTGATCAAGTTCGTCTTTGACGCCCTGTTCTTCTTCCGGGCTGGTTGCCGCGACAATACGCGGGGCAATTGCAACAATTTCGGCACTTTCCGTTGCAAGCTGCTGTGCGGCAAACATGGGCGGTAATTTTTCTTCGGTGATGTCGGCAAGTGTTATGCCAAACCGCCCGAAGGCAAATACGCCGACAATAACGGCTGCAACAGCCATAAGCCCCACAAGGGCAAAGGAAATCAGTAGTTTACCTTTTACACCCAGTCCCGAAGCGGGCTTCTTGGTTGTGCTGACTGGCCGTTTCGGGTTCCCTGTTTTTTTTCCCATTCTGTCCTACCTTTTTGTTGTACCGATGTTCGTTCTCACCGGTTTTAAGAGGCACGGACCTTTGTAAAGGTTTCCGCTTAGTCGCCCTTCCCCTTGTTTGATAACCCTTTTTGGTGGCTCAAACCCGATAGCATTGTTTTATTATGTTTATCGCTTTCGCAATATTGTTGCATTCTGTCGTGCTCTGCAATAGGCAAGCCGGTTTTGGCAAATAAAAAGCAAGTTGTCTCCTGATGCTTCAATAACGGGCCGGATCTGATTGATTATAAATTTGATCGTTCGTCCGTGATTTCCAGGGGGATGGCGCAAATTGGCGGTTTGCGATGTGAATATGTGCGCGACCGCTGGACCTTGGCGCACAAACACGTTATAGGAGCGTGCGTTGCGTTCGCCTGCAGGGTGCCATTGGTCGTCTGGCGGCTGCGAATGCAAGACAGTTTCTCACAAAGTCGGGCCGGTACGGATACGATATGTATCTGGTTTCGGTCTGATCGGGGCCCGGGCGGCACCAGATCGATAACGTCATTCAAGAATACAGGTTTCAGGTTATGGCCGGTCATTCCCAGTTTAAAAACATCATGCACCGCAAGGGCGCGCAGGATAAAAAGCGCGCCAAGATCTTTACCAAGCTTGCCCGTGAAATCACGGTTTCGGCAAAGATCAGTGACGATATCAACAGTAACCCGCGTTTGCGTGCCGCTATTGCCGCAGCGCGCGGGCAGAACATGCCCAAGGACAATATCGACCGCGCCATTAAAAAGGCACTGGGTGCTGGCGAGGGCGAAAACTTTGAAGAAGTCCGTTATGAAGGTTATGGCACCGCGGGTGTTGCCGTCATCGTTGAAGCCCTGACCGATAACCGTAACCGTACGGCTTCCGAAGTGCGCGCTGCCTTTACCAAACATGGTGGCAACCTCGGTGAAACCGGTTCGGTTGGTTTTATGTTCAACCGTATCGGTGAAATCGTGTATCCGGCGGACAAAGGCGACGCGGATACCATTTTTGAAGCCGCCCTTGAAGCCGGTGCCGCCAATGTGGAATCCGACGAGGAAAACCACGTTATTGAAACCGAGATCGAGGATCTGAACGCGGTTCGTGAAGCCCTGACCGAAACCTTTGGCGACCCGGAAAGTGCCAAACTGGTGTTCCGTCCGGCGACCACGGCTGAGATTTCGGTTGATCAGGCACAAAGCATCATGAAACTTGTTGATGTGCTTGAAGACAATGATGACGTCCAGAATGTCTGGACCAATGTCGAGTGGACGGACGAAATCGTCGCAGCTCTCGATAACTGATCTTGCTTACGCCCGTCATTTTGCTTTGAATGACGGGCGTATTTTATCTGGGCTATTGGCCCATTTGCTGAAAAATAACAACAGGTGATTGTTACGTGGTCAGGGTTCTTGGCATCGATCCCGGTCTTCAGCGCACCGGATGGGGCGTGATCGACCTTCATGACAATCATATGCGCCATGTTGCCAATGGTGTGGTCAGTTCTACGCAATCACTTTCGCTGGCCGAACGGCTGGTGCAGCTTTTTTCCGGCTTGACCGACATTATCAATGAATGGTCGCCTGATGAGGCTGCGGTTGAAGAAACATTCGTCAATAAAAACCCGGTTTCAACGCTTAAACTGGGGCAGGCCCGTGGGGCGGCCCTGCTGGCACCGGCGCGGCTGGGCATTCCGGTTACGGAATATACACCGAATGCTGTTAAAAAGACGGTGGTCGGGGCAGGGCATGCCGCCAAACAGCAGGTTGAAATGATGGTTTCAACCCTGTTGCCGGGCTGTAAAATTGCCGGTCCCGATGCGGCGGATGCGCTGGCGGTGGCAATTTGCCATGCCCAGCATGCAGGAACCCGTGCCATGATGAACCGCTATCATAATCAGAATGGGGGCGCGACGCGATGATTGCCAAATTGCGCGGCATTGTCGATTTTATCGGCGAAGATCACGTTATCATTGATGTTAACGGTGTTGGCTATCTTGTTTTTGCCTCGCGCCGCACACTCTCCATGATGCCTCCTGTGGGGGGGGATGCCGGTTTGATCATCGAAACCCATGTCCGTGAAGATCACATTCATCTTTATGGTTTTGCCGATCACGCGGAAAAACAGTGGTTTGCCCTTTTGACAACCGTTCAGGGGGTTGGGGCCAAGGTGGGCCTTGCCATTTTATCGGTTCTGTCCCCGACCGACCTTTTGCGCGCGCTGGCTTCCCAGGACACAACCGCCCTGTGCCGGGCGCCCGGCGTAGGGGCAAAGGTGGCAACACGTATTGTTGGCGAGTTAAAAGACAAGGCTGCCAAGCTAAACCTTGGCCCGGTCGCCGCACCGGTGGTGGCACCTGCACCTGTTGCGGAAAAGGCCGAGGGGAAAGCAAAACCGTCGCGTAAAAAAGCAGCGCCTGCCGAAGCTGCGGCCCCCGAAGCCCCGGTGATTGATGATGGTGCGATCATGGCCGATGCCGTTTCCGCGCTGGTGAATTTGGGCTATGGCCGCTCCGAGGCGTTTGGTGCTGTGGGCAAGGCCGCGCAGAATGCGGGCGAGAACCGAAATCTTGATACGCTGATCCGTTTGGGCCTAAAGGAGCTTAGCGCGTGAACGAGGAAAACGACCGCCTGCTCAGTGGCGAACGCAATGCCGAAGACCGCCAGGAAGGGTCTTTGCGTCCGCGCAGGCTGGATGATTTTACCGGCCAGAAAGAAGTACGTGAAAATCTGGATGTTTTTATTCAGGCGGCCCGTGGTCGTGAAGAGGCAATGGACCATGTGCTGTTTTTCGGGCCCCCAGGGCTGGGCAAAACCACATTGTCGCAAATCGTTGCCAGCGAACTGGGTGTGGGTTTTCGTGCCACATCCGGCCCGGTGATTGCCAAGGCGGGGGATCTTGCTGCCCTTTTGACCAATTTGCAGCCACGTGATGTGCTGTTTATTGACGAAATCCATCGTCTGAACCCGGCAGTTGAAGAAATCCTGTATCCGGCGATGGAGGATTTTCAGCTTGACCTGATCATTGGCGAGGGGCCAGCGGCACGTTCCGTGCGGATTGATTTGCCGCCTTTTACCTTGGTCGGCGCAACAACCCGGTCCGGGCTTTTGACAACCCCCTTGCGGGATCGTTTTGGCATCCCGTTGCGTTTGCGGTTTTACGAGCCGGAAGAACTGGTGGATATTGTTGCGCGCGGGGCAAAATTGCTTAATTTTG
Organism: Thalassospira sp. TSL5-1; assembly: GCF_001907695.1. Taxonomy (NCBI): domain Bacteria; kingdom Pseudomonadati; phylum Pseudomonadota; class Alphaproteobacteria; order Rhodospirillales; family Thalassospiraceae; genus Thalassospira; species Thalassospira sp. TSL5-1. Next base: position 1,161,108 of record NZ_KV880637.1, read on the forward strand.
ACATGACCCGCGATGGCGCAATGGAAATTGCCCGCCGGTCAAGGGGAACGCCGCGCATTGCCGGGCGTTTGTTGCGGCGGGTAAGAGACTTTGCCGTGGTTGCAGGGAAGTCGCCAGTGAATGCCTTTATCGCCGATGCCGCCCTGACCCGGCTGGAGGTGGACAATCTGGGCCTTGATAGCCAGGACCGGCGCTATCTGACCTGTATTGCCAGCAATTATGGCGGCGGGCCGGTGGGCGTTGATACGCTGGCGGCAGCCCTGTCGGAAGAACGCGATACGATCGAAGATGTGATTGAACCCTATTTGTTGCAGCAGGGTCTTATTCAGCGAACGCCACGCGGTCGGATGCTTGGCGTTAAGGGGTTTAATCATCTTGGATTAACGCCGCCCCGCAGTCAGGCGGGGGTTCCCATGTCGGACCTGTTTGAAAGCGAAGCCCTGAAAAATGCAAATGACGAAGGTGACGCATGAGCGACGCGCTTTTGGGAACCCTTGACGGAAAACGCCACATCTACCCGTTTTGCGTGTTTTACGAGGATACCGATGCCGGTGGAATTGTATATCATGCGCAATACCTTGCCTTTGCCGAGCGTGGCCGGACGTCAATGGTGAATTTATTGGGTTTTTCCAATAGAAACATTGCCGAACGCCACAAAGTTGCCATAGCGGTTCGACATTGTACCGTCGATTTCCGTCGGGCTGCGCGGCTTGAGGACCGGTTGACTGTGGAAAGTCGATTGATCCGAATGGGCGGTGCGTCACTGGGGTTCGAGCAAAAAATCATGCGTGATGGCGAGGAACTGGTCGTAATCGATATCGTTCTGGCCTGCATGTCGCTTGAAACCTTCAAGGCGCAACGCCTGCCGGATGAATTAAGAAATGTGTTCAGTGACTATCTGGATGTGAACGAGGGCTAAAGAAACGATGGAAAATCAGGTTGTCGATGCCGTGTCGCTTGGCCAGTCGGTGATGGCGCATGACATGTCGATGTGGGGGCTGTTTGTCCAGGCCGGTCTGGTCGTCAAAGTGATCATGATCGGTCTTTTGCTGTCATCCGTCTGGGTGTGGGCAATTGTCTTTGAAAAAACCTTCCGTCTGCGCAAATTGCGTGCCCAAGCCAATCAGTTTGAAGAGGCCTTTTGGTCGGGTGGGTCGCTTGAGGACCTGTATGACCGCATTGCTGATCGGCCCAAAGACCCGATGGCCGCGATATTTGTCTCCGCCATGCGCGAATGGCGTCGCTCCAATGCGCGCGGTGTGCATGGCGAAACCATGCGGGCACGCCTGCAACAGCGCCTAGAACGGGCAATGGAAGTCACCCTGGGCCGGGAAATGGACCGTGTTGAAAAATACATGACCTTTTTGGCATCGGTTGGGTCAACGGCGCCATTTGTGGGGCTGTTTGGCACGGTTTGGGGCATTATGGCGTCGTTCCAGTCTATCGCGGCGTCCAAAAATACGTCGCTGGCGGTGGTGGCCCCAGGGATTGCCGAGGCCCTGTTTGCAACGGCTATTGGCCTTGTGGCTGCTATTCCTGCTGTTGTGGCCTATAATAAAATTTCAAGCGACCTGAATCGCTATGGCAACCGGCTGGAAGCCTTTGTCGATGAATTCAGTTCGATCCTTTCCCGCCAGCTTGATGAAAAACGGGATTAATTTATGGGCGCACAACTAGCTTCTGGAAATTCCGGCGGCGGACGTCGCCGTGGGCGCAGGGGGCGCGGTGGTCGTCGCGCCATGAGCGATATCAACGTTACCCCGATGGTTGACGTGATGCTGGTGCTCCTCGTGATTTTTATGGTCACGGCACCGCTGATCACGGCCGGGGTTGATGTTGATCTGCCCAAAGCCAGCGCCACCCAGATGACCGGGCAGGACGAACCCCTGGTGGTGTCCCTGACCAAGGATGGCGATGTTTATTTAATGGACAGTGAAGTAAACCGGGACGACCTGGTTGCCAAATTGCGCGCCATTACCGAGAACAAGCAGGATACCCGGATCTTTGTGAAGGGTGACAAGGCGGTTGATTACGGCCAGGTCATGGATTTGATGGGGCGCATCAACGAAGCAGGTTTTAGCAAGGTCGCTCTGATTGCAGACCTGCCGGAAAAGGGCAAATAAGCGGTCATGCTGCGGAATGTGCTGATTTCATTGGCGGTGCATGTGGCGATCATTTTGATTGCTTATTTCGGCTTGCCTGATTTGTTTAAACCGGACCCGATAGAGATGCAGTCGGTATCGGTGGACGTTGTTACGGTGGATGAATTTGCGGCCGCCCAGAAAAAGGCGCCGCCATTGCCCAAGCCTGATACCAAACCGGCGGCCAAGCCGGAACAAAAGGAAAAGCCGACACCCGCGCCCGAGCCAAAACCCCAGCCGAAGCCGGAACCCAAACCCGAGCCAAAACCGGAGCCAAAGCCCGTTCCCAAACCGGAACCCAAGCCTGAGCCAAAACCGGAACCGAAGCCTGAACCAAAGCCGAAACCTGAGGCCAAAAAGGCCCCGGAGGCAGCGCCCGTGCCTGAAAGTGATGCGGGTGAGTTAAAGCCCAAGCCGGAAGAAAAGAAACCGGAGCCGAAGCCCGAACCAAAGCCGGAAAAGAAACCGGAACCGGCAAAAAAGCCTGAGCCCAAGCCGGAACCGAAACCGGAGCCAAAGCCTGTTCCGAAACCGGAAAAGAAACCCGAGCCGAAGCCTGAACCCAAGGCCAAGGAAGAGCCGAAGCGAACCCTTGCCGATATTTTAAAAGACGTTCGCAAGACAGAGGCAAAATCTGAGCCGGTACCGGAGCAGCCAGATCAGAAACCGGCAAAGGAAGCTTCAAGTGAGCAGACGGCAACGCGCCTGTCGGATCGGCTGACCATGAGCGAGCTTGATGCGCTCAGGCGTCAGATTGCGCAGTGCTGGAACCCGCCCGTGGGCTCCAAGGATGCCGATTTTGTGGTTTATCTGAATATTCAGGTTAATCCGGATCGCACGGTGCGCAGCGCGCAAATTGCCAATCGCAATGAAATTGGTAATGATCCGTCAAAGCGGACAGTTGCCGAAAGTGCATTGCGTGCTGTTTTGAACCCGGCCTGCAGCCCGCTGAAGCTGCCAGCGAATAAATATGACCTGTGGAACACAGTTGTCATGACCTTTAACATGCGGGAGATGTTGGGTTTATAGGGTATGTTCGGGAAATATTTGGGAAATTGTGACGATTTTACCGCATTTTTGCCGGAATGATTGCCGATTTTTGTCTTTTAACGTCGGCTCTGCTTTCAAAACGCGGTCGCGATACAGGCAAGCCGTTGAAGACAGACAGGAATCGGACGATAACGGGTGGCACTTTTGGAAAATGCTGCATAGCGAAATCTGTATGAAATGATGTGCTAAAATCGCATTGCTGACCTCCGAAAGTGCCGCTGGATAAAAAACAATTGTAGCGCAAATTCACGTTCAGTTTTGACACGCGTGAATTGACGGGTTAACGAGCTATCCTTTTGAAAACGCGTGGAGAAAAGCGAGGCAGGATGACAAGCAAGACCAAGGCTTTTAAACGACACTGGCGTGTACGCGGGCTAGCTGGCCTGTGTGCCCTTGCCGTTGCTGTTGGCTTGAGCATTGTTGCAGCCGCCCCGGCGCGTGCTGAACTGCGTGTTGATATTACACGCGGTGAAGTAAAGCCGATGCCCATTGCCGTGACACGTTTTGCAGGCGAGGGTGTTTCGGAAACCGATGTCGGGCAGAATATTACAAATGTGATCAACAGTGATCTGGCGCGCTCGGGTCTTTTCAAAACGATTGATGAAAAGGCCTTTATCCAGAGCGTCAGTTCGCTGGCGGTCAATCCCAACTTTGCCGAGTGGCGTACAATTGGCGCCCAGGCCCTGGTTAATGGCCGGGTCCTGACCGAGGCAAACGGGTTACTGCGAGTGGAATTTCGTTTGTGGGACGTTTTGGCCGAAAACCAGATGGCCGGTGTTGCGTATCGCACGCAGCCGGGTAACTGGCGGCGGATCGCCCACAAAATTGCCGACGAGATCTATAAACGCATCACCGGTGAGTCCGGGTATTTCGATACCCGCATCGTTTATGTATCCGAATCGGGACCGGCGACACGCCGGATCAAGCGACTGGCGATCATGGATCAGGATGGTGCAAACCACCGTTTCCTGACCGATGGCAAGTTTCTTGTTCTCAGCCCACGGTTTTCGCCGACCGCCCAGGAAGTGGTTTACATGTCGTATTTCAACGACAAACCACGGGTTTATGTTCTTGATATCGACACCGGAGAGCTGGAATTGCTTGGTGATTTCCCGGGGATGACATTTGCCCCGAGATTTTCACCGGATGGCAATTCGGTGATCATGAGCCAGGCGCTGGACGGCAATAGCGAGATTTATTCGCTGGATTTGCGCACCCGCGAAAAGCGCCAGTTGACGCGGCACCCCGCGGTTGATACATCGCCTTCCTATTCGCCCGATGGATCGCGTATCGTTTTCAACTCGGACCGTAGTGGCGCACAACAACTTTACGTGATGAATGCAGATGGTAGTGGCGTGCAACGGATCAGTTTTGGGGGTGGACTTTATTCAACCCCGGTCTGGTCTCCGCGTGGCGACCTGATCGCCTTCACGAAGACGCAGGGAGGTCAGTTCTATATTGGTGTCATGCGGCCAGATGGCAGTGGTGAACGGCTGCTGGCCAACGGGTACCTCGTTGAGGCCCCGACATGGGCACCAAACGGTCGGGTTTTGATGTTTGATCGCCAAATCCCGTCTAAGGATGGAACCAAGGACCGATACCGCCTGTTTTCGATTGATCTTACCGGTTATAACGAGCGCGAGATCGTTACACCGGCAGATGGGTCGGATCCGGCATGGTCGCCCTTGATTCCCTGATTTCTCAATTGTATAGTCATCGCGAAACACCGTATGCGATTCGTTTTTAAACGAGCATGTGATGGTGTCGCGAGACATGGTAAAAAACCAACTCGGGCGAATGCGTCCGGTGTTAAGGGGAAAACTTAAATGAAACTTCGGATTCTGAGTGTTTTTGCTGCCGCCGCTCTTTTGGCCGCTTGTGAAACTGCACCGGACAGCTCGGCGACTTCGCAGGGCGAAGGTGTCTCTACTGTTAACCAGCCCGCAGATACCACCACTTCCAGCACGCTTTCCGAAAGCAGCCCGGAATGGTTTGCGGTTAATGTTGGCGATCGCGTTTTCTTTGACTACGACCAGTATGATCTGTCGGCTGAAGCCCGTCGTACCCTGGAACTCCAGGCTGCATGGCTGAAGAAATACCCGCAGTACACTGTTCTGGTTGAAGGCCATACCGACGAACGCGGTACACGCGAATACAACCTTGCACTGGGTGAACGCCGTGCAAACTCTGCCAAGGATTATTTGATTGCTCTGGGCGTTGATCCGTCCCGCATCGAAACCATTTCCTACGGCAAGGAACGCCCGGTTGCTCTGGGCCATGACCAGGAAAGCTGGGCCAAGAACCGTCGCGCTGTAACGGTTGTCCGTTAATCGCGCGCTGGTTTGAAAAACCGGTTTGATTTCAGGCGCCTGTCCCGGTTTCGGGGCAGGCGCCTTATTTTTGCCGTTTGACAGCGCAACGATTTTTGTTTGAAATCTGTCGCATGTTATTGAAGTTGATCAAAAAGGACCGGGAAATGATCCGACCAGAACCCGCCAAGATCCAATGCTTTCCCATGCTCTCCCGGTATAGGGCTCATGCTGCGCGGCCTGTTGCGCTGCAAAAACGTTCATCGCTTCTGACCCGGATGGGCAGTTTGGTGATTTTGGGTTTTCTGACCTTTGGCATGGCTTCTCCGGCGCTGGCGCAGGATGCCTCAATGACCCGGCAGGTCGAACAACTTCGCAAGGACCTGGATCTGTTGCAGCGATATGTATATCGCGAAGGGCCGCCTGCTGATGGGGGCGGAGCCAGCGGGGCCACAAACAATGCAACCCCTGCCGCCGCACGCCAACAGGTACAGATCGATAATTTACAAGCCCAGATTACCCAGCTTACCGGCCAGATCGAAGAGCAGGGATACAAGGTTCGGCAAATGTCGGACCGCCTTGACCGGCTGATTTCGGATGTTGATTTCCGCCTGAGCCAGCTAGAAGGCAAAGCAGGCGGGGCTTCCAGTGGCATGTCTGGTGGAACGTCCCCTGCCGGGAACGACGGTTCAGATGCCGGGGCTGCTTCCGGTGCTGCGGCGGGTGCGGCTGCAGGTGCTGCCAGTGGTGGCTCGGGTAATGCTGGTGCCGCCGGCAATCTGGGGGGGGCGGCTAGCGGAGAACCGCTTGATAAAAACGGCACCCGCCTGTTTGGCGTTATCCGCAACGAGGGCGAGGCCCCCAATATTCCGTCCGGTCCGCAGGGCGATACGAACGCGGCAGGCGCAGGAGCAGGGGCCGCTGCCGGAGCCTCGGCATCTGCAACAGCGGGGGATGGTGTCTTGCCCGCCGGTTCACCGCAGGATCAGTATCGTTATGCCTTTGGTCTTTTGCGCCAGCAGAAATTTCCCGAGGCCGAAGCCGCCTTGCGCGCCTTTGTCAAGGCCCATCCCAAAGATCCGCTGGCGGGTAATGCCCAATATTGGTTGGGTGAAACCTTTTATGTCCGCGGCAATTATGATCAGGCGTCGCTGGCCTTTACCGAAGGTTTCCAGAATTATCCTGACAGCTCGAAGGCGGCAGACAATCTTTTGAAACTGGGCATGTCGCTTGCCAATCTTGGTAAAACCGATGATGCCTGCCTGACCTATGATCATCTTTTGACCAATTTCAAGAACGCATCGGGCGTTATTCTGGATCGGGCACGTCAGGAAAAGAAAAACCGCAATTGTAAATAAAAGGCGATTGGTAACATCATGAGCAGTCACCAATCCGGTCATGCGGCGTCCAGCGGGGTTCCTCTGGACGCCGCTTTCTTTTCCGCCCTGATGGCGCCGTTTGAACCGTTCGAGGATGAACCGCGTGTGCTGGTTGCGGTATCGGGTGGGGCGGATAGCATGGCGCTTGCCATCCTGGCACAGCATTGGTGTGCGAAGCGGGCGGGAAAGGTGCTGGCCGTTACGGTCGATCATGGCTTGCGGGCCGAAGCCGCTGACGAGGCCCGCTGGGTCGCGGCTCAATTGGCGCAATATGGCATCGAACATGTCACGTTGCGCTGGAATGGCGCAAAATCGGGCGCGGCCATACAGGAAATGGCACGGGCGGCACGCTATCGGTTGATTGACCATCTGGCGCAGGAGCGCGGTATTTTGCATGTTCTGGTGGCGCATCATTTGAATGACCAGCTTGAAACCGTTGCCATGCGCCAGAACCATGACAGCGGCCCTGTTGGGCGGGCTGGTATGTCGGCCCGGCGGATATTGCCCCATTGCCGTGTGTTGCGGCCGCTTTTGTCAGTGCCGCGCCGCGATATTGAGGCCACTTTGCGTGCCATAAAACCTGATAACAAAAGCCTGGTTGCGGTCAGCCCCGGAGAAGGGGCAGGGCAGCCCTGGATTACCGATCCGTCAAACAGCAATCGCACCTTTGAACGTGTTCGCATTCGCCAGCATTTGCAAATGTCCGGCGGTGAGGGGGGCGGGCATCATGACCGGAAGCGCGATCAAGGCGATTGCAGGAATGATCTTGCCCGGCTGGCACATGCACGAAGGGATGTGGAAGGTGAAACCGGGCGTTTTTTGGCGCGCTGTGTTGCCCTGGATGCCGATGGCGTTGCCCGGATAGATGGTGCGGCCTTGATGGATGCTGCCTGCCATGTGGGTGATTCTGTACCCACAGTTACACGCGACGCCATTTTGTATGGCATGGGGCATATTTTGCGTGTGGTGGGGGGCGGTAAATATGCCCCGGCGCGGGACTCGGTTGCGCGATGTTTGGATTTGGTCTGCCAAAAGCAGGTTGCGCGGCATAGTTTGGGCGGATGTGTGATCCATCGGCGCGAAAATCATATTCTGGTTTATCGCGAATTTGGCCGGATGAACCACAAAGCGTGCCCGGTGGCCGTCAATGCTGTGACCCATTGGGATGAGCGGTTCCAGCTTTGGCTTGAAATCCCTGAAAACGGGGGATTGCCGGAATATCGCGGTGCGTTTTCCATTGTGCCACTTGGTGCGTGTGACCCGTTTCACAAGCGCGTTTTTCGCCAAAGGCTGGCACGAACCGTGCCGTTTTGGGCCAATCGACCCCGTTTGGCATTGGCCTCGTTGCCGTTTTTGTGTTGGCTAGATCAGCCTTTATCTGTCGCTGGTCTTGAGATTCATGCGCTTTCCGACGTATTATCCGCCGCCGGTTGCCCGACAGATCATTTGGAGCTGTTTCGGGCAATCAGAGTGACGTGGCGGTTTGCACCACCGGCCCCTTTGTGGGAAGGTGGTTTTAAATTCGTCGCAAATCCGTGACTTCGTACTTGCGCCAGACCTGCCTGTTATTATCTGATGGGTCAGGTCATGTCGCGGGGTGCCTGCCGCGTAGTGGCGGAAATTGTTCGCGACCAGTAGCTTGGAAAGAATATGGGAAAAAATCTCGCACTGTGGGTCATCATAGCCATTCTTTTGGTGGCTTTGTTTAACCTGTTCCAGTCGCCATCCGGACGGTCGGGCCAGTCACAGCTGGCATTTTCGGACTTTCTGTCGGATGTTGATTCCGGACAGATTTCTGAAGTGACCATTCAGGGCAAAAATCTTACGGCGCAGACGCGCGACGGTCGCACCGTCAATGTCTATACACCGAATTACCCTGACCTGGTTCAGAAGCTCAATGAAAAGGGCGTGCGCATTGTTGCCAAGCCCGAAGAATCGCTGTCGCCGCTGATGAGTGCGCTGATCAGCTGGTTCCCGATGCTTTTGATTATCGGTGTCTGGATTTTCTTCATGCGCCAGATGCAGGGCGGTGGCGGCAAGGCAATGGGTTTTGGTAAGTCAAAGGCAAAGCTTTTGACCGAAAAATCCGGCCGTGTGACCTTTGAAGATGTTGCCGGTATCGAAGAAGCCAAAAGCGAGCTTGAAGAGGTCGTCGACTTCCTGCGCGATCCGCAGAAGTTCCAGCGTCTTGGTGGTAAAATTCCGAAAGGCATGTTGCTTGTCGGTCCTCCGGGGACCGGTAAAACCCTGTTGGCCCGTGCGATTGCCGGTGAAGCCAATGTGCCGTTTTTCACCATTTCGGGTTCCGACTTTGTTGAAATGTTTGTCGGTGTTGGTGCCTCGCGTGTTCGTGACATGTTTGAACAGGGCAAAAAGAACGCGCCCTGCATCATCTTCATCGACGAAATCGACGCCGTTGGTCGCCATCGTGGTGCCGGCCTTGGTGGTGGTAATGACGAACGCGAACAGACGCTCAACCAGCTTCTGGTCGAAATGGATGGTTTTGAAGCCAATGAAGGTGTGATCCTTGTTGCGGCGACCAACCGTCCTGACGTTCTGGACCCCGCCTTGCTGCGTCCGGGCCGTTTTGACCGTCAGGTAGTTGTGCCGAACCCGGATCTGGAAGGCCGTGCGCATATTCTTGGTGTGCATGCCCGCAAGATCCCGCTGGGACCGGATGTTGAACTGCGCACGGTTGCACGTGGTACGCCGGGCTTTTCCGGTGCCGACCTTGCCAACCTGGTGAACGAGGCTGCTTTGGCCGCGGCGCGCCTTGGTAAGCGCGTTGTGACCATGTCAGATTTTGAAAACGCCAAGGACAAGGTCATGATGGGGGCTGAACGCCGCTCCATGATCATGACTGATGACGAAAAGAAACTGACGGCCTATCACGAAGCTGGTCATGCGCTTGTGGCCCTGCATACGCCGGCATCTGATCCGATTCACAAGGCCACCATCATTCCGCGTGGTCGTGCGCTGGGTATGGTGATGCGCCTGCCTGAACGTGACCAGATTTCCAAATCCTATGAACAGCTGATTTCCGATCTGGCTGTTGCCATGGGGGGCCGCGTTGCCGAGGAATTGATCTTTGGTAAGGATAAGGTCACAACCGGGGCGTCTTCCGACATCAATATGGTGACGCAATATGCGCGCAAGATGGTGACGGAATGGGGCTTCTCGGAAAAGCTGGGTAATGTCAAATATGTTGATAACCAGGAAGAAGTATTCCTGGGGCATTCGGTCGCCCAGCATAAAAATGTTTCGGAAAAAACGGCACAACTGATTGATGAGGAAGTGCGTCGTTTCTCCGACGAGGCGCTGGCATTTGCCCGTCGTGTTCTGACCGAATATATTGACGACCTTCACATCCTTGCCAAGGGCCTGCTGGAATATGAAACCCTGAGCGGTAAAGAAATCGAAGCCCTGTTACGGGGTGAAGAAATCAACCGTCCGGGTCATACCGGTGGTTCAGGTACCGATAGTGGTACGCCGGGCCGTCGTTCCGCTGTTCCGACAACGGGCACACGCAAGGAAAATCCGGGCGAAAGCGGGGGTGATCTTTCACCCGAGCCGCAGCCGGGAAGCTAACAAGAGAGATTGCTGACCTATGGACAAGATCGAAGGATCGGTCCTGCGAAGCCCCGCCGACGTGCGGGGCTTTGCTGATTTTGATGGACCGTTATATTACGTGCCGACCGGTTTTATTGACCGGTCGGATGATCCGCAAACGTTGCCGTTGGCAGGTGGGCGCCGGGGGTTTTCCGCCTTGGAGATTATCCGACGTCTGGATGATGGTGGCGCGCAAAGCATGATTTTGCCGTTGCTGGCCCTTGAGGGCTGGGTGCAGAATTCTGGCAGGGTCGATGAAATCAATGCCGTTCTGGACCGTTTGAGCGGTAACCGTCGTGCTTTTGCCAATCAGGACATGGAAAGCACCCATGTCATGGGCATCGTTAATGTCACACCAGACAGTTTTTCGGATGGTGGCGACCATGACAGTGCGCAAAAGGCAATTGCGCATGGTCGTGCCTTGGCCACGGCTGGCGCGTCCATTCTTGATGTGGGCGGGGAATCTACTCGTCCGGGGGCTGCGCCGGTGTCGATTGACGAAGAAATCGCCCGTGTGGTTCCCGTGATCCAGGCATTGTCGGCTGACGGTCATTGTGTGTCGGTCGATACGCGACATGGGGCGGTGATGAAGGCGGCCATGCAGGCCGGGGCACATATCATCAATGATGTGACCGCCCTGGAAGGGGACGAGGAATCCCTCGAATTTATCAGCCAGTCTGATGACATACCGGTGATTCTGATGCATATGCAGGGCGAACCGGGCACCATGCAGGACAATCCGAAATATGATTGTGCCGTGCTTGATGTGTATGACTATCTGCTGGATCGTATCGAAAGCTGCGAACGTGCCGGGATCAGCCGGGACCGGATTTGTGTTGATCCGGGCATCGGCTTTGGCAAGTCATTGTCGCATAATCTGGAGTTGCTTTCGCGCTTGTCGATCTTTCATGGTTTGGGCTGCCCGCTTTTGCTCGGCGCATCGCGCAAATCCTTTATTGGCAAGATCGATCCGGCCGCGACCCCCAAGCAGCGTTTGGGCGGCTCATTGACGGCGGCCCTGAATGGCTGGCGCCAGGGCGCCCAAATTTTGCGGGTGCATGATGTTGACGAAACCGTACAGGCGTTGAGTGTTGCCTCGGCAATTGGCGCAGTTTGATGTGGACTGGGCGAATTGTTTAGTAAGTGAAATGACAAGGCCTGCCATCGCTGATTACTTTTCAAGATGATCTATGACGCCCGGTCCGAAATGGCCGGGTGTTTTTCATTCCATGGATTTGCAGTCTATGATTGTGGCTAATCGATTAATCAGCTTTATTGGGGTGGGTGAAAAATTATCTGGGCAATTTGGTGTGATTTAAAGTAAGAACACGCGCGATACGCGTGTGTTACAAATCTGTCAATTTCTGACAGTTGGGGCTTCTTGCTTGCCATTGTGGCTCTTTGACTTCATATGTCTAAAATCGGATAAGCAATGTACTCGTGTGCCTTTTTATATCAGCGGGATATTCTTTCGCCGGTAGGATCAAATTCGTGCCTGAATGCACATTGACAGATTCATAGTAACATATTGTAAACTATAGTTGTGCTGTCAGGCGGGTCGGAGCGGGAAAAGATGGCTGCGTGTATTTTTGTGGTCGAAGACAACGAGGACCTCAACCGTGATCTCTGTGAATATTTGGAGATCTGCGGTTTTGATGTTGTCGGGTGTGAAAGCGGCCAGGAATATTATCACGCGATTGAAAAGCTCACACCGCAAGCGGTTATTTTCGACGTGATGTTACCAGATGCTGACGGGTTTGATCTGGCCCGTTTTACCCGTAATAAACTGGATTGCGGGATTATGATGCTGACATCGCTGTCAGGCATGGACCAGCATTTGGCGGGATATCAGGCAGGGGCGGATGTGTATCTGACCAAAGACAGCCCGCTTTCCGTTATCGAGGCCGCTTTGCGCCCGTTATTGCGTCGGGTTGCGACACCTGACACGGATGATGTTGTTGAAAACACGTCCGATCAACCCACCGATTTCTGGACTCTTGATCGTCTTAACTGGACACTGACGGCCCCGGAAGGCAGGTCGGCCACGTTAACTGCGGGTGAGCGTACAATCATTAGCGTATTGATCGAGGCCAATGGCGGCTGGTTGACGCGCCCTGATATTGTTCGGGCCTTGGGAAAGGCGGATACGGCGGAAAATTGCCGTAACCTGGATACCGCCATTCGCCGGGTTCGGCAAAAAATCGCCAAAGATACCGGCGAGGAACTGCCGGTACGCACGGCATATGGTCGTGGTTATGCCTTTACGTCAGCTGCTATTATTGTTGGGGACGAGCCCGGAACTGACGAAACTCCAGGCCCGGTAAAAATACGTTCAAATGCCTGATTGATCGGGCGGTTTACTATCATCGCAAGTTTTGCGTGGTTGCTGCTTTGCCGAGCCAATGAGGAGTAAAGGGCGCTAAATGTGTGTCCGCGCTTTGGGGGCAAATATTATGCGTTACAGCGGAACCTCCAGCGGCAGGGTAATGCGAATACGAAATTCGTTGCCCTGACGTGGCACAATATCGGTTTTGCCGCCATGTGCCATGATGATGCGCTGGGTAATATGCAGGCCCAGGCCCGTATCGCGGCGGGGTACCAGCTTTTCAACGTCGATTTTCTTTTCGTAGTATCGCTCGGGGCTGCTGCGATCTTCTATCGGTTTTGGATCGGCCGATAGCGATTTACGAAGGCTCGTAAGGCTGCTGTCTTGGAGGTTTTTCGTGCCGGGATGCGAGATGTCGATGATCAGGGTAAGGCCATATTCTTCATGCGCTTCAAGCAAAATGGTCTCGCCGGGGTGATGGCGGCGGGCATTTTCGATCACATTGGTCAAAGCTAGGCCCAATAGGGTCTCGTCGGCATATAATACGCTGTTGGCACTGCTGGCATAGGTCAGGTGCACCTTGGCATGGTCGCGTTGTGCCATTGTCGCAAATTCCAGCAAAAAGGATTTTGCCGGTACCAGTTTGCGGGCCAGGGCAAATTGTGGAGCATTCAGGTTATCTTTCCCCAGAAATACGTCAACCAGCCGGGCCAGTTTGGCAGACTGGTCCTGGATGCGTCTTAGGCGGTCTGTAACCGGACGCGGCACTTCCTGATTGCCATTTGCGGCGGCTTCCTTATGCAGGCGTAATGATACCATTTCGGCGGCGCGCTGGATAACGGCAAGAGGAGTGCGAAATTCGTGCGACAGCATCGAGACCAGTTTACGTTGTTCTTCAACAAGCTTTTCCGTGCTTTCGGCAATGTTTGATGCCCGCAACCTGTCACGGTCGATTGCGGTAATGCGCAATGCCATCAGCACACTCATCAGGATCAGATGGGCGGCGAGCGCAATCGGATAGGCGGCTATCGTAAAGTTGTTGATTGGCAAAATATTGTTGATAGCCAGATAATAGATCATCAGTGCCACAGTGGGCACCGTCATGACGGTCAGATAAATCCAGTGAACGATAAAACGCGGGTTGCGAATAATGCGGCGGATCAGAAAGCTGATATAAATCGTCATGATACCAGCATGAGAGAACTGGCACACGCTGGCAAAAATTGTGTAGAGCGGCGTTGTCGCTGTGACCGAAAGCAGCAAAATGATCGCTGAATAGCTGTAAAAGATCCGTTTGCATAGTCGGCATTCAGACCCGATATCAAGGATGCTGACCCATAACAGGCTTGCCGCCGATATATTGATTGCGGTTCCCGCACCCACAAAAAGGTCGTTGGCATAAGGCCATTCGGGGGCGAAAACGGTGAGGAACAGTCCGTTAACGCTGGAGGATAGAAGGCCAAACGCCATAAGACAGGTGCCATATAATGTGACCGCACTGTCATGAATGAAAACACCAATGACCATATAAATGAATGACATCATAAGAATGACGCCAATAAACAGCCCGTTGCCGGCAAGTTCGGTTGACCAGCGGCTGATCAGCACATCATTTGACAACAGGGATGCCCGGAGGAACTGCGTACTATTGGAATGCGTGCGGATATAAAGCGTGTAGTTACCGGGATCGAGCGCGGGAAATGCGGCGATATGATCCGGCGAAAGCACGGGACGCTGACTGGAAGGAACATGATCGCCGAGCAATATTGTCCATAATGGAGCCTCGTCGCCTTTGCGCGTCAGATAAAGGTTGATGGTGTTCAGAAAAATAGGCGCGATATCGATATAACGTGTGCTGTTTGTCGGCTGCGAGGCGACAAGATCGATCCGGTACCAGATGGCATCACTGGTATAGCCAAAGGCCGGAACACCTTTATGTGCCCGGAAGGCGCTGTTGGGCAGCGCGCGAATATCACTCAGGTTTTTTTGCCCGCTGGGATCACGATAGCTGGCAACGTGGCCGGTAAATAGAATGTCGCCATCGGTATTTTGTGAAATATCGATGGCCGGGGCCAGTTCTGCCTGTGCGAGGCCCGAATATCCCGCAACGGCAAAAAATGCTGTCAAAAGGTAAAAGACAGCCCGCATTCTGGTAGGTATCTGCGATAGCAGGATGTTGAAAACGGCCAGACAGGGCATCAACATGGTTATTCTGCCCCTGTCTGGTGTGCGACACGGCTGGAATTAAGACGATGCGTATTGCGATGACGGATATTATGGATCGTCGCATCCCGGTCGAGGGGCAGTCTGAATACCACGGTGGTGCCGCCTTTTTCCGCGACAGATAGGGTTATCGAGCCACTATGTGCTTCAAGAATACGATTGGCGATATGCAGGCCAAGACCGACGCCGCGTGTACCATCGGATGTTTTGCCACGATAAAAAGCCATTGAAACCTGCGAGAGATCATCGTCGCTCATACCCGGTCCATGATCGACAACCCGGATATAGGCGTAGCCATCCCCCCGATGGTTGCAGTCAATCAAAATGGGCGAATTAGGCGCATATTTGCGGGCATTTTCGATGACATTGCCAATCGCGAGCTTCAACAGGGTCGGATCGGCGTTAACGGCAGTATCAGCATCGCCATGCAGGGAAATGTCAATCTGCTTGCCTTCCTGATCCAGGGCTTCAACAAGGTCGGACAGAAATTCCAGCAGCGTGAAATACCTGCGGTTAAGGTTGAATGCGCCGCGATCAAGGGTGTCTTTGGTCAGAAACACATCCACCAGCGCCGAAAGCTGACCGGCATGGTTGCGAATACGGGCCATACGGTCTGAAATCCCTTTGCCCGCATGGCCAAGATGTAACGAAATCAGTTCGGCTGATCGTTGGATAATGGCAAGCGGGGTACGAAATTCATGGCCCAGCATGGTAATGAATTCGCGCTGTTCCTCTGCCAATTGATGGGTGCGATGGCGGCGACCCTGGGCCGCCGCACGGGCCTTTTCCAGATAACTTGTCCGATAGGCCATCGCAATGCCCATCATAACAAGGTGGAACATGGTCGCGACGGGATAAACCGTTTGTGTGAACGTGCTATGGGGCGCAATACCGACTATGGCCAGGATATAGATAAGTGCCGCCAATGTAGGGATGCCCATTGTGAACAGATAGAACAAAAATATCCCGCGCGGATTTTGCAAAAAACGATATATCAGCCAGCCAAACATGGAGATGAGCACGAACAGATGGAAGGTCAGAAAATATCGGCCGAAATCGGTATAATAAGGGGTGCAGGTTATTGTCACCATGCAGGCGGCAATGATGCAATAAGCGCGGTAAAACTTGTATATCTTGCGGCTTATCTGCCTGATATCGATAATTTTGACCCAGAGAATCACACTTGTTGCAACTGACAGAGCAGACCCGCTGCCGGTAATCAGGTCATTTATCGGTGTCCAGAGAGGCTGAAGCAGCAACAGGCCAAGCCCGGACATTCCGACCCCCAGCAAGGCAAAGGACAAGACATAGGCTCCATACCAGAACAGGATCATATCCCGTATCAGGATCCCGCCCGTCAGATAGACGCCGCCAATTACAAACAGCGATGCCACAATGACGCTTGAAATAATCAGCATCCGTCCGCCGCGTGTCATCAGTGTCGCATCATTGAGAAGGCGGGCGGAAAATGCACTGGTGCTGGTTGTCTCGACACGAAACAGAATACGGTAATGTCCCGTCGTCAGGTAAGGCAGCCGTGCGGTGAGATTGCGGTTTCTAATTGTGTCAGATGAGAAGGGAACATTATCGCCCATCTCATTGCGCCAAATGAATGTGTCCGCGTTGACATCGAGAATGGCAACATTGACCCGGTCAAGAAAGGGGGGTGAAATTTCAAGAAAAAGGCGTTTACCCTGTTCATCAATGGGCTGTTTACTTGTGGCTCCGGTGATACGAATGTCGGCGCGATACCAGACTGAAGCATGCGTGTAACCCGGGCCAGGGGTATTCAAGAGAGGTTGGAAATCACCTATCGGGCGGATTGCGACTTCACGAAATGACAATTTATGGTCCGGATCGATCAGGCGAAAAACATGATCGTCAAGCGACAGGTCAAATTCCGAACTGGTGGATGGTTGGCTAAAATTGATGGATTTCACGAACGACAGTTGGGCATTCGCCGTTGCTGGCGACAAGAACAGGGCGAAGATGGCAGGCAACAGAGTCGCGCCAACAGCCCGGATGAAATTTTCGCTTATCGCGTGCCAAATATGGCGTAACATCCTGCATCCCAAGGCAATAGGGTGACTTTGCCATGATATTTTCGCCGCCAACATCAATATGTGTGTTCCCCCAATTCTCCCCCACCTATGTGTTAGCGTTAAAAGTGGCGTGATGCCATTGCTTTGTTAAGAGGGTTCTCAGGGTTTTTGGGCGGTATTGTAGGGTTTTTGCTGTTTTCGTTGGCACGGCTATAGGTATAAGTCGGTGGCAATATGGTCTGACTTTGTTATAACCGGTGAGTTGACCGCGACGATTTTGAGTTTGAAGAAAGAATCCAGTAGATGAGCCGCAAATATTTTGGGACCGACGGAATCCGTGGCACTGCCAATAATGCACCGATGACGGCCGAAGTCGCCCTTAAGGTTGGTATGGCAACCGGGCGCTATTTTACCCGCGGCAATCATCGCCATCGTGTTGTGATCGGCAAGGATACGCGCCTTTCAGGTTACATGCTTGAACCCGCACTTGTGGCTGGATTTACCTCGATGGGCATGGATGTCATCCTGGTGGGACCGATGCCGACCCCCGCAGTTGCCATGCTGACCAAATCGATGCGGGCCGATATTGGTGTCATGATTTCGGCATCCCATAACCCGTTTGAAGATAACGGCATCAAACTGTTCGGGCCGGATGGCTTTAAACTTTCCGACGCGGTTGAGAGCGAAATCGAAACCCTGATGGACAGTGATTTGTCGTCCATGCTGGTGCCTGCCAAGAACCTTGGACGGGCAAAGCGGATTGAAGATGCACCGGGGCGCTATATTGAGGCGGTGAAATCATCCCTGCCGGGCCATGTCACGCTTGAAGGTTTGCGCATCGTGCTGGATTGCGCCAATGGGGCCGCTTACAGCGTCGCACCGATGGTCTTGCGCGAACTGGGGGCCGAAGTTATTGAAATCGGCACCAAGCCAAATGGTTTTAACATCAACGCGGAATGTGGTTCGACTTACACCAAACCAATGTGCGAGATGGTGGTCGAGCGTCGCGCCGATGTGGGCATTGCGCTGGATGGCGATGCCGACCGCGTGCAGATGTGTGATGAAAAAGGCCGCCTGATTGATGGCGACCAGTTGATGGGCCTGGTGACAACGCATTGGCACAAAAACGGTCAGTTGCGCGGCAATGCCCTTGTGGCAACCGTGATGTCCAATCTGGGCCTTGAACGTTACCTTGAAAAACAAGGGTTGCGTTTGATCCGCACAAAGGTTGGCGATCGTTATGTGGTGGAGCAGATGCGCGCACTTGATTGTAACGTTGGCGGGGAACAATCCGGCCATATCGTTTTGTCCGATTTTGCATCAACAGGTGATGGACTGCTGGCATCACTGCAGGTGCTGGCTGTTCTGGCCGGCCATGAAGGACCGGTGTCGCAAATGACCCATGTGTTTGACCCACTGCCGCAAATTCTTAAAAACGTGCGTTATACTGCGGGAACCGACCCGTTGAGCGACGATAGTGTAATCGAGGCGATATCGGCTGCCGAAAAGTCCTTTAATGGGGACGGTCGTGTTCTGATCCGCAAATCGGGCACGGAACCGCTGATCCGGGTTATGGCGGAAGGCGATGATGCAACCCATGTAGAACGGGTTGTTGATGGTATTGTTGAGTGCATTAAGGCGGCAAGCGCGTCCTGACGGGACGGTTAGTGCGTGTTGCGCCCGAAATGAGATAACAGGAGACGCCCGATGAAGGGACGCGTGTTGATTATGGCCGGATCAGACAGTTCCGGCGGAGCAGGTATCCAGGCCGATATCAAGACGGTTACGGTTCTGGGTGGTTATGCGGCAACGGCGATTACCGCGCTGACCGCACAAAACACGCAGGGCGTTTTTGGGGTGCTTGGCATTGACCCGGCCTTCATAACGCAGCAGGCCGAACTTATGATCGACGATATCGGTGTGGATTGCCTGAAAACCGGCATGTTGCATTCGGTTCCGGTCATTCGGGCGGTGGTGGATATTCTGGATGGCAAGGCAGCAGGTGTGCCTGTTGTCATTGACCCGGTGATGATTTCGCAAAGTGGTTCGCGCCTGTTGGAAGAAGATGCGGTTGAAAGTGTGATTAAGCTTCTGGTGCCGCGTGCCACGGTGTTAACGCCGAACATCCCGGAGGCAGAGGTGCTGACCGGGATGCGCATTACCAGCGAAGACGACATGATTGCCGCCGCCGAAAAAATTGGCGCAATGGGGGCAAAGGCCGTGTTGCTGAAGGGGGGGCATTCCCAGGGCGACAAGATTGTCGATATTTTGTGGGATCGTGAACACGGTGTTTCCGGGTTTGAAGACACCCGTATTCCATCAGACAATAACCACGGCACGGGCTGTACCCTCGCCAGTGCGATTGCCACGGGGATTGCCCAGGGCTTGAACCTGGAGGATGCGGTGGCCCGCGCGCGGGACTATGTTCGCAAAGCCATTCGCACCGCACCGGACTTTGGCAAGGGCAATGGCCCGCTTAATCATGCCCATCCGGTGACGGGCGAATAAGCGGTTTTTTCAAGGGTCTTAACCATGTCAGAGCCATCAAGCCCGCCTGGTACATCGTTTGTTGATCAGGCACGTAACAATGCCTGGTCCAATTTTCGGTTGTTGGCCTGTTGCCAGAAACTTGATGACGCGGCGTTAACGGCAAAAAGAACGTCATTTTTTCCGGGCATCTTGCAAACCCTTAATCATATCCTGATCGTTGACTGGTTTTATATCGATGCCCTGCTGGCCCAGGGGCGCGGGACCGACTGCTTTGCCAATGAAAACCCTTTTTCTGACATCACGGCACTGGCGGCCGCGCAAAAAACCAGCGACCAGACATTACTGACGTTTTGCCAGAACCTGACAGTTGAAGGCGCCCAAAAACGGGTGACACTTGATCGCGGGAATGGTGTTTTGGCCCGGGAAACGGCAGGGGCGGTTTTGTCGCATTTATTTGTGCATCAAACCCATCATCGCGGGCAGGTGCATGCCATGCTGGCAGGAACATCGCAAAAACCGCCGCAGCTTGATGAATATTACCTCGATTGTGATGCCGAATTTCGCGGCACTGATTTTCAGGAACTGGGATGGGACGGTAAATGAGACATCAAACACGCGGGCGCATGGTACGCCGGGGCGTTGCCGTTGCAATTATCGCCGGTCTGGCATTTTCCACCCTGAATGGCCCGCGTGAATGGCTGGCGAACTTGATTTGGCCGGAAGGGCCTGCCCCGTGGGAAAAGGTAACGGCGGTTTATTTCCCCGATAAAAACGATAAAACAGCCTTCCGGTTTGCGGGCGAGGATCTTGGCAGCTTAGATCAATGCCGCGATGCGGTTATGGAGCTTGCCGCAACCAACAATGACCCTGAGCTGAAAAACGGCAGCTATGATTGTGCCGTTGGCTATTATGCTGACGATGATCACACCGGGCATTACCGGCTGACGCTGTCGCAGTAAGGTTACGGCATCTATAATACGTACCATAACAGAACTGGCAGGCTGACGGCGGCAAGGAAGGTGGATGAAATGACCACACCGGCCACTTCTTCGGGTTCATTGTCGTAAAGCTGGGCAAACAGATAGCAGAATACAGCAACCGGCATTGAACATTGTAAAATCACAACACCGCGGGCCATGCCTTCAAGCCCCATAAGGCTGGCAATGGCAAGGCCTACACCAAATCCCATCGCCAGACGGACAATTGACAGGCCAATACTGCGCACCAGGCTGACCGGTTTTAGCCGGGCCAGCGATACCCCCAATGTAAACAGCATTAACGGGATGGTCAGTTGACCGATTAGATCGGTTGTATTGTAAAGCCAGGCGGGTACGGGCGTTTCGGTTGTCAGAAATAAAATTGCCAAAATCGTTGCCGGGATGATGGGCATTTTTACCAGGGATCGCAGCGAAAATGTCCCGGCAACAAAGGCCACGCCAACCGTAAATTGCAATACAATCATGGCGGTAAAAAACGCAACCGCCAGGGCAAGCCCGTCATTGCCAAAGGCCAACAGGCACAGTGGCAGGCCGACATTGCCAATATTGGGCCAGGTAAGAGATTGCAGATAGGTGCGCGGCGATAGCCCCAGCAGTTTCAGGACGATCCAGCCAATGATCGCAAAGGCGACCGTTGCAATGACGGCGGCAGTGCCCATCGATATCAGGGCATTGGCACCGATTTTAACCGTGGCAAGCGCGGCGAAGGTCAGGCACGGGGTGCCAAAAAAAGTAACCAGCGAGGTGACAAGGGAGGTGTCAAAATGCTTTCCGGCCCGCGACCAGAAATATCCCAGCCCTGTGGTAATAAAAACCGGGGCGAGCACGGCAAAAATATTGGAAAACATTCATGGTCCCTCTGACAAAAACGCCAGTATAGGGTCTTGCCACGTTCGCAAGGCTGCCGACAAGTTAATAATGGTAATACCAGTTATAACAATCATGGGTGGTATCACGAAATGTTGTCATTCTGGTCGGGCAGATATGGTGCTAGATTTTGGGTAATCTGCTGCTTGCGGTTTGGGTGGTGTTGTCTGATAAACCGGCCTTGAGACTTTTGCGCATTTGTCGCATCCTGAACGGGTTGTGTGTATTTGCGCCAAAGGGCAAAGATATTTTTTAGGTAATTTCAGATAATTAACGCAGTTCATAATGCCATGACCGATTATTCATTTGTCCGCCGACACCTGATTGATCCCGCGCCGAAATGGCGGGATTTGCGCCATGCCCTGCCAGCGATATTTCTGGATCGTGACGGTGTGATTAACCAGGAAGTGCATTATCTGTCCAAGCCGGAGGATTTGGTGCTTATTCCCGGTGTTGGCGAGGCGATTGCCCGTATTAATGCCGCCAGGGTCCCGGTTATTGTTGTGACCAATCAGTCCGGTGTTGCGCGGGGCTACCTTAACGAAGATGACCTGCTTGTTTTGCATGAACGCATGACGCAGCTTCTGGCGGCAAAAGAGGCCAGCGTGCAGGGTATCTATTATTCGCCGTTCCACCCCGACGGGCAGGGCGCGTATAAAAAGGAAAGTATTTGCCGGAAGCCAGGGCCCGGCATGATTTTGGCCGCCTGCGAGGATTTTGCCATTGATCGCGCCGAAAGTGTGCTGATTGGGGACAAGATCGTCGATCTTGACGCCGGGCGGGCGGCAGGTTTGAAAACGGTTTTGGTGCGCACGGGGCATGGGGCGCAGCAGGTCGATATGCCCGGCGCAAACAATGCCGATTTTATTGCCGATGATCTGCCCGCGGCGGTGGACCGTCTTTTTGAAACAGGTGTAATTGTCGCTTAATATGCGGGCTGTCAGGCTTTTTTACTGGGCGCACCAGTGACGCCATATGTCGCGATAGGCCTGTTCAAAATCATCGGCAATCTGGCGATGATCCATCATACTGGCCTTTAACACGCGATCGCGCAGGGTCCGGCGGATGATGGAAAGGGCCTCGACATCGCGGCCCAGCAAAACAGCCTTTTCGACATAACCATTATGGGTTTCTGCCGCCAGGGCATCAAGGCCGACATCGGCCAGAATACCCAGTCCGCAGCGGGCTGATGGCATAGTGCCCGCCAGGGTGACAAAAGGTACCCCATGCCACAGCATGTCACAGCCCGCCATGATGTTATTGGCGGGGAAGGGATCAAGGCCGATATCGATCTGGTCGTAAATCGCGGTATTCCGTATTTTGTCGGGGTCTATGCCCTGGCAGGTAATGCGATCGGCATGCAGGCCGGCCTGGCGGGCACGATCCAGGAAGTTGTGGCGGACAAATTCGTCATGCAGCCCGTCAGCCTGAATGATCAGGCGGCTATCGCGGGCCTTGTTCATAATGCGCGCCCAACAGTTCAACACCGCATCGCTGATACGCGGCAGGGTGCCGGTAAAACCGAATGTCACGTAGCTATTCAGCATGGCGGGCAAGGGGCCGATGGCGGGGCTGTCCTCCGGCGGGGTATAGGCAAAACCGGCATGGGGCAGGCGATGGAGCGTTTCGCTGCAAATGCGGTTTTCCGGGGCGTCGGGTGCTGTCATGTCGGCATGACCAAAAATATAATCTATGTGCGTAATCCCGGTGGAGGCGTTGTGGAATGTCACCTGTATCGGGGCCGGGCGATAGGCAAAAACCTCTATCGGATGGTCGCGGGTGAAACCCGAAAGATCGACCAGAATATCAATGCGGTCCTTGCGAATGCGCTCGGCGATGCGCTCTGCATTTTGCCCGGCGACATCGCGCCAGCTATCGGCAACAATTTGCCATTGGCGGGTAATGTCGTCATGGCGGGTGACGGCGGAATAGATGAACAGTTCGATTTCGTTGCGATTATGGTGGCGTGCCATGCCCATCAGGCGGGCATGAAGCGGATGATCGCGAAAATCGGGCGAGATCCAGCCTATGCGCAGGCGACGGTCCGGCATTTTGTTATTGGCAAAGCGCGGTGGTTCAACCAGCGGGGGCAAATGGGACCGTGCCCATTGCCGGGCCTGTTTTAAATATTCCGGGCCGTCAAATTGCGGCAAATATAACAGGGCCGATAACAGCCGGGCATGAAAATCGGATCGGGCCGGGTTTTTCTCGACCAGGGCGGCCAGGCGGGCAACCCCATGTGCCGTATCACCACTGCGGATCAGAATATCGGCTGACAGGGCTTCGATATCGGCCAGGTTTGGGGCTTGGGTGCGTGCGGTGTCCAGAACATCATGTGCTTGCTGATACCGTCCCGCAGCAATAAGCGCCATTGCCAGATTGACAAGCGATGGAACGTGATCGGCATGGATGCTTAGCGCGCGGGAAAACAGGTTCCGCGCGGCATCGACATAGCCAAGGCGCAGCAAAACGCCGCCAACCTGGTTGATTTTGTCGGCATCAAGCTTGGCGGCCTCGGCGGCATTTTCAAAGGCCATCAGGGCGGCCTGTTCCTGCCCCAGTGCATTGAGCGCCTCGCCAAACAACACAAACGCTTCAAAATTGCCGTTATGGAGGTTCAGCATCCGGCCCAGAAGGTCGATGGTTTGCCCATAATTGCCACGCGCTTTTTCCAATCGGGCAAGGTGGAACAGCGCAGTGGGGAAATCCCCATGATAGCTTAGCGCAAGGCGAAATTCGTCAATCGCACGTTCGATATCGCCACAGGCTTCAAGGGCGATGGCATAATTGCACCGCGCCGCCGGGTTGGCCCCCATGCGGGAAATGCAGCTTTCAAACAGTTCCAGGGCTTCGCGGTGCTGTCCCTGCTGGGTTAATACAGTGGCCAGCAGGTGTTCTGCCTCGGTATGAGTAGGCGCAATATCAAGAACACGACGATAAAGCTTTTCCGCTTCCTGTGGGCGGTTTCCTTCGTGGGCAGCCAGTCCGCGTCGCAATAAGGTTGAAAGCTCGGCTGTCATGCAATGCCTTGTCCTAGTGGTCTTGTTTTATAATGACCTACCTTGCCTGCTATTGCCATCTTCTTGCGGGGGGATGGTGCGATAAACCAGGTCATTATCGATATGTCGCGGCAATTTAGGATCCGACAGGCGGGGTTGCAAGATTGCGTCAATTTACGGGGCGTAAAAACGGGCTTGGGGAAGCATGTGTTTTGATGACAGGCAAACCCGCTGAGCGTGATATTGATTTAACGCCATGTGCAGGAAAGGGTGCAGAACGGTAGATAAAAAAACCCCGACCACATTACAGGTCGGGGTAAGAATGGGAGTGGGAGAATCGCCTGGCGGCGATAATCAGTCATTAAAATATTCTTTACTTGGCAAGGTGTCTCCTATTCATTCGCAGTATAGCAAGGGTCTTTGGAGTAGGCGTCTCAAATGAACACAACCCTATTGGTCAGTACAGTTTTCATGTTGGAAGCCCCATGAGCTGTTATTGCGTGGTCGTCTAGGGTATAAAAAATACGCGCATGGCAGGTTTGTCGTAATTTTCGGGCAAAAAACTGTAAATGTGCGCCAAGTCTGTGCTAAAACCCGAGTTTAAAATATTACGCATAAAGAGAGGTTCGACCCATGCCGGAATATCGGTCCCGTACAACCACCCACGGTCGCAATATGGCCGGTGCGCGCGGTCTTTGGCGCGCCACAGGCATGAAGGATGAGGATTTCGATAAGCCGATTATTGCGGTGGTCAACAGCTTTACCCAGTTTGTGCCCGGTCACGTCCATCTGAAAGACCTTGGCCAGATGGTTGCCCGCGAGATCGAGGCCGCTGGCGGGGTTGCAAAGGAATTCAACACCATTGCGGTGGATGACGGGATTGCGATGGGCCATGACGGCATGCTTTACAGTCTGCCGTCGCGCGAAATTATCGCGGATTCGGTCGAATATATGGTCAATGCCCATTGTGCCGATGCGATGGTTTGCATTTCCAACTGCGATAAAATCACCCCCGGTATGTTGATGGCAGCCATGCGCCTTAATGTCCCGTGTGTGTTTGTTTCTGGTGGCCCGATGGAGGCCGGTAAAGTTACGATCGAAGGCAAGGAACGCCACCTTGACCTGGTCGATGCGATGGTCGAAGCCGCCGATCCCAAAATTTCCGATGAACAGGTGGCCGTTGTTGAACGTTCCGCCTGTCCGACCTGTGGCTCGTGCTCTGGCATGTTTACCGCCAATTCGATGAACTGCCTGGCCGAGGCGCTGGGGCTGGCATTGCCGGGCAATGGTTCGGTGCTGGCAACCCATGCGGCACGCAAGGAACTGTTCCTGGAAGCCGCCCGCACGTCCGTTCGTTTGGCGCGGCGCTATTACGAGGAAGACGACATCACAGCGACCCCGCGCGGCATTGCCACCTTTGAGGCGTTTGAAAATGCAATGGCGCTGGATATTGCAATGGGCGGCTCAACCAATACGGTTTTGCATTTGCTGGCAATCGCGCGTGAAGCCGAACTTGATTTCACCATGAGCGATATGGATCGTTTGTCGCGTCAAATTCCGCATCTGTCCAAGGTGGCCCCCTCGCATCCGCTCTATCACATGGAAGATGTCCATCGTGCGGGCGGCATTATGCGTATTCTCGGCGAACTGGAACGCGGTGGATTGCTGCATACCGATGTTGCCACGGTGCACGCCAAAACAATGGGTGATGCCCTGGCAAAGTGGGACATTAGACGGACCCAGGACGAAAAAGTTCACAAATTTTATCGGGCCATGCCCGGCGGTATTCCGACGCAGACAGCGTTTAGCCAGGAACGCTACTGGGATGACCTGGACCTGGACGAAAAAGAAGGCTGCATTCGCGACGTTGAACATGCTTATAGCCAGGATGGTGGTTTGGCGGTTTTGTTTGGCAATATTGCCAGCAATGGCTGTATCGTTAAGACCGCCGGTGTTGATTCCAGCATCCTGAAATTCAGCGGCCCGGCTGTGGTGTGCGAAAGCCAGGACGAAGCCGTTGCCAAGATTCTGGGCGGCGAGGTCAAGGAAGGCAATGTTGTCGTCATTCGCTATGAAGGCCCCAAAGGCGGTCCGGGTATGCAGGAAATGCTGTATCCGACCAGCTATCTGAAATCGATGGGGCTGGGCAAGGCATGTGCGTTAATTACCGATGGTCGTTTCTCGGGCGGGACGTCGGGCCTTTCTATCGGCCATGTCTCGCCAGAGGCCGCAGCCGGGGGGGATATTGCGCTGGTTCAGCCCGGTGATATGATTGAAATCGACATTCCCAACCGCACCATCCACATTGCGATTGACGATGCCGAAATGGCTGCCCGTCGCGAAGCAATGGAAGCAAAGGGTGCGGCGGCCTGGAAGCCGGAAAAACCGCGCAAACGCCGCGTGACCACGGCTCTGCGCGCCTATGCCGCGTTGGCAACCAGTGCCGATAAGGGTGCTGTGCGTGATGTGACCCAGGTTGAATTCTGATCCATCCGGTTTTGATCGCACTGTTATGAAGCCACCCGCAATTGTCGGGTGGCTTTTTTGATGGCGAAAAGGGCAATCACAAATACTGCGTAATGCTGTTTTTGATTTCTCCGGACAGCGCTTTTCATGCCATGATTTGACGTTGAAAAGGATTAAGTGGTTTTTCAGGTCAGGCGGGGAAAGGTCATGGAATTTTCAATGCTCATGGGGGCAATGCTGGCTGCTGCCATTTATGTCTTAACGCCAGGGCCGGCCTTTCTGGCGATGCTGGGGCTTGGTGCGGCCCAGGGGCGCGCGGCCAGTGCGGGTTTTCTGTTTGGTCATCTGGCAGGGGACTTGATGTGGGCCGGATTGGCGCTGGTGGCGATTATTGGTTCGCGCGTGATGGACCCGGTTGTTTTTCACGCCTTGGCGATGATTTGCGGTGTTTATCTGTTCTGGCTGGGCTTTCGTGCTCTTACGGCAAGGCGCAAACCTCAAGGTGAACTTGATATTGCCATTCGCCATCCGTGGCGGCGGGGACTGATATTTGGCATCACCAATCCCAAGGGGTATCCGGTTGCCGTGGCCATGTTTACCGCCCTTTTGGCCAAAAACGCCGATATGCTGGACTGGAGCAGCATGGCCGGTTTGCTGGCGGCATCTTTGGTCGGGTTTGTTCTGGCGGATCTGATATTGATCTGGCTTGTGGGGCTTGGTTTTTTACGCCGCTTTTATGTGCGCCATCAAATTTGGATCGTGCGGGCGACCGGGCTGATTTTCATTGGTTTTGCCATCCAGGCAATTGTCAATGCTCTGCCGGGTCTATGGACGTGGCGTAAAAGCTGAAATTATTTGTCGTTCAGTTGGTTGGCTTGCGAAAACACCCTCGCCATTGATGACGAGGGTGTGATGAAGGCGTTTGGCTGATTATGCGAGAATCTTTTCCAGCGGCTGATACTCGTACCCCAATTCACGGGCGACGGCCTCATAGGTGATTTGGCCATTATGGACATTCAAACCGGCTGCCAAATGCGGGTCATCCTGGCATGCCTTTTTCCAGCCCTTGTCGGCCAGGGCCAGCATGAAGGGCAGGGTGGCATTGTTGAGCGCAAAGGTTGAGGTGCGGGCAACCGCACCAGGCATGTTGGCAACACAGTAATGCACAACATCATCGACAATATAAATCGGATCGGCATGGGTGGTTGCCTTTGATGTTTCAAAGCAACCGCCCTGGTCGATGGCGACATCAACAATGACGGAACCCGGTTTCATTTTTGAAAGCTGTTCACGGCGAATAAGTTTTGGTGCGG
The DNA here is from genome assembly GCF_001907695.1 of Thalassospira sp. TSL5-1. Lineage (NCBI taxonomy): Bacteria > Pseudomonadati > Pseudomonadota > Alphaproteobacteria > Rhodospirillales > Thalassospiraceae > Thalassospira > Thalassospira sp. TSL5-1. The sequence continues at coordinate 1,189,320 of NZ_KV880637.1, forward strand.
CGGCACCGGGGATGAGGACGGCCCCGACAACCAGGTCGGCTTCATAAACCAGGCTTTCGGTATCGTCGATGGTGGCATATTGCGTTTTGATGGCCGGGCCAAAAAGGTCGTCAATATAAGTTAGACGTTTGACGTTTTTATCCAGGATGGTGACGTTCGCCCCCATGCCTGCCGCAATGCGCGCGGCATTGGTGCCGACAACGCCACCGCCAATCACAACGACCTTGGCAGGCGACACACCTGGGACACCGCCCAGAAGCATGCCACGGCCACCAGCAGCCTTTTGCAGGGCAGCCGCACCAACCTGGGGCGCCATGCGTCCGGCAACTTCCGACATCGGGGCCAGCAACGGCAGGCCACCATTGCGGTCGGTTACGGTTTCATAGGCAATGGCTGTGACACCGGATTTCACAAGACCTTCGGTCTGGGCGGGGTCCGGTGCCAGGTGCAAATAGGTGAACAAAAGCTGGCCTTCGCGCAGCTGTTCATATTCAACTTTTTGCGGTTCCTTTACCTTTACCACCATTTCGGCGGTGGCAAAAATTTCGGCGGCACTATCGACAATCGAAGCGCCAGCAGCTTGATAATCCGCGTCGGTACAGCCAATACCGTCCCCGGCGCTGGTTTCAATGATCACTTTGTGACCATGGGCAACAGCTTCGCGGACAGAGGATGGCGTCAGACCGACGCGATATTCATGGTTTTTGATTTCTTTTGGTACACCGATCAACATGGTGTGACCTCCCGGATTTTGGGGTTATGGATGGGGTTTTTCCCCGGCTTTTAGTTATCTTTGAACAATACCTCAAATTTTTCGCAATTTCTCTTCAATCCAAGCCGTTATAGGTGATATTGTTGGTATAATATTTTAACAAACTGCCCATTTTTCAGGGAAATATGCGAATGGAAATAGATGCGCGCGACCGGATGATACTTCGACTGCTGCAGCAGGATGGCCGTATCAGCAATGCTGATCTGGCAGAAAAGGTCAATTTGTCGGCCTCTGCTTGTCTGCGTCGTGTTCGCCTGCTTGAAGAAGCCGGTTTCATCGACCGCTATGCCATGCTGTTAAATCCCAAGCGCATTGGCAAACCCGGCAATGCTTTTGTCAATATTTCCATCGCGCGCCAAACCCGCCAGGCCCTGGAGGATTTTGAACGTGAAATCCAGTCCGTGCCGGAAGTGGTGGAATGTTATCTTTTGGCCGGGCAAAGCGATTATTTGGTGCATGTGGTTTACAGCAACACATCAGATTATGAACGCATCCATAGCGAAGTTCTCACCCAGCTTCCCGGTGTTGAGCGGGTGCAAACCGTCATTACCCTGCGAGAGGTCAAACGTACCACAGAACTGCCAGTGTGAAAACAGCACGTCCGGTTTGTTGGGCTGCTTGCCATCTTTCACTACGGTTGTTGCAGGCTTTATAAATTTTGCTGGCGCCGTTTTTTTATTGCTGACCATAAGTCATTTTTTGCCAATTGGGTGATGGTCTAACATTTTGATTTAATTTGAATAATTATATCATTTTAGCAAAAGTCGTATTTGTTTGGGTGTGTTACAGGACTGTGCGACTTGTTGAAGCAGGCGGACAAATAGGGATTAAGCCTGAACCGTTGTTTGACTCTGGCTGTCAATGCGGGCAATAATTCGCCGGGGAGAAGACCGGGGAAGAATAAAATATGGAAAATGAATGTCTCGTTCGCGCGCGCAGCCATGAACAAAAGCTGCGTCGCAGAAACGACATTATAGACGCCGCAGAGGCGCTTTTTCTGGAAAGCGAGGGGCAACTTCCGTCTGCTGCGGAGGTTGCAAAAAAGGCCAACCTGGCCAAAGGCACGTTATACCTTTACTTTTCCAGCAAAGAGGCCCTGTTTCTGGAAGTGCTTCGTCGCTTTTTCAAGGGATGGAGCGAGAACAATCTGGAAATCATCGAACAGGAAGCAATGCGTCTTCCGGCTGATCGTGATCCGCTTCGGGTGGCCCGTCAGTTTGTTGATTATCTGGTCAAAAGATCACGTTTTTTGTATCTGGCGTCACTTTCGCACGGTGTCCTTGAACAAGGGGCCGATGATGAAAGCGTGCTGATTCACAAACGGTATGTTGCGGCAATGGTGAAGCGGACGGCCGATGCGCTTTCCGAGATTTATGCCATTACCGAACAGCAGGCCCGTAATCTGATGGCAAATTCCTTCGCGCTTATTTTGGGGTTATGGCAAATGTCCCAGGTGCCGGACAGGGTTGTGGTGTTGATGCGCCAAAACGCGCTGGAAGACATGATCATCGATTTTGCCCAGTCTGCCGAAATGGCTGTAATTGAATTCTGGCGCGCTGAAATGGCGGTCATGAAGACAGATAGCAGTCCCAGACCAGAAGTGGTGCCATCACTATAGATGGTGAGATGACGGCCATTAGTCAGGCCACCCGTTTGATGATCGGATGAAAAAAGGGGATGGTTTCAACCCGTAAACCATCCCCTTTTTTGGTGTTTTCGGTTTCATTGTGAAAAATGAACATGAAACATGGCTTGGAATGGCAAAACAGCCCCGCATCGATGCGGGGCTGTTGCGTTGCGTATCAGCTAACGTCTGTGACGGTTTTTGGTCGATCAGCCAGGAATGCCGGTATCTTCCTGCACTTGCCTTGTTCTTTGCCGTTCTGACCGCATCACCAGAATACTGGCAATAATGATCAGGATGGAAATGGCAACGATGATCAGGGTTGCCAGCGCGTTGATTTCCGGTGAGACCCCCAACCGGACCGACGAAAACACTTTCATCGGCAGGGTTGTGGACCCCGGACCGGCAACGAAGCTGGAAATCACCAGGTCATCAAGGGACAGGGTAAAGGACAAAAGCCAGCCTGCCATCAGGGCGGGCAGGATCATGGGCAGGGTGATCAGGAAAAAGATCTTGGTGGGCTTTGCCCCCAGATCCATTGCCGCTTCCTCGATCGAGGTGTCCATACCAGCAAGGCGTGATTGCACCACCACGGCAACATAGGCCGCGCAGAATGTGGTGTGGGCAATGACGATGGTGGTCATGCCGCGCCCGGCGGGCCAGCCGACCAGCTGTTCCATTGTCACAAAAAGCAGCAGCAGCGACAGGCCGGTAATCACATCGGGCATCACCAGCGGGGCGGCGATCATGCCCGAAAACAGGGTGCGGCCGCGAAAGCGCCCGAACCGCGACATCACAAGACCCGCCGGGGTGCCAATGGCCAGGGCCAGCGTTGCGGACATAAGGCCAATGCGCAGGCTGTTCCATGCTGCATCGATCATGGCGTCGTCCCGAAACAGTTCGACATACCATTTGGTTGAGAAACCGGCCCAGACCGTAACCAGTTTGCCCTCGTTAAAGGAATAAATGATTACCAGCATGATGGGCACATACAGAAAGGCGAAGCCAAAACACAGTGCCGACATCAGAAAGATGGAGCGTTTTCCGTTCATTTGCCTGGCTCCTCGGTTTTGCCCTGAATATGCTGAAAATACATGATCGGTACGACCAGAAAGATCAGCATCGCAATGGCCACAGAAGAAGCAATGGGCCAGTCACGGTTAGAGAAGAATTCGTTCCAGAGCGTTCGCCCGATCATCAATGTGTTGGGGCCACCCAGCAATTCCGGAATGACAAATTCACCAACGGCAGGAATGAAAACCAAAAGCGAGCCCGCCAGAATGCCGGGCATCGATAGCGGTAGGGTGATTTTGACAAAAGCCTTCCAGGGCTTGCAGCCAAGATCGAGTGCCGCTTCGAGCAGGCTGACATCCATTTTTTCCAGTGTGGAATATAGCGGCAGGATCATGAAGGGCAGATAAGTGTATACAATGCCGATATAGACCGCGACTTCTGTTTGCCGAATGATCAATGGTTCGGAAATGATATGCAGCCCCATCAGGGCGGCGTTGATCAGTCCTTCGCGGTCGAGAATGCCGATCCAGGCATAGACGCGGATCAGGAAACTGGTCCAGAAAGGCAAAATCACCAGCATCAGCAACAGGTTGCGCGTGGAGCCCTTGGCCCGCGCAATGCCGTAAGCCATTGGATAGCCGATCAAAAGCGTAATCACGGTCGAGATGGCGGCGATACGGATCGAATTGAGATAAGCCGAAAAATACAGACTGTCAGAGAGTAAAAACAGGTAATTGCCAAAATTGATGGCGATATTGACGCCTTCATCGACCCATTGAAACAGGGCGCTATAGGGCGGCTGGGCATATTGCGCCGTGGCAAAACTGATTTTGAGGACAATCAGAAACGGGACGAGGAAAAACAGAAAAAGCCACAGATAGGGCAGGCCGATAACCAGAATTCGGCCATGCCGGATCATCCAGCGGTCAAAACGTTGTTTGAGGGTAGGTTTGATTTCGCTCATTGGTTCAGCACCGAGGCGGACCCCGTCTCCCACGTCACCCAAACCTGATCGTCCCACGTATAGCGCGGTTCATTATGGCGATGGGTGTTGGGTTCGCTGACACGAATGCGTTTCCCGGTCTCAAGGCGGACGTGATAGGTCGATAATCCGCCCAGATAGCCAATTTCCTCGACCTTGCCGGCAAAACAGTTACGTTCGGCATTTTCGGGTTTTTCAGTACACAGGCGCAGGCGTTCCGGGCGGAGCGCGACCCATAGGGTGGTGCCTTCATGTCCCTGAACCGCGTGGTCGATATAAATTTCGCCGCCAATATCGTCAGACTGGATGATGGCGTATTTTTCGTCATCATCAATCAGGGTGCCTTCGATCAGGTTGACCTGACCCAGGAAGTTGGCGGTAAAGCGGGAATTGGGATATTCATACAGCTCGAACGGTGTGCCGATTTGCTTGATTACCCCTTCATTCATCACCGCGATGCGCGATGCCATGGTCATGGCTTCTTCCTGGTCGTGTGTGACCATGACAAAGGTGGTGCCAAGTTTTTCCTGAATATTGACCAGTTCAAACTGGGTTTGTTCGCGCAGTTTTTTATCAAGCGCGCCCAGCGGTTCATCCAGCAGCAATACCTTGGGCTGTTTGACAAGGGAACGGGCCAGGGCAACACGCTGGCGCTGACCACCTGAAAGCTGGTGTGGTTTGCGGGTGGCAAATTTGCTCATTTGCACCAGGGCGAGCATGTCGGCAACCCGCTCTTTGATTTCGGACTTGGAATATCCATCCTGATGCAGGCCAAAGGCGACATTCTTTTCCACGCTCATATGCGGGAAAAGGGCATAGGACTGGAACATCATGTTGGTTGGGCGTTCATAGGGCGGTACATTCGCCATATCGACACCGTCGATAAAGATTTTGCCCTCTGTCGGGTCTTCAAACCCGGCTAGCATGCGCAACAATGTCGTTTTGCCACAGCCCGATCCGCCAAGCAGGGCGAAAAGCTCGTGGCGGTAAATATCGAGCGATACGTCATCAACAGCGTAGAAATCGCCAAATTTTTTGGTGACTTTTTCAAACCGGATAAACGGTACTGCGTCCGGATTATTCCACGGTTGGCTGGTTTGTACACATGATTGTGCGTCTTGCTGATTGGCCCCCTGCGACACCAGAATTCTCCCGTCCGATGTTGTGATACTGTTCGTGTTTTTCTGCTTAACAGGATGAAGCATTTGCGCAATCTGTAAAGAGGGGTGTGCGATATTTTGAACATCATGCGCCATTTTATGGCGATAATGCTGGCAAAATGAGCGCTCCTGTTCAGAAAATGAGCAATTTTTTCTTCATCATTTCGCGGTTTAAGACCGCCGGATTGCAGGATGCAACCGCGATTTTAGCGTCGTGATGCGAGTCATAAATGAAACAAGGCGCGGGGGATGCCGCGCCTTGTGTTTTTATGCTCTGATCTCAAGCAGGCTTATTGGCCGGTTTTGAGCTTGGTCCACAAACGGGTGCGTTCGCGCAGCAATTTGGGTCCAGGTTCGATCTTGGCGCGCAGCTTTGCCTTTACCTCGTCAGACGGATAAATGCCGGGATTGTTTTTGATGGCATCATCAATATAGGGCATGGCCGCAAGGTTCGGGCCAGCATAGGTGACATAATTGGTGATCGAGGCGCTGACCTTTGGATCAAGGATATAGTTGATGAATTTGTGCGCCAGGTCGGGATGCGGGGCATCAGCCGGGATCAGCATGGTATCAAACCAGATCAGCGTGCCTTCCTTGGGAATCACGTAATTGATTTTAATCCCGTCTCCGGCTTCTTCCGCGCGGTCACGCGCGATGAAAATATCGCCCGAAAAACCGACAGAGGCGCAGACATTGCCATTGGCAAGGTCGTTAATGTACTGGGAGCTGTTGAAATAGGTGATGTAGGGACGGATTTTCTCAAGCTGGGTCATCGCCGCCTGGATAGATTCCTTGCTTTGCGGTTTGTCCCCATTGCCGAGATAGAAATTCACCGGATCCACCATTTCGCCCGGATCATCAAGCAGCGTCAGGCCGCATTTTGACAGCTTTGACGCATATTTTGGGTCAAAAATAAGGGCCCAGCTGTCGGTCGGGGCGTCATCGCCCAGAATTTCCTTAACTTTGTCAACGTTATAGCCATAGCCGTTGGTGCCCCACATATAGGGGACGGCATAGGCATTGTCGGGGTCATATTTGGCGGTTTGTTTCAGAATGGCCGGGTCAAGGTTGCCGTAATTCGGCAGCTTGGATTTGTCGAGCTTCTGGAAAATATTTGCCTGAATCAAACGCTGCGCATCGGCCAGAGTTGGAACCACGATGTCATAACCGGAATGACCTGCCAGCAATTTGGCTTCAACAACCTGGTTGCTATCATAAACGTCGTAATTGACCTTGACGCCATATTCCTTTTCAAAATTGGCGATGGTGTCTTCGGCGATATAGTCCGACCAGTTATAGACGTTTAAAACATCCTCGGCGGATGCAATGGTCGTGTGGGCTGAAACTGTCGCAACCAGCGCAATCAGGCTGGTGGTGCATTTTTTCAGTGATGACATGTCGCTGTGCCTCCCTCGTTGACAGCGTTAAGACAAGCAACCGGGGCAATGTGCTCCGACAGGCTTTATCTATCCTTTAAACCGTTCGGGGATTTGTCAAACACAAGATATCGGGTGCGTGACGATTTTCTGCTTTGACTGATCCCCGAACGAGGAATTATCGCATTATTGGCCGGTTTTCAGTTTGGTCCACAAACGGGTCCTTACTCGTAAAACCTTGGCATCCGGTTCCACCTTGGAGCGTAGGCGCTCCTTGACTTCATCTGACGGATAGATGCTGGGATTGTTTTTGATACGGTCTTCGATCATGTCCATTGCGGCCAGGTTCGGCCCTGCATATTCGACATAGTTGGTAATGGCCGCACTGACATCGCCGCGCAGAATATAGTTGATGAATTTATGCGCAAGGTCCGGGTGCGGGGCATCGGCCGGGATCATCATGGTGTCAAACCAGATCAGTGTACCTTCCTTGGGGATGGCATATTTGATCTCGTTGCCGTTATTGGCTTCGGCCGCACGGGATGCCGCCATGTAAATATCGCCAGACCAGCCAATCGCGGCACAGATATTTCCGTTCGCGAGATCGTTGATATATTGCGAACTGTGGAAATAGGTAATGTAGGGGCGAACCTTTTCCAGTTCTGCCATCGCCGCTTCGACGGATTTGATGCTTTGTGGCTCATCTGCCGTGCCAAGATAGGCACTGACCAGCGGGACAATTTCGCTGGGGTCATCGAGCATCGTCATGCCGCATTTGCTGACTTCTTTGGCATATTTCGGGTCAAATATCAGCGACCAGCTATCTACCGGGGCATCGTCGCCGAGGACTTCCTTGATCTTGGCGACGTTATAGCCAATGCCGTTTGTCCCCCAAAGATAAGGCACGGCATAGGCATTGTCGGGGTCGTATTTGGCGGTCTGTTTTAAAATCGTCGGATCAAGATTACCGTAATTGGTAAGTTTGGATTTATCGAGCTTGAGAAACAGCCCGGCTTTGATCAAACGTTCAGCATCGGCCAGTGTGGGAACGACAACGTCATAGCCGGAATTTCCGGCCAGCATTTTGGCTTCCACCATCTGGGTGCTGTCATACATGTCATAATTGACTTTTACGCCAAATTCCTTCTCGAAATTGGCAATGGTGTCTTCGGCAATGTAGTCTGACCAGTTGTAGACATTCAAAACTTCCTCGGCCGACACATTGGCGTGAAATCCGGCAAAAGCAGTGACAAATGCGATCAGGCTGATGGTTTTATTATATGTTTTCATTGTGCGGTGCCTCCCTTGTGGCAACGTCATTTATCATGGGGACCTCCCTATTTCCGCCCATGCCTGCGATAATCCTGAAACGTTTCCGCGCTTTGTCAAATACAAGATGACGTTTTTGCCGGTCTTTTGAATTTTGTAGTGATTGTGACGTCTTTCATGCAAAAAAATTGCGCCGGAACGGTATATTCCGGCGCAATCGGTTATGAGTGGGGATTTTGGCAAAATCCCGACGTTGAAAGATCAGACGTTCAGTAACAGATGTTCACGTTCCCAGGCGCTGATGACAGTCTGGTAGGTATCCCATTCCGCTTCCTTGACCGCCAGGACCGCAGCCGAAAATTCATCGCCCAGCAAATCTTTGAGCGGGCGTGAACGGCTGAATTTTGCCAGGGCCTCGTGAATGTGGCGGGGCAGGGAATGCGCACGGTCATAACCTGAACCCTCGATCGGTGTTGTCGGATCAATTTCTTCCTGAATGCCCAACAAGCCGCAGGCCAGGGATGCCGCAATCGCGAGATAGGGGTTGGCGTCCGCCCCAGGAATGCGGTTTTCAATGCGGCGCGCACTGGGCGGGCCGTTGGGCTGGCGTAAACCAACCGTGCGGTTATCCAGTGCCCAGTGCATGTTGATCGGGGCATCCGACCAGGGCTGCAAACGGCGATAGCTGTTCATATTCGGCGCCAGAAGCGGCATCGCGGCGGGCAGATACCGCTGCAGTCCGCCAATGTAATTCAGGAACAGCTTTGAATTTTCACCATCGTCATCGGAAAACAGGTTTTTGCCGGTTTTGATGTCGATCAGGCTTTGGTGGATGTGCATGGCGCTGCCGGGCAGATTGCCCATCGGTTTTGCCATGAAGGTACCATAGACCCCGTGTTTGAGGGCGGTTTCACGCAGGGTCCGCTTGAACAGGAAGGACTGGTCCGCCAGTTCCAGCGGGTCGCCGTGGTTAAAGTTCATTTCCAGCTGGGCCGGGCCCGATTCGTGGCTCATGGTATCGGCATCGATATTCATGGCCTCGCAATAATCGTACAGGTCCTCGATCAGCGGGTCGAATTCGTTAATGGCATCAATGCCAAAGGCGTTTGAGGCACGTTCCGGCCGGCCGGATCGGCCAACCGGCGGTTCTAACGGGTTGTCCGGGTCGGTGTTTTTGGCGACCAGGTAAAATTCAAGTTCCGGGGCAATGATCGGGCGCATGCCCAGGTTTTCAAACTGTTTGAGAACACGTTTAAGAACATTGCGCGGGGAAATTGACACTTCCTCGCCCGAAAAATGGTAACAATCACAAATAATCTGGGCGGTTGGCTCTTCATACCAGGGCACAACGCGGATGGTTTCGGCGTCTGGAACCATCACCACGTCTTTTTCCGCAGGGTCCAGAAAAGCGTCGGTTTCTTCGGGGTAGCCCCCAGTGACAGTCAGGCAGAAAATTGCCTCGGGAATGGCGAGGCTTTTGTTTTCAACCCCGCGCAAAAATTTTTGCGTTGGCAAAACCTTGCCGCGTGCCACCCCTGACATGTCAGGCACAATACATTCAACTTCTTCAATTTTTCGTTCGGATAGCCACGTTTTGAGATCCGTACTCATCAATAAGTCGGGCGCTTTCACGCCAGTCCTTCATAATTGCAGTTTATTGCGTTTTTACCGGTTTTTCCCAGCTTCCTTTACAATAAACTGTGTTTAAGTTGATAGATGGTCGAATATATTTCGGATTTTTTGTGTTTTTTCCGAATTTACTGCGAACATCTCACGATATAGCCGAAGATGGCCCCACACTACATCTGGCGGGCGGGGCCTTGTTCAGGCTATAGTCGCTGCCAGATTATAAGTTCAGCGGTTGGACGCTGGTCAAGGAGGTAAAGTAATGAAAATCGAACATCCCTATCTTATGTTTCTTGGTGATGCCCCGGACGAGCTGGCGGCAAAGACCGCAATCGGCATTAAACAGTGGCGCCCGGAATGGTGCAAAGGCCAGCTTCGCCTTGAAAACTGCAATGCGGATCTGGGTCTGCCGGACATGACAATTGCCGAGGCCCGCGAAGCCGGGGTTAAAACCCTGGTTCTGGGTGTCGCCAACCGGGGTGGTATTATTGGCCCGGTCTGGATGGAAACGCTGCTTGAGGCCATTGATGCCGGCATGGACATCGCCAATGGCCTGCATACCAAGCTGTCGACGATTCCCGAACTGGCCGAAGCCGCAGCTGCCAAAGGCGTGTCGCTGTTTGACGTGCGCCATTTTGACGGCAAGCTGCCGGTTGGCAGTGGTGAAAAGCGCAGCGGTAAGCGTGTTCTTGCGGTGGGTACCGATTGCTCGGTCGGTAAAATGTATACCGCCCTTGCCATTGAAGCCGAAATGAAAAAACGCGGTATCAAATCCACCTTCCGCGCGACTGGCCAGACCGGTATTTTCATCGCTGGCGAAGGCATTTCGGTTGATGCCGTGATTTCGGATTTCATTTCTGGTGCGGTTGAAACCATTGCACCGGCCAATGATGCGGACCATTGGGACGTGGTCGAAGGGCAGGGCAGCCTGTTCCATGCGTCTTATGCCGGTGTGTCGCTGGGTCTTTTGCATGGGTCGCAGGCCGATGCCATTGTCGTTTGCCATGAGCCGACCCGCACACATATGCGCGGCCTGCCGGGTTATTCGCTGCCGGATCTGAAGACGACTCTGGAAGTGAACCTGATGCACGCCCGCCTGACCAACCCCGATTGCGTGGTTGCCGGGTTTGCCATCAATACCAAGGCGCTGGATGAAGCTGCTGCAAGCAAGCTGATGGCTGATATCTCCGCAGAGTTTGGTCTGCCGTGTGTGGATCCGGTGCGCAACGGCGTTGCGCCGATTGTCGATAAATTGCAGGAGATCTGATGTGCCGAAACTAAGCGTCACATCCGAAATCTGGCCGTTACGGACAGCCTTTAAAATTTCGCGCGGGGCCAAAACCCAGGCCGAAGTGGTGGTTGTGACCCTGAGTGATGGCGAATTTAGCGGGCGTGGGGAATGTGTTCCCTATGCCCGGTACGGCGAATCCATCGATCAGGTGATCGCGGACATCAAAGCCCAGGCTGATGCCCTGGAACACGGGATGACCCGGGCGCAATTGCAGGATGCCATGAAGGCCGGGGCGGCACGCAATGCCGTTGACTGTGCCTATTGGGACCTGGAAGCAAAGCGGTTTGGCCGTCGTGTCTGGGATTTGCCGGGGCTTGAGGCGCCGGCACCCGAAGGGCTGGTTACGGCAGAAACCCTGAGCCTTGATACGCCCGATGCCATGCGTGAAGCGGCAAAAAAGGCGTCTTCCGTACCGCTTTTGAAGCTGAAGCTGAACGGCGAAAATGTTGTCGAATCGGTGCGGGCGGTGCGCGAAGGTGCGCCGGAATCGCGTTTGATCGTTGATGCCAACGAAGCCTGGTCGATTGAACTTCTGCGCGATATTGGCGCGGAGCTGGATGCGCTGGGTGTTGAAATGATCGAACAGCCGCTTCCGGCGGGCAGCGATGACGGGCTGGTTGATATTGACTGCCCTGTTTTGCTGTGTGCCGATGAATCGGTCCATACCGTAGCCGACATTCCGCGTCTGGCCCGGCTTTATGACATGATCAACATCAAGATCGACAAAACCGGTGGCTTGACCGGCGCGCTTGAGCTGGCAGATGCCGCCCTTGATGCCGGAATGCAATTGATGGTCGGCTGCATGGTTGGTACCTCGCTTGCGATGGCACCGGCTATGGTGGTTGCCGCCCGGGCCCGTATTGTTGACCTTGATGGGCCATTATGGATGGCAAAGGATCGTGATAATGGCATTGCCTTTGATAAAGGTGTGATGTCCTTGCCCCCGGCAGATTTGTGGGGATAGATCGGTCAGGTTGCTAAAACTTTTGTATGATCCGTATTGGATAAAGGGACAGTCTTCGGATTGTCCCTTTATTTTTTGTCATAAAGACTGGCAGATCTTTTATTTACACGGTGTTTTATAGTCATAAAAAACCATAAAAGGGGCATGAGGGGTGGTTTTATTGCGTGATTGCACCTCCTTTGGATAGTTGTTATTTTGGTTGTATGGCGCGAGTATAAGTTTTGTTTCCTGGGGCGTGCGATGCTCCTGATTGAATTTAGGTGACGGAGCCCTGCGTGCCATCCTCGAACTCTCCTTTAGCGTCATTTCTGAGGGAAAGGTTGCGATGTGAGATTCGCGACTTCGTCGTGCCGTTTTTTCACAATGAAGCCCTCAGGTTGCGCCGTGGCGAGATTCTCCGCCAGACGGGCCGGATTGCAGCTGGTTTTGTCCTGCTTTATTTGATTGTTGCCCTGGTTTGGGATGGTTCCTATGCGGACCTGTTAAACGCCAATTGGCAAAATATTATCCGGGCTTTGGTGGCGTTGATTGCATTTTGGGCCATGCTGGATGGTCGTCTTGGTGCGCGTTTGCGGCGCAAGGTGCCGTTATTGCCATTTGGCCTGCTAATGTTGTCTGTGGGTGTGTTGTTTGCGCTGTCGCTGGCCGATGCTGCTACCTCCAGCCATATGGTCATGACACATGGGCTGCTCATGTTGGCAATGGGCATGCTGTTATCAGCCATGCCCCTTACTTTGCTCGAAGTTTGTGTTTTTATTGCCATTCCGGCGGGGCTCGATGTTACCGGTTTGCTGCCCGATGCCAGTGGGGTGACGACTGCCGGTGTTATGTCGATGCGCGTGCTGTTTCTCGTCATGACGGTGACAGCCGCACTGTCGGCCTTGTTGCAGCTTTATCGCACCATCATCAACATTCAACAAATCGCGCAGGACCCGTTAACGGGTGCCTATAGCCGTGGTTTCGGATCGGAAATGCTGTTTCTCGGGTTCGAGACGGCGCGCCGCAGTTGTCGGCCCTTTTCGGTGGCCTTTGTTGACCTGGACAATTTCAAACAGGTGAATGACGCATTTGGCCATGATCAGGGCGACCGTATTCTGGCCTGCAGTGGTAAAAGCCTGATTGCCGGGTTGCGACGTGGTGACGTTGTTGTGCGGTGGGGCGGCGAGGAATTTCTGGTTTTGTTGCCCGGTCTGACCAGTGCTCAGGCACGCGAAGTGATGCGGCGTGTCGTTGGAAAGGGGCTGACGGATTTGCCTGATGGCTATCGTCAGTATTGTAGTGTCGGGATCGCCGAACGTATCGAGGACAAGCAGGAAGAACCGCATTCCCTTGTCGATCTTGCCGACCAGCGCATGTACGATATCAAACGCGATCAGGGGACAGATGGTGTCGGGTATCTTCTGTCAGGCCGGCGGGATAAAGGTTCCGCGTCAAGTGATAGGGATGGCAGCGGGGCGACCATCATCATACATCCTGCCTGCGATGCGCCGCTGTCTGCCAAACCGATAGGTTCCTGACTGGGGCCGGATTTTTCCTTGGCCTTTTGCGATTTGGTCGAGATTTGTGCAGGTGTGATTTGCATCTTGCCTGCCAATGGCAACTTTTTCTCCAGTTATAAAATTGATTTTTCGGCATTGAACCGCATGTTCGGCGCGAACGTGCCGCGCGAACGTGCCGCGCGAATATCCGGCGTTTTGAGCACCCTGTATGGGCGAGATGCTGTCAACATGGCAAATGAACGCTGCTTTGGCCTGCCTGATGCCAGGCAGGGGCATGGTGGTTCTGGATTTGTGTCATGGCATCGATTTTGTTGTGCTTCAGAGCAAGGCTTCGTTTCTGCGAATCCGAGAGTTAAATTTTCGTTTTCGGGCGTGTAATGCGCCGGATTCGAAAAAACAGCCGCCTTTATGCGCTGGATTCGGGGTCGATTCCCGCAAGATTTTGGTGCTGATTTACGCGCCGCTGCCAAATTATGGGGCACAGGCCGATGCGAAAAGTGTCAGTCTCGTGAATTTTTGATCAAAAAAGCGGCATATTTTCTAATGATAAAAAAATAGACAGAAACATGTTGCAACGCGAGGTCAATCTGGCTATTGTCTATTTGTGCGCTGCGGTAGGACGCAGTGCATTCCGGCGAGCGACTAGTTCGCTCGTTTCTTGGACGTTTCCTCCCTAGACTTGGGCCGCTGTCATAGGCGGCCTTTTTTTTGCCTGGAATCTGGGATTTCACGACAAATTTGAACGATTAACCGGAAAGTCGTTATCAGGGAGAGGCGCTGGTTTGGTTGATGTGATATGGTGCGACGCAGCGTAAGTGGCGTAAAAATCATCCTTTTTGTGAGTCTGTTTTCATCAGCCCCTGTTGCAGGGCACAATTTTCCACCGTCGCGGGATTTACGCCCGCGACGCTGAAAAATCATCCATCAGGTACAAGTACGATAAGCCGCTTTAAGCGATTAGCCCAGGGTTTGGGTGCTGGCTTCCTTGCCCGGTTCCTGTTCGGGAATTGTGCCATCCCCATCGCCCAGCCAGCGTTGCATGATGACGCTGTCAACCCAGCGGCCCAGTTTGTAACCTGCTGATTGTAATGTTCCGGCAACACGAAATCCCAGTCGGGCGTGCAGCCCTATCGAGGCCACATTGGCAGAATCGCCGATAATGGCGACCATCTGGCGATAACCAAGGGCTGTGCAGCGCGTGATCAGTTCGGTCAGAAGGGCGCGCCCGGCACCTTTGCCGACAATTTCCGGGGCGATATAGATGGTATCTTCGACAGTGTAACGATAGGCCGGGCGCGGACGATAGGACCCGGCATAGGCAAAACCTTCGACATTGCCGTCAATCTCCGCCACCAGATAGGGCAGGCCGCGTTCGCGCACATGCTGCCAGCGCGCCGTCAGCTCGGCAATTTCCGGGGCGCGTTCTTCAAACGAGGCCAGGCCATGCAATACATGGTGGCCGTAAATTTCGGTGATGCGGGCAAAGTCTTCGGGCTGGGCATCACGAATTAACAGGTTGTCCAGTTTCTGTTCGGAAGGGGCGGCGGTCATTCCAGGGGGCTCCCGTCAAACTGATGGAATTGTTCGATAAGACTGCTCATCTGATCGCGCAGGCTGTTGAAACCATCATGAGGTGTAAGGGTTTCTTCCTCCATGTAAAGAGCGCGGTTGATTTCAATTTGCAGAGTATGAACATTTTGCCCGGGTTGCCCGTAATGGCGCGTGCAATAACCGCCCGCATAGGGGTCGTTATAGGCGGGGTTATAGCCCATATCACGAAAACATCTTCCGACATGATTGGTTAAGGTTGGATGGCAGGACCGGCCATAACAGTCCCCCAAAACCAGATCGACAGGATTTTGCGACGAATCCGTCGAATCGCCCGGCATCGAGTGGCAATCAATCAGAATGCAATAACCAAACTGGTTGCGCGTCATGTCGATCAGCTTTTGCAACGCCTGATGATAGGGGGTGTAATAGGTGTCAATGCGCTGCAGGGCTTCGGCCACGGGCAGGCGGGCTTTGTAAATTTCCACACCGCCACTTACCACACGGGGGATCGAGCCCAGCCCTGATAGCGCACGCATGGAATGAATGTCGGCATTCTCGGGCAGATCGCCCTCAAACATGCGCGGGTCCAGTTCCAGTGCACCGCGATTCACATCAACATAAGCGCGGGGAAAATTTGCGCATAATAGGGGGGCACCGGCCTTGGGGGCGGTGGCAAACAGGCGGTCCACAAAGGCATCCTCTGATGCGCGCAGGGCAAAGGCATCGATTCGTGCCCGCGTAATCAGATCATCGGGATAAACACGCCCTGAATGCGGTGAGGCAAAAACCACCGGCAGCGTTTGGCGTTGGGGTAAAAACACGGTTGCCGGTGTGCTGGCACTTTGTTCAGGTGGCATCAGGTTCATATGGCTTTCATCGCACAGGCTGTTTGGGCACCTCATGCGGTGCGGTTACGTGTTACATTCTCATATCATGAAGATTTTTTTGCAAAAAGCCAAATGGGGGGTTGCACCTTTGTCTGCCTTGGGCTAAATACCGCTGCGCCGCAGGGAACAACGTCGAACGACTTGGATGACATGTTTTTTGTGGCAAATGGAAGATGGCAAGATGGGCCTATAGCTCAGTTGGTTAGAGCGTTCGCTTGACATGCGAGAGGTCACAAGTTCGAGTCTTGTTAGGCCCACCATCTTCGCACATATAAGGGCCTATAGCTCAGTTGGTTAGAGCGTTCGCTTGACATGCGAGAGGTCACAAGTTCGAGTCTTGTTAGGCCCACCATTCCAACCCCGCCCGCTGGCGGGGTTTTGTGCATCCGGGCCATTTCCATTCGGTTTTCCTACTTATATATCGCTGTTTTTGCACATGTTTTGCGAAATTCGCGAATTGAATTTTTTCCATCTTGAATGCGCGCTGATTGTGTGTTGAATGCGTTCAATACTATTCGCTTTCCCGGTGAAGGAGCATGCAAATGGGGGTGCCTTTTGAAACGGTGTTGGGGCTTGTCGCCGGGTCTTTGACCACGCTTGCCTTCCTGCCGCAGGTTGTGCGCACCTGGCGCACCCGCTCGACGGCCGATATTTCACTGGGCATGTTTCTGGTGCTCTGCACGGGCATTGCACTGTGGTTCGTCTACGGGCTGATCAACGGCGACTGGCCCGTCATCATCGCCAACGGTCTGACTTTCTTGCTCGCTTCCATCATTCTGGGTTTCAAAATCCGGCACGGATAGTTGTTTGGTGCCTGATTGCCAATTCGGTCGTGCAGGGCATACTTTTATCCGGGGTTTGGGCTGTTCAAGAGCTTTTGGGGATTACAGCAGACGCCTGATGTTAACGGTTTCAGTAATCTCTGACATTCGGTTCCTCACCACCTTCAAAAGCATAGGCGTAAACATCTTTGAAGAACTGGCGGGCTGTTTCCTCGTTGCGGGCTGAGCAAGCGGTTGAATCATAAAAATCTTTTTCTCCTAACCAGCCATTTTCCAGATAGTTTAAAAATTCTGAACGAATTCTGTTGGTTTTTTCGACCGTCATTTTGTCACAAAAATGTGGAACCCTGTCACTTAATGCTGCATTAACATTGAACAAACCTAGTAGAGTCTCGAGTTCACTCGACATTTCTTTTTTCTCTTTTTTAGGCATTTTTGTCTCCCATGGAGCTAGGTAAATATCGCGCCATTATAGTGCCCGTCGGAACAGTGGTCAGGAAAGAACATATTAATCGCGGCTTCGCAGGGTGTGGCCTCCATTAACCGGGGTTTGGACTTGTTTTGGGCATCTTCAGGTTGCTTGTATTGTCTGACATTATCGGTTTCAGTAATCTGCTACATCCGGTTCCTCACCATCTTCAAAAGCATAGGCGTAAACATCTCTGAAAAACTGGCGAGCGGTTTTCTCGTCACGGGCGCTACAGGCTGTAAATCGGCGAAATTCGGCGGCACCTAAGAGATTCTCTTTGAGCCGCAGTTTGAATTCTTGACGCAAAGCCTCTTTTTCCGATGCTGGAAGGGGGGTTAGATGTTTTGCTACTTTATGTGACATTGCGACATTGACATTGAAATGAGCAAGTAGGTTCTTGAGGCGACCTTCAATTTCAGGAGATATATTCATACTGCTCACCTATGTATCCGGGTAAATATGGCGCCAATAAAGTGCCCGCCGGAACCGTGGCTGGGGAGGAGCACACTAATCGCGCACTTGTAGGGTATGGCCTTTCTTAATCGGGGTTTTTGCTTGTTTTCGGGCATATATGGAATGCTGGAGATACTGACGCTTTATCGATTCCAATAATCTCTTACATCTGGTTCCTCGCCGCCTTCAAAAGCGTAGGCGTAAACATCCTTGAAGAATTGGCGGGCTGTTTCTTCGTTGCAGGCGCTACAGGCTGTAAATCGGCGAAATTCGTCGGCAGCTAACCGGTTTTCTTTTAGTTGTAATTCAAATTCCTGACGTAAAGCTTCTTTGTCCGATGCTGAATAGGGGGCAAGATATTCAGCTAGTTCATCTGACATCGCGACATTGACGTTAAAATGGCCCAGTAAATCTTTAAGGTCGTTTTGCGGGTTCGGATATATATTCATCTCGTTTAACTATCGCCAAAGATCGGCAACAATGACCTTTTCCAATCGCTATGCTGCGTCGGCTATATTGTCGATAACAGATTTCGGGGGGCAGTTTATGGATTTCTTCGGTTTACGGTAGCGGCATGATATTCCCGGCTTAAGTAATCTCCTACATCTGGTTCCTCGCCGCCTTCAAAAGCGTAGGCGTAAACGTCTCTGAAAAACTGGCGGGCTTCTTCTTCATGTGTGCTACAGGCTGTGGCGCTGTAAAACTCTGCGGCACCTAAACGGTTTTCTTTTAATTTCAATTCAAATTCCTGACGTATAGCCTCCTTTCTTGATGCAGGAAAGGGGGCAAGATATTTTGTCACTTTATGCGACATTGCAACATTGACGTTAAAATGACCTAGTAAATCTTCAAGATCTTTTTGCGGTCTCGGAGCTAAATTCATGATGTTCACCTACGGGTCCGGGGACATATGACGCCAATAAGGTTCCCGGTGGAACAGTGGATGTGGATAAACACACTATACGAGATCGCAGACATGGTTTCTGTTAACCCGTAGATTGGCTTGTCTGAGGGTTTTTCGAAGTGCTGGAGATGTTGACGCTTTATCGGTTCCAGTAATCTCTTACATCTGGTTCCTCACCGCCTTCAAAAGCGTAGGCGTAAACATCCTTGAAGAATTGGCGAGCTGTTTTCTCGTCACGGGCGCTACAGGCTGTAAATCGGCGAAACTCGGTGGCACCTAACCGGTGTTCTTTTAGTTGCAACTCAAATTCTTGACGTACAGCCTCTCTCCTTGAAGCTGGAAAGGGGGCCAGATATTTTTCTATTTCATCTGACATCGCGACATTGACGTCAAAATGTCCTAGTAAATCTTTCAGATCTCCTTGCGCTTTTGGAGATATATTCATGACGTTCACCTATGTGTCCGGGTAAATATCGCGCCATTAAAGTTTCTGTCGAAACAGTGGTTGTGGAGAAACACACCAATTGTGGGTTCGCAGGACATGGCCGCCATTAATCCCGGTTTTGTTTTTGGGCATCTACGGATTGCTGGAACTGTCTGACGCTATCGATTCCAGTAATCTGCCACATCCGTTTCCTCGCCGTCTTCAAAAGCGTAGGCGTGAACGTCCTTGAAGAACTGGCGGGCTGTTTCTTCGTTGCGGGCGCTACAGGCTGTAAATCGGCGAAACTCGGCAGCACCTAGAAGATTCTCTTTTAACCGCAGTTCAAATTCCTGACGTAACGCCTCCTTGTCAGATGCTGAAAAGGGGGCAAGATATTTTGCCACTTTATGCGACATCGCGACATTGACGTTGAAATGATATAGTAGATCTTTGAGTTTGCCTTGCGCTTCTGGAGCTATGTTCATGATTTTCACCTATGGATCCGGGGACATATGACGCCAATAAAGTTCCCGGTGGAACAGTGGATGTGGATAAACACACTATACGGGATCGCAGACATGATTTCTGTTAACCCGGAGATTGGATTGTCCGAGGGTTTTTCCGAGTGCTGAAGATGCTGACGCTTTATCGGTTCCAATAATCTCTTACATCTGGTTCCTCGCCGCCTTCAAAAGCGTAGGCGTAAACGTCCTTGAAGAATTGGCGGGCTGTTTCCTCGTCACGGGCGCGACAGGCTGTAAATCGGCGAAACTCGGCAGCACCTAAAAGATTTTCTTTGAGCCGCAGCTCAAATTCCTGGCGTATAGCCTGTTTATCTGCTGTTGGAAAAGGAGCAAGATAGTCCTCTACTTCATCTGACATCGCAACATTGACGTTAAAATGAGCAAGCAGAGTTGCAAGGCGATCTTCAATTTTTGGAGATATATGCATGATGCTCACCTATGGATCCGGGTACATTGTTTTAAGTTGGGGTATGCCATTGGCATCTTTTTCAAAGACTGCCACGATTTTGGTGTTATTATCGAATACAGTTTCTGCAAAGGGTGTTCCTGTATGAATTCTTGGATTGTTTTTCCCGCCGATAATTGAATATCCTTTCACACGCGCCTGAAAATCCGGACCAAAGACATCTGACATTTTTAAATTATCGATCAAAATCTTTTTATCAAAAGGCTTGTTTAAAAATGCTCTGTATTTGGGAACTTTTATAACCGCCTCATAGGCTCGGACATAATCGGCCGGGGTGTTGAATTTGGTGGCGTGTTCGCCCACGACGTGTTGAACCTTTTTCCAGTTGATCTGAAGCCGGCCTTTGCCCGGAGCGTTGATATATACGATCTTTGGCTCCGTGCCATGAATTTTGGGGTCATAGACAACACCGTATTTTTTGAGGAATTTGTCATAATCCACGGTTGTCCCCGTCATCATGTCGAAGCCTTTATAGGCCCGGTCCCAGAGCATCTCATCCGTCACATCGCCCTCATGGCGCTGCGGGCCGTGTCCCTGGCGGGCAAGCTCGTCGAGTTTTTCGTTCCAGTAACGTGTGCGGCGGAACAGTTTTATTATTTCATCTTTGAAGCCCTTTGCGCCTTCGACAATGCTTTCATTCAGTTTTCGGCCAAGCGGTCCGATCTGTTCGATGATCGGTTGCAGCATGTCCATAAACTGTTTGATGGCGGCGACGGTCCTGCCAGCGCCCTGGACGAGCAGGGTGCGGACTTTTTTTGCCGTGGTTGCGGCACGCGCGGCGAGGGCGGCTGCGGCAGGGGCCGCACCAACGCCGGATGAACTTGCCAGTGCCCCGATGAGCAGGCCGATCAGCCATATGATGACTTCGGGGATGACAAAGCCGACGCCCGTGCCGGACATTTCCATCCAGAAATTTGGCGTCATCATGGTGATCACCCGCATGGCCGTATTGGCAATCAGGCCTAGCACCGGTGTGCGGCGGATCATCTCGATCAGGGAATTGAGCCATTCGACACCCTTTTCAAAGGCGTCATGGATCAATTGCCCGAATTCACCAATGACACCTTCTGCGGTTTTCAGGGCCTCTAGCAGGCGGAGTTTGGCAAAAAGCCTGTCGATGTCACCAGTCAGAAGGGCGCGAAGCACGTCAACCAGGGGTTCGAGATGGTCATAGGCCGCCTGCGCGCCCGCCCATGTGGCACGCCCGATGGATTGAGCGGTGTCAATGGGGTGGGAAATGCCATCCCAAACGGCCAGGGCCGCGTGAGAGGTGGTATCGTAAAGCCATCCGGCGGCTGAGCCCCAGAAGTCCTTTTCGCCGTCCCACCAGGAGGAAATACCGTTTCCAACACCCCGGATATAACTGCCCAGAGCGCCCGTCACGCCGTCGCGTCGCCATTCATCGACATAGGGCTGGAAAACCCGGGTCATTTCGGTTTGAAAGCGCCACAGATCGGCAACGATGGCCTTTTCCAATTGCCATGCCGCATCTGCCGCACTGTCTATATCGGCTTTTGCCCCGGTATCGATAATCAGCGGATCACGAGGCAGATCCTGTTGTTCGGCCACCCCTGTCTGCAAGCGGATCGGCGGAAGGGAGGATTCACCGTCGCGCGCCCCGAAATTGAACGGATGATAGGTGCGTGTCCGGGCCAGAACATTTTGATCTTCGCTTAAAAGCGGACCCGCAGATCCGTAATCGGCGTTTGCAGGGGATCGTCGTAGAAAAACTGGACACGACGTGGCCCTGTACAGGTCTGGGTCACACCACCGAACGTGCCGCTGAGTTTGTTGGCGACGGGTTCGGCCTTTGACGTTATTTCGGCGGGGGTCATCCGGTTCATGACGCGGCGTGCCTCCGCGCTGCTATGATGCCATACGCATATTTTTGATTGAAAGGGGAAAAAGATGTCATCAAATTTCCTCTGCCGCTGCTGCCGTGTCTCTTATTTAAAGAATTTTTCCAACTATAACATCCATAGGTTGTCGTTCAAGAGACTTGTCAATCATTGGATCGTGCGCCCGTTGGGGCCGGCACGATCCATGTGCAGAACGCGAGAGGGTGCTTGAAGGGCCGGGTCAGCCGACTTTCAGGTCAAATACCAGCAGGCCCTTGATGCCACCCTCGGCAAGGCTGACCAGTTCTGCGCCCAACGTTTTATGGTCGGGCAAGGCAAGATAGGCATCGCGGGCATCCTCATCGACAAAATCAATGCAAATGCCGTGCTTAAAGCCCTGTTCCAGTCCTTCGGGGCTGATTGACGGGCTGGCGTCGAAGTCGCGCATGCCGGGAAGGTGTTTTCGCAAATCGGCGAGGCGGTCAAACAGGCTCTGGATGGTATCGCTGCTGACGTCGGCTTTGAAATTGACCAATACGATATGGCGGATCATGTCGTTGTTCCCCTGCTGATTTGAAGGTTATGATGTGAATGACCTTCATTTGGGAGGGTTCAGACATTTCGCCAGCCATGTGTTGGGATTAGTTCCGCATTACGGCAATGGATTTGCGAAACCGGAAGGCGGCAAAGGCAAAGAACAACCCGCCAATACCAGCGACCATCGCAAATTCCGGCCAGACGATGTCGAGCCCGGCACCGCGATACAGGATCGATTGTGCAATGGTGACATAGTGGGTGGAGGGCACAAATTGCATGATCCATTGCATCAGTTGAGGCTGGCTCTCGGTCGGGGTGTAGCCGCCTGAGAGCAGGCGCATGGGCAATACCACCAGCATGAACAGCAAACCGAATTGCGGCATGGATTGCGCCAGTGTTGCGAGAAAAATGCCCAGTGCGGTGGCAAAAAACAGATAAAGCATGGTGCCAAACAAAAACAGCGTTTCCGACCCGGCGATGGGCACCTTCAATAGCAGTTCAACCACAAAAATCAGCGACAGTCCGGATGCGGCCAGAATGATCAGGCCATTGGCCCAGACCTTTGCCATCATGATTTCAAAGGGTGCCAGCGGCATCACCAGCAGATGTTCGATCGTGCCATGTTCGCGTTCCCGAATAAGGGCGGCGCCTGCCAGAATGATCGAGAGCATGGTTACGTTATTGATAATTTCCATCACACTGGTAAACCACGCACTTTCGGCATTGGGGTTGAAAGCGTAGCGTAAAACCAGATTGACAGGGGGTTGTGCCATTTCCCCGGTTGCCTGGGTTTTGCCGCCGATCCAGGTGCGGATTTCCTGATTGAAAATATTGGTAATATAGCTTTCGCCGATCCCGGCCTGCATCATGGCTGTCGCATCGATATTTAACTGAATATCGGGCTTATGCCCGGCGATGACATCGGCTTCAAAATCGGTCGGGATCACCAGCACAAAGGTATATTCGCCACTATCCATTGCCGGGTCGATCTGGTTGTAATCAATGCGGACCGGCCTTTTGAAATAGGGTTTTTCAAACGCATCCTGGATGCGCATTGAGAGTTGGGATCGATCCTGATCGACAATCCCGACCGAGGCATTGTGCAAATCGTGCGAAAGCCCGGTGGCGGCGGTGTATATGGCAAAGGAAAACGCCCAGATGATCAGGGCAATGAGCACCATGTCCTGGCGCAGGCTGAACAGTTCCTTGATGCCAAGGCGATAGATATTTTCAAGGCGGTGACGAAGGTTCATCATTAACGCTCCTGCCGGGGAAGCAGCAGTATCGAAAGACCGGTCAGGGCCGGGAAAAACAGGGCCAGAATTAAAAACTGCGGATAAAGCTGCATAAAGCCAAGCGCCTTGGTAAAAACACCGATGCTGATGCTCATGAAATGTGATGTCGGGATGATCATGGACAGCAGGCGCGGCGGACCTTCCAGCGAGGAAATGGGCTGCATCATGCCTGAAAACATCACCGACGGGATCATGGTGGCAATGGCGGTGCCAAACAGGGCGGCAATTTGGGTTTTGGTGAAAGATGAAATCAGCAAACCCAGCCCCGTCGTGGATACGACAAACAAAAACGCGCCCAGCAACAATGCCAGAAAACTGCCTTTGACCGGCACGTTAAACACGGCAACTGCCATGAATGTCATCAGGGCAAAATTCGTCATGCCGAGTGCGATATAGGGAAGTTGTTTGCCAAACAAAAATTCAAACCGGCTGACCGGTGTTACATACAGGTTGGTGATGGAACCCAGTTCTTTTTCGCGCACCACACCCACCGCCATCAATACCGAGGGAATAAACATCAGCAACAGTGCAATAACGGATGGGACTATGGCATAGATGCTTTTGAAATCCTGGTTATAGCGGTACCGCGTTTGTATCCCGGCGGGCAGGGCGGTCATTTCGTTACCGGTTTCGCGCAGAATATTGTCGGCAAGGTATTTTTGATGAATGCCCTGCACATAACCATGAATGGTTTCGGCGCGAAACGGCATGGTCGCATCGATGGTCGCAGCAATTTCCGGTTGATTGTTTTGTTGCAGTTTCCGGCCAAAACTGGGCGGGATTTCAACAACCAGTGCCAGTTCGCCGCTTTTGATGCGCCGATCCATTTCTGCATAATCATGCAGCGGTGGTTTTTCGGTGAAATAGCGCGACCCTGCCAATCCTTCCAGATATGTGCGGCTTTCGGGCGTCTGGTCGCGGTCAAGGGCGGCATAGGTCAGGTTTTCAACATCAAAGGTAATGCCCAGGCCAAAAACCGGCATTAAAATCAAAGTGCCCAACAGGGCAAAAACCAGGCGGATCGGGTCGCGTATCAGGCCCATCGTTTCGCGCAGGCTATAGGCCCACAGGCGACGCGGGCTAAAACCGGGAACGGCCTTTTCTGCGGTGTCTTCCAGGGCATCCAGCCGGGTTTGATCCGCGTTTTGGTCGTTGCTGTCGCCCGCGATATTGGTTAGCGACAAGGTAGTTTCATCGCTGGTTTGGGCGGGCTGGCCGGTGTTTTTGCTATCCGCACCCGTGGCTTCTTTAAGATAGCCGATGAAGGCTGCTTCCAGGGTTTCCGTGCCGCGTTTTTTTATCAGCGCATCTGGCGTGTCGCTATCAAGCACCCGGCCTGCGTGCATCAGGGATATGCGATCACAGCGGGCTGCTTCATTCATGAAATGGGTGGAAATGAAAATCGTCACACCCTGTTTGCGCGAAAGATCGATCAGCAATTGCCAGAAATCGTCACGCGCGATCGGGTCCACGCCCGAAGTGGGTTCGTCAAGGATCAGGATTTCGGGCGAATGAATGATGGCAACCGCAAGCGATAGGCGCTGGCGAACACCAAGCGGCAGTTTTTCAGCCAGATCATCCATGTAATGGGTGAGTCCGAATTGCTGTGAAAGTTCCTCTATCCGCGAGGAAACATGGTCCTTGGGCAGGTGAAACAATCTGGCGTGAAGGTCAAGGTTCTGGCGCACCGTCAATTCGGCATAAAGCGAAAAGGCCTGTGACATATAGCCAACCCGTTCGCGCATTTTCAGATCGGAGCCATTTGATGGTTCGCCAAACAGCCAGGCCTTGCCTTCGGATGCGGGCAGCAGGCCGGTCAGCATTTTCATGGTGGTGGTTTTGCCGCAACCATTGGACCCTAAAAATCCAAAAATCTCGCCTTTTTCGATGCGAAAGCTGACATGGTCCACGGCGGTAAAATCACCAAAGCGGCGGGTCAGTCCTTCGGCCTCGATCGCGGGTTTGTCATCGCTGTGCGGGCGCGGGGGAATGACCAGTTCGTGATGATCCTTGCGTTGGTCTTCCGGCAGCAGGGCGATAAAGGCGGCTTCCAGGTTTTGGCTGCCCGTGCTTTCCAGCAATTGTTCGGTGCTGCCCTGGGCGAGTATTTTGCCATCATTCATGGCAATCAAATGATCAAACCGGCTGGCTTCATCCATATAGGCGGTGGCAACCAGCACGGTCATATTCGGGCGTGACTGGCGAATATCGTTAATCAGGTCCCAGAATTGCTGGCGCGAAAGCGGGTCCACCCCGGTTGTCGGTTCATCCAGGATCAGAATATCGGGGTCATGAATCAGCGCGCAGCACAGCCCCAGTTTTTGCTTCATCCCGCCCGAAAGATTGCCTGCCGGGCGTTTGGTAAAGGGGGCAAGTCCGGTGGCTGTGACCAGCCTGTCAATGCGCTGTTTGCGTTCCGGTTTTTTTTGACCAAACAGGCGACCAAAAAATTCCAGATTTTCGCGAACGGTCAGGTCCATATACAGGTTTTTGCCCAATCCTTGTGGCATATAGGCAATGCGCGGCGACGTTCTGGACCGCTGGCGGGCATTGCGCATGTCGCCATCAAGGGTGGTGACGTTTCCTGTTTGCACTTCGCGGGCCCCGGCAATCAGCCCCAAAAGGGTGGATTTGCCAACACCATCAGGGCCGATAAAACCGTAAATCTGTCCGGTGGGTAAGGTTAATTCGATATCGGACAGGGCTTGGGTTTTGCCATACATATGCGAAACAGCCTCGACCCTGACGGCGGCTGCCTGGTTTTGGGGGCGTTCCCGGTTCGTCGCCCGGGCGGGGCGCGCATCCCCTGTATTGCCGGTATCGTGGTCATTCGGGCCGGTCATTTGCCCGTTTCTCCTGTCGTGGCGTCGGAGCCTTGGCCGGTGGGCAGGTGCACATGCAACTGTTCCGGCCAGCCGCTATTGGATGCCAGCATGATATAGGCTTCGCCGGGCAGGCCGGTTTTGACCTTTTCGATATTGGCTTCCAGCAGGTCGGAGCTGATGCGCACTTTCACCCGAAACATCAGTTTTTCCCGTTCGGTGCGGGTTTCAACTTCGCGCGGGGTGAATTGTGCGTTGTCGGCGACAAAGGAAACCGTGGCGGGAATCACGAATTTGGCGGCGGCATCCAGCACGATGCGGGCTTCATTGCCGACATAGGCCAGGCCGGCCTGTGATGTGGGCAGGAAAACCGTCATATAAACGTCGGTCAGATCCAGGATCGTAACAACCTTGCCCCCTGCTGCCAAAACCTCGCCCGGTTCGGCCAGGCGATATTGCACACGCCCGGCGCGCGGGGCCGTCAGGACGGAATCATTAACCTGCACCTGAATACGGGCAACTTCGGCACCAGCGGCCTCGACTGAACGTTCGGCACTGGTCTGCCGGGCGCGGGCGGCTTCCAGGCGGGCAACGGCAACGTCGCGGTCGGCCTCGCGCTGGTCAACCTGCTCGCGCGAGATATTGTTGTTTTTAACCAGTTTCTGGGCCCGTTCAAGTTGCTGCCTTGCCAGGCGCAATTCGCTTTCCCGCTGGACAATTTCGGCCCTGGCCTCGGGCACGGCCTCCTGGGCGCGGGCCTGTTCGGCCATTGCCTGTGCCAGTTGGGCATCGAGTTCCGATGTATCCATTTTCGCCAGCACATCACCCGCCTGCACCATGTCACCTTCATCGACCAGAACTTGCGAAACACGTCCGGCATATTTGGTGGCAACATGGATTTCCTCGGCCTCGATCCGGCCATTGCCCGACGCAATATAGTCTGGCAGCGTATCCTGGTTTTGCAGCCAGGCATAATAGCCGCCCCCTGCAATGATGATCAAAACGGCCAGAACAATAAGGACGGGGCGCAAGGTTTTCATTGCAGGCAGGCTCCGGGTTAAAAACAGATGTACCATGCGGGATTTTCCGCAATGCGGAATATTAGGATACTATTGTATTTCTGCTTTGCCAGTAAGACTGGCAATTTTTGGGAATAATTTTAACTAACATATTTTTTCAGTTCAGGTCGTTGATCTGGAGCAAGGGTGATATTTCAGGACTTTGTCGGGGAACAATGGCAAAAAAGGCCCGCAGAAATGTGCGGACCTTCAGGGCGTTTGTGCGCACTTATGCGCAATTGAGTATATTTCAGGTTGTCACAATAACCTTGCCAGATATTCCGCCGGGCTTTGCGGGCGCGCACCTTCATATCGTTTGACCTGGCAGCGACAGGAAAACCCGGTCACCAGCATGTTCTCAATGCCGGTTTTTTCGGCCTTTTTCTGCCAGCTCATATCATACAGGCGACGTGAATTTTCCGCATTGGCGGTTTCATGGCCATAAACACCTGCCATGCCGCAACATCCGGTTTTTTCAGCCGTCAGTTTAATGCCAAAGGCATCAAAGATTTTTTGCCATTTCACCGCAACATCGGGGATTGATGTTTTTTCCGTGCAGTGGGGGAACAGGGTGGGCATTGCATCCCTGTTCAGGGTGGTGGCAATTTGCGGCGGGGTTAAGCGCCCGGTGCGAATTTCGCTTTCCAGCCATTCATGAAACAGGTTCACGCGGTAATCGGGCCGGTTGCTCAGGCGTTGGGCATATTCCTGACGATAGGTCAGCGTTACGCTGGGTTCCACCCCAATCAGCGGAATGCCAAATTGCGCCAGTTCGCCATAAACGGCATCGTTTTCGCGCGCCTGCCTGTCAAACTGCTTTAAAAAGCCCTTTACATGTTGCGCCTTGCCGTTGGGACGATAGGGCGGAATGAAGACCTGATAACCGAGCTTTTGCAGCAAATCGACATGGCCCAAAATGGTCTCGACATCATAATGGGTGGTGAAACAATCCTGAAGCAGCAACACCGATTTAACCCGTTCCGCATCATTAAGGCGGGTCAGTTGGGCGGTGTCAAACGGCGCAATGCCGCGCTGGCGCAATGCCTTTGCCAGGTTTGTCGTGCTGGATTTGGGTAAATCCTGCAATCCGGCAAAGCGTGAAAACGCCCATTTTACCGGCGGAAGGGACTGCACCGCATTAAACAGGGCAGGGGCCTTTGCCGTTAAGGGGGCCAGGCGTTCCAGCCGGGCAATCACATAATCCTTTAACGGGCGCGGATAACGGGCGTGATAAGCCGCCAAAAACCGCGATTTCATTTCAGGAATATCCACCTTGACCGGGCATTGCCCCGCACAGGCCTTGCACGACAGGCAGCCATTCATGGCATCATACACATCGTGGGAAAAATCCCGGGCATTGGCAAAGGCCAGTTCGGGTGCTTCTGCACTGGTGCCAACGCTGATCTGGCGGATCCATTCGCGTACCATACCCGCCCGGCCCTTGGGCGAATGGACCCGGTCGCGTGTGACCTTATAGGACGGGCACATGGCATCAAATTCGTCATAGTTAAAGCACGCCCCGTTGCCATTACAGCGGGTGGCATTCAAATATTCGTCCTTCAGCCCGGCTTCGATCTGGCGGTCTAGTTGGCCGCGCATGGGCGCTTCGTCAATCGGGGTAATCGGCAAATCCATGCCATAGGGTGATGCGATTTTGCCGGGGTTTAGCTGCCCTTCGGGGTCAAATTCCTTTTTGATGCGGCGCAAAACGTCATAAAGCTCCGGCCCGAAATAAACCGGTGAAAATTCACCGCGGAAGCCTTTACCATGTTCGCCCCAAATCAGGCCATTGTATTTTTTGGTCAGCTCCACAACCCCGTCGGATACCCGGCGCAGGCGAATTTCGTCTTCCTCGTCGCACATATCAAGCAATGGGCGCACATGCAGGCAGCCGACATCGACATGGCCGAACATGCCGTAATCCAGGCCTTCCTTATCCAGAAGGGCGCGAAATTCGGCAATAAAATCGGCCAGGTTTTCGGGCGGAACGGCGGTATCTTCCACAAACGGTGTGGCGCGGCGTTTGCCTTCCAGGTTGCCCAAAAGCCCGACGGCCTTTGACCGGATTGACCATATCGCGGCCATCTGGGCGGCGTCTGTTGCCGCGACCGAGCCTATTGGGGCATTGGCCTCGTTCGGGTTATCGGTCAAATATTGCGCCAGCTGGCGCTGTTTTTCCGCCAGTTCATCCGGGTCGTCGGTGGCAAATTCAACCACGTTAAAACCGCGTGTCGGGATGGTCGCCCCTTCGGTGCCGAGCAATTTTGCCAGCAAATGCCAGCTTTCATCCTGTTCGGCCAGTTTCATCACCTTGTCATCGATGCTTTCAATTGCGACGGGGTCAAAGGCGACAAGCCGCCCGACATGGCGCAGCGCATCGTCAAAGCTGGCATAACGAACGACGGTTAGGGCCTTGTATTTCGGAAGCGGGATGACGCGAAAGGTGATTTCCTTGGTCAGGCCCAGGCTGCCTTCGGCCCCGGCAATCAGGAAACTAAGGTTGCTGGCCCCATCGTCTGCCACCGCTTCTTTCAGGTTATAGCCGGTCAGGCCCCGGTTCATTTCCGGGAAGGTGGATTTGATCTGGTCGCGGCGGGGTAAAATTTCGTTGATGATTTTGCGATAAACACCGCCAATGCGGGTTTTTTGGGCCGCCTCGATGGCGGTTTGTTCGGCAGTCAGGGCCGATGTAACAAAATCGCTGCCATCGACCAGAACGGTCGTCATTTTTTCGATGTAATGGCTGGTTTTGCCATAAATGCGCGACCCTTTGCCCGAACTGTCCGACCCGATCATGCCGCCAACGGTGGCGCGGTTGGCGGTTGATACATTGGGGGGAAAGAAATAGCCATGCGGTTTAAGCCAGCGGTTAAGCTGTTCCAGCACCACACCGGGCTCCACACGGACAAGGCCGGTTTTGGCATCAAATTCCAGAATGTTGTTCAGGTATTTTGATGTGTCGACGATCACGGTGTTGTTGAGTGACTGGCCGTTGGTGCCCGTGCCACCCCCGCGCGGGGTGATTCTGACCTTGCGAAATTCGGCCCGCCCGGCAAGCTCCATAATGACATTGATGTCATCGCGTTCGCGGGGCTGCAACACCGCACGCGGCATCACCTGATAAACACTGTTATCGGTTGCATGAATTAGGCGGGTGGGGAAATCGGCATGGATTTCGCCGCGATATTTGCCTTCGCGCTCCAGCGTTTTCAAAAAGCCCAGGGTCAGGTCATCCAGGCTGCGGTCAGGAGTCAGTTTCGGGATCATGTCGGTCTCTGCGGGAAAAGGGCAACGCCACCGGGCGGTTGCCGATGATTTTTCATTGCCGTCATTCAACCGGATTATGATTGATTGCACAAATCGAAAATTCTGAATTATTATTCGATACTGTAAAATAATAAGGCTGGATTTTAAGATGTTGTCATCGGTCAGTTTGCGTCATTTGCGGGCCTTTATTGCGGTGGCGGAATGCGGGTCTTTTACGCGGGCGGCAAATATGCTGGGTTTAACGCCGCCCACCTTGACGGCCACCATTCGCCAGTTTGAAGATATTGTCGGCATGCCGCTTTTTGACAGGACAACCCGCCAGGTGGCGTTAAGTGCGGGTGGTGCACGTTTTTTGCCGGTGGCCCGGCGGCTGATGGCCGATTTTGAAATCGCTCTGGAGGACCTTGATGCCCAGTCAAAGGGCCTGGGCGGCAAGGTGGTGGTGGCGGCCGCACCATCGGTTCTGACCCGTATTTTACCACAAATCATTGTGGCCTTTCATGCCGCGCACCCGGATGCCAGCCTGCGGCTTGATGAAATGAATGCGGGCGAGGTGCATGACGCTGTTGCCAAGGGCGAGGTTGATTTTGGCATCGCGGGTGACTGGCGCACGCTGCCCGAGATTCATTTTCAGCCGTTATTTAGCGACACGATGGGTGTGGTTTGCCGTCGTGATCATCCGTTGACCGCGCGTGACCAGGTTTCATGGTACGAGTTGGCCGAATATCCCTTTGTTGGACTGGGGCCGGAATCGGGTACTGGTGCGATTTTGGCCCAGTTGATCGGTCAGGAGGGACGTGCGCGCGTTCTGCCATTCGCAAACCAGGCCGATCAGGCAGCCACAAAGATAGATGATGCCCCCAAACCCCGTCCCATTCGGGCGATGCGGCCGGTGGTGGAAACATCAAACACCGTAACCCTGTGCGCGATGGTGGCGGCAGGCATTGGGATCACCATCCTGCCGGAGCTAGCCGCCCGGGTAGAGGCCAGCCGTGACTTGGCTTTTGTGCCTTTAAAGGATCCGGTGCGCGAACGGCATATCGGGGTGATCAGCCGCAAAAGCCGGAGTCTTTCGCCCATTGCCGTGATTTTCCGTGATCTGGTGCTTGAACATGCGCCCTCTATCCCGCTTGCGGCACAGTTGCGGTGGCATGCGTCATCCTGAAGCCCTTCACGAAACCTTTATTATCGATCCCCTTGCGCATTTTTTTGAATAACTACAATTAAAGAGCAAAGACGTTTTCGCAGTTGCAGCATTGCTGGTCGAAGGCCAGTGGCAGTGCATGATAACCTCGGTACTTTCCTGATTGGAGACCAAAATGGTGTCAGCTTTTTCTGAATCCTCAGCCAAAAATGCGTCTGCCCCCAAATCGCGTACTGCCCGTCCCCCGAAAAAGGACTGTCGTCCGCCCTTTAGCCGATCCAACCGGCTGTCGGTTGATTTGGCATTGCAGGGCGGCGGGTCGCACGGCGCGTTTACCTGGGGGGTGCTGGACCGCCTGCTGGAAGAAGACTGGATCGAGATCGAGGCGATTTCGGGCACGTCGGCTGGGGCGATGAATGCGGCCGTCATGGCGCACGGGGTTGCCGAAGGCGGACCAGAAGGCGGGCGCGCCGCACTTGAGAAATTCTGGCGCAAAATATCCAACGCCGCCATGTTCAGCCCGTTGCAGCGCGGGCCGCTTGATATTTTGCTGGGCAACTGGTCGCTGGAAAACTCGCCATTTTTTCAAATGATGGATATGACGGCACGGGTCTTTTCCCCCTATCAGCTTAATCCGATGGGCGGAAATCCCCTGTCGGACATTCTGGAAGAAATGATCGATTTTGATCGCCTGACTCACGGGGATATCAAACTGTTTGTAACAGCCACCAATGTGCAAACGGGCTGCGGGCGCATTTTTCGCAATGCCGATATTAACGAGGATGTTCTGCTGGCATCCGCCTGCCTGCCAATGCTGTACCATGCAGTGGAAATTGACGGCGAGCCTTATTGGGATGGCGGTTATTCCGGCAATCCGGCCATTGCGCCGCTGGTGCGTGAATGCGCGGCAAAGGATACTATCCTGGTGCAAATCAACCCGGTTGAACGTCCGGGAACGCCAAAGTCGGCACGCGATATTGCCCATCGCTTAAACGAGGTTTCGTTTAATTCGGTCCTGCTAAAGGAATTGCGCATGATTGCGTTTTTGCGCCAGGTGGTCAGTGTCGAAGATGAAGAAGGCGCACGCTGGGCCAATATGCGCATGCACCGGATTACTGGTGATGTGATGCTGGAACTTGACGCATCCTCCAAGATGAATGGCGAATGGGCGTTTCTGGAAATGTTGCGAGATGAAGGGCGCAAATCCTGCGAGGCATTTTTGCAAAAGCACAAAGCCGATCTTGGGGTAAAACCAAGCCTGGATATTGATGCCATGTTGCCCGAGGTTTGAGGACAATTTGGCACGATCCAAATTGTTGCACACTGCTGTCGCTTGGGGCAAAGTCAGCGCAAAACATATAAAAGGGGGAGTGTGTTTTGCCATTTAGCGAACGGGAAAAAATGGCAGCGGGCGAATGGTATCGCTGCCAGGATGATGAACTTGCCAATATGCGCATGGCCGCAAGCCGTGCTGTTTTTGCCCATAATTCAACACCGCCGGATGATCGGGAAAATATCTCACCTGGTTTGCGCGCGCTTATGGCGTCTGTCGCCCCGGATGCGCGCATAGAAGTGCCGTTTCATTGTGCTTATGGTTGCCATATTCATCTTGGCGCCGGGGTATTTCTGAATGCGGGTTGTGTACTGCTTGACAGTGCCGAAATTTACATTGGGGCGGGCTCCATGTTGGGGCCCAATGTGCAAATTTACTGTCCGCAACATCATACGGACCCGGCATTGCGCAAGGCGGGGCTGGAAATTGCCCGTCCGGTCCATATTGGTGAAAATGTCTGGGTCGGGGGCGGGGCCATTATCCTGGGCGGGGTGACGATTGGCGATCATGCCATTATTGGTGCCGGGGCGGTGGTAACACGCGATGTGCCGGCCAATGTCACGGTGGTGGGTAATCCGGCCCGGCCGATGAACCGTAACCGCGCACAGGAAGCCGCCAGCCCGGCGGAGTGATCGGTTCGTGACAAAAATAAAAAAGCCGGGCTGCAAGTTTTAAGCAGCCCGGCTTTTGTCGTTGAAGTGGGGATCGCTTCTGATGCGGATCAGCGCCGCGTTTTCATCAGTGCGTCCACCTCTTCCTGATGCTGACGGATGAATTTGACATTATCCGGGTCGATATTGGGCATGTTATCGGGGCCAACGCGCGAGGCAACGGCGCTGCGGGCCAGGGTCATGCTGGTGACCAGATATTCACGGGCGGTAAATCCGTTTTTATCAAGTAAAGCCTTGATTTTTGGCGAACTATTGAGGTTTTCAACCATTTCGTCAAATGAGCCGGGTTTCTTGGCGTGCAGATTATAGGCTTCCGGGTCGCTTTTGATGGTGGTGATGACATTGGTCATGCGGTCCAGTTCATCCGCTGTCAGCTTGTGACCCGCCGTCGCCTTGGTGATATCGGCGCGCAATGTGCTTTGGCTGTCTGCGGCAGCCGCAGGAAAACTGGTGGCAACGCCGACAAACAATGTCATGGCCAGCGCAATGATGCCGATTTTCCTGGGGGCTTTGAACATTTTTGTTTCTCCTGTTGTCCGCGTGATGTCTCTTTCAAACTGTCTTATGATTTGGGAGTACAACCATAATTTGACAAGAATGTGGGCAGATCACGTTGATATCGCGTCTGAATGATACCGTGTGACACGAACGGGTGTTATTTGCCGATCCCTGCCTTGATTGCCAGCCGCCGTAGCGGGCCAATATGGTTAATCGCGCAAAGCCCGGTATAGCGCAGATCGCGCAAAAATTTGGGTTCGGCCATTGCCGCCCGGTTCAAAAGGTCAATCCCGCCGACCCGGCCAACCGTTTTGGGTAATTGCCGCCGTTCCCAGCCCTTCAGCAATGCGTCACTGCCAATGTCCTTGCCTTCAAGTTTGGCAAGATCAATTTGCTTGGCCAGTGTTTCGATGTCGTGCAGGCTCATATTCAGGCCCTGCGCACCAATGGGGGGCACAACATGGGCGGTTTCGGCAATCAGGGCCAGGCGCGGTGCCGTCAGGCGATGTGCGACCTGGGCCACCATCGGCCAGACAGCGCGCGGGGTGACAATGTTTAAGGTGCCAAACAGATTCATGGTGTCGCGCTGAAGCTCGCGGGCAAGGGCCGCATCATCGAGTGCTGCAAGCTGCTGTGCCCGGGCATGCGGGACCATCCATACCACGGACGAACAGGGGTGGCCGTTATGGTCGGGCATGGGCACCAGCGTTAGCGGGCCGCCGGAACGGTGAATTTCGGTCGAGATATTATCATGTGGTGTTTCGTGGCTAACGGCAAAAACCAGCGCATCCTGATCATAAGACCAGCGGTTAAAGCGAATGCCCGCCAGATCGCGCAGGGTGGAATTGCGCCCATCCGCCGCCAGAACAAGGGAGGCAGAAAATTTTTGCCCGTCTGACAATGTGACAATCGCCGGGCCGGGGCCGGCTGCCTTGGGCGGGGCAAAGCCGGTAACTTTGCATTCATTGATCAGCCGCACATTATCCAGCGTGGCAATTTTGCGCAATAGTGCAGCCTTGGCGGCAATATTGGTAATGTTCCAGCCAAAATAGCCATCTTTGGTTTCTGCCCCGTCAAAATCGGCGGTTTCGCGCGGGGTGCGCTCGGTGCCGCCTGCATCAATAATGCGCATAACGCGCAATTGTGCGCCGCTGGCCTGCATGTCATCCCACACACCGGCATAGGTCAATGTATCAATGCCGGGTTTCAAAAAGGCGGTGGTGCGCAAATCCTGTGGCGGGGTGGTGCCGTTTTTAACTTCTATCTCGTTTGCTGAGGCCTGTGGGGTGTCATCGGACGCGGCTGGGGCGGGGTCAACAACAACAATCTGATGGCCGTCTGCTGCAAGTCGTACTGCGGCACTTAATCCGGCAATGCCGCCACCTGCGATCAGGATTTCCGTTTCTTGCATTATCTGTCCACCTGTTTTGACCATCATCGTTACATGCTTGATATATAGAACGCTTTGGCCTTTGGGCAAAGGTTTCCGTCATTTTCCGGAGGCGAGAAAGCAGGCATGCACGGCAATGGCTTGTGCCGAATGGCGGTTTTGGTCATGCTGGCGTGGCTGTTTGGAAACATTCAATGGAAATGATAAATGGCCGCATGGTTGTATCTGTTCTGTGCAATAAGTCTGGAAGTTGCGGGAACCGTAAGCCTGAAGTTTTCCGACGGTTTCCGTGACTGGCGATTCACAACGCTGTCGCTTACCCTTTACGGGATCAGTTTTTGGGTCTTGTCGGTCACGTTGCGGCAATTGCCGGTCAGTACCGCCTATGCGGTTTGGGCGGGCCTTGGCACGGCGGCCATCGCGATTATCGGGATATTGTTTTTCAAGGAACCGGTGACGCTGCTTAAGGCTGTTTTCTTGCTGATGATTATTTCCGGTGTTGTCGGGTTGAATGCGCTGGGTAAACATTAGCATGCCAAAGCGTTACGCCTAGCGCGCCCCGTAATGGAAAAGGAACACGGTTGTCATGTCGCTTAAAATTGTCCGGCGGCTTTTGCCTGAATGGGGAACAACATATGGTCCCGCTGGTGACGGCCCGTTTCCCGCTGTTATGGTGTTGCACGGGTCCGAGGGCGGATGGTCCGGCTGGAGCCACAGAAACGCGGTGATGCTGGCGGCACATGGTTTTTTGGCGTTTCCGTTCCCTTATTCGCGGTCTGGCAACGTTTGGAATGCGGGCAATATCAGTGATGTGCCGCTCGATCGCACCGCCGAGGCCCTGGACGCATTGCGCGCCTTTGCTCCGGTCAAAAATGATAGTGTCGGGCTGTTTGGTGTATCACGCGGGGCGGAACATGCCCTGTTAGTAACCTGTCTGATGCAGCGCGACGGTGTCGGGACACTGCCTGATGCGCTGGCGGTTCATGCCACGTCCGATGTGATTTGCGGGGGCTTTGACGCACGCGCCTATCGCGATGTTGGTGATCCCGGTTGGACCGCGTGGGATACCGCCCGCCGGGCATGGACCTGGCAGGGCAAGTCCGATGATCTGCTGCCAACAACGCCGATCCCGGTGGAAAATTATGCCGGACCGGTGTTTTTAAGCCACGGCAAGAAAGATACGTTGTGGTCGTGGAAAATGACGGAAAGGCTGGCCGCCCGTTTGCGCAGCCAGGGCCGTGAACCGGAATTGCACCTGTATGAAGACCAGGACCATGTACCGGATTCCGACGGCGAAAATGTCTTCTTCGAGCAGCTTATCGGCTTTTTTCAGCGGCATTTGCCATAATGTCTAAAACAGCCAGATCGGCATGATGGAGGCGGCCAGCAACAGACCAAGAACGATATTAACAACCTTCCATTGCCGGTCTGTTTTAAGCAGGCGAGCCAGCAGTGAGCCAGTGCTGCACCACAGCGACATGGAAAAAATCGCCGAAATGCCAAAAGCCAGCCCCAGCCAGAAGGCAAGATGCAATGGATCGGTGATCAGGGCGGAAAACGATGCCGCAGCGCCCATCGTCATTGCCCAGGCTTTGGGGTTTAGCCACAATAAACCAAGGCTGCCAAAGAAACTGATGGGTTTGGCAAGATCATCGCGCGGTTTGGGCCGGTTGCTGCGTGCAATCATGAAGGCAAGCCATAAAAGATAGATTGTACCGGCCACTTTTAGCAAAAGATGAAGGCTGGGGCTGGTCAGCATCAGGCTCGCGAGCCCGGCGGAGGCCGCAACCGACAGACTGACCATGCCAAAGGCAATGCCGATGATCAGCGGGATGGACCGTGCAAGCCCATATTGCAGGCCCGAAGCGGTGGCAAGGGTGGTCGCCCCGCCCGGTGTAATGGCCGCTGTCAGGGTGAATAAAAATATTGGTGCCAATATTTGCAGTGTCATGGGGGCGTCCTGCTGTGAACAGTATTGGGTGCCATCAAATACCGAACACGCCAATTAGAAAAGGCAATGTTTGTAATGTTTAATATTAGTAATCATAATGTCGATTATGATTGGAAACCTTGATACATCCCTTTTGCGCACCTTTGTAATGGTCGCCGATAAGGCCAGCATGACAGCGGCAGCCACCAGCCTGCATGTGACGCAGGGTGCTGTCAGCCAGCAGGTGCGCCGCCTTGAGGATATTTTGGGTGTTACCCTGTTTGAGCGGGACCGGCGCGGGTTGCGCCTTACCGCGACGGGGGAGCGCCTGTTTGCCCGTGCGCGGCAGTTTTTGGCCCTGAATGACGAAATCTGGGCGGAAATGAAGGGGGAGGCCCATAGCGGCCAGGTGCGCCTTGGGGTGCCGTTTGATCTGGTTGGTCGGGCGATTTCGCCGGTTTTGAAAACCTATAATACCGCCTTCCCGCAGGTGGAATTGTCCCTGATTTGTGCGGCATCACCGGATTTAAAAGCTGCCCTGGATGCGGGCGAGATTGATTTGGCTTTGATTGAAGAACCGGTCAATGAAGGGGTAGGGGAATGCCTGCGGATTGAACGGCTGGTGTGGGTCGGGGCAAAAGGCGGGATGGCGCGCAGCAAACGGCCCTTGCCGGTTTCAATGGTGTCGCAAAGATGCGCGTTTCGCCCCGCCGTATTTGATGCACTGGTGCGTCATGATGTGCCGTGGCGCACGGTGTTTGAAAGCGGCAATATCGAGGCCACGGCCGTCACCGTGCGCTCCGATATGGCGATTACAACCTGGTTGGCCGCAACAGTGCCAGACGACCTTGAAATCATTGCCAATGACCCGGACCTGCCAGCTTTGCCCGCCTTTGCGATTAACATGTATGGGGCGGAAAATGCGGCAAAACCAGCGCTTTTTGCTCTGGCAGAACATATGCGCAAACATCTTTTTGGCGACGATCGTGATGGGGCATCCCTGAAATAAAAAAGGCAGGTGGGAAACCCGCACCTGCCTTTGGGTATCGGTTTATACCAGATCTCAATGAGGATGCCTCATGGAGATCTGGTTAGGCGCGACTGCGCCGCGCGGCCTGAGAGCGATTGGCAAGGGCTTCTGAGAGCCCGCCCGCCGGCTGAGGGCTGCATTGATCGGTTTCGATCAGTGCAGTTTGGTATTAGTCAGCCGTTTCAGGCGACTTCAAAAATGCCGTCAATTTCAACAGCAACGCCGAGCGGCAGCGACGCCACACCCACGGCCGAACGTGCATGTTTGCCAGCATCACCAAAAATTTCGACCATGGTATCTGATGCACCGTTAACGACCTTGGGCTGGTCGGTAAATTCCGGGGCGGAATTGACAAAGGCATTGAGTTTGACAACGCGGGTGACTTTATCCAGGTCGCCAATGGCCGCACGAACCTGCGCAATCAGGTTTAAGGCACACAGGCGGGCGGCCTTTTGGCCTTCTTCCACGCCGTAATCCTTGCCCAGCTTGCCGACAAATTTCAGCTCGCCATTTTCCATTGTGATCTGGCCCGAGACATGAACCAGATTGCCTGACTGCACATAGGGCAGATAATTGGCAACCGGTGCATTGGCGGCAGGCAAAGTGATGCCAAGATCGGCAAGACGGGTTTCAATTTTACCAGACATGAATGCTTCCTTTGTTAGGGCCTGTTTTTATGCGTGGGCGTAATCTATCGGTCTTGGCGGATAAAAAAAACCGTTTCTTTGTGTGAAACATGCCATCCTTGACCGATCCTTTTGCGACTGTTCCAAATTGCTCATTTGTCATTTGCGGTTTTAACAGGCAAAAGCAGGGCAGTGAGTTGAAACACAAAAGGAAAAAGGGGAATGTGTGATGCCGGGCGGAACAAGCTGGCTTGATCGGGTACATGGCGGTTGGCTGGCCTTGCTGGGTATCACAATCCTGAGCCCCGATGCCCTGTTGATCCGGTTGATCAAGGCCGATGATATGACAACGGCCTTCTGGCGGTTGCTGATTTTGGGACTTACCCTGATGGTGGCGGCCATGTGGCGCGGGATGCGGGCACGCCAAACCTTGTGGCAGGCCGTTTGCCCCACGCGCCAGGAAATCCTCGCCGGGTTGTTTTATGGCGGTACCAGTGCCTGTTTCATTTTGTCGATCAAAAATACCGATGCGGCCAATACATTGGTGATTATTGCCGCAACGCCGTTGTTAAGTGGTCTGATCGGGGCGTTTCTGTTTCGCCGTCGTCAGGCCATGCGCACCTGGATTGCCTCGATTGTGGTGTTTGTCGCTTTGGCAACCATTGTCGGCAGCGGTTTTGGCGGGGCCAATATGCTGGGCGATCTGCTGGCATTGGGCACGGCCATTTGTATGGCGTGCTATTTCAATGTTCTGGGCGTTTGCATCAAGGTTGATACCGTGCGCGCCATGATGGTCGGGGCCTTGCTGGTGGCTGTTTTTGTCGCACCGGTGGCAAGGCCAACCGCGCTTTATCCGTGGGATCCATTATGGCTTGTCTTGCTGGGATGTCTGGTTTTGCCGCTGTCTTTTACGTTCATATCAATGGGGGCAAAACGCATTCCGGCAGCCGAGGTGGGGCTGATCATGTTGACCGAGGCGATTTTAGGCTCCGGCCTGGTGTGGTTGTTTATCGGCGAAGTGCCTTCGCGCACCACCTTGATTGCCGGTGCCGTTGTGATTACGACATTGGCCGTGCATAGCGCCTTGGCACTTTATGGTCGCAAACGGCGGCATTCTGCCAGCAAGGCTGTTGGATAGGTTATTGAGATTGAGATTGAGGATTAAAATGTTCAAATTGGACCATCTGATGGTTGAAGTGGATGAACCGGGAAAAGTGGCGGGAGAGGTGGCTGAAAAGTTTGCTTTGCCCTTTGCCTGGGACCTGATGGAAGGCGAGGATTATGCCAGTGCCGGGGTGAATTTTGGTGATTTGAATATCGAATTCATCAAATTCACCAAGCGGTTCGGCCTGCGTGATACAAACCATCACGGCTTTAGTGGCATCGCGTTCGAGGCCAACGATACGCTTGATCAATGCCGGTCCTGTTTGGCTGATCAGGGTGTCAGCACCAGAATTGGCGAGGATGCCAAAGCCCATACGACCGTTGTTGTCGATGAAGAGAACACTTTTCCAACGCTGTTTTTGGTGAAGTATAAATTCGATACGACGGGCTGGAAAAACCGCCTGAAGGCCGAGTTTGAACAGGCCGGGGGCGGGGCCTTCGGTATTACCGACTTTGCTGGGCTGGAAATCAATCAGCCGGCCGAAAAGAATTTTCTGCAGGGGTTTAGCATAACGCCATCGACGAAAAATCGCCTGAACTTCACCGCAAAGGCCGGGGCGGAGGCGGTTGTGCTGGATATGATCCCCAATCTGGAAATCGTCATAACCCCGCAAACAGCACAGTCATAATGAAATGCGGTTTGTTTACTGGCCGATCAGGTGAAGATGTACCTGCCGATGATGCGGGGTGGTGCGATGTTCAAACAGGTAAATTCCCTGCCATGTGCCTAGCACCGCCCGTCCGTTGGTAACGGGAATGGAGAGCGACACATTGGTCAGGGCCGCGCGGATATGGGCTGGCATATCATCCGGGCCTTCGCAAGTATGCCGGTAAAGCGACGGGTCTTCTTTGACCAGTCGTTTGAAAAAGACCTGCAGGTCATATTGCACATCGGGGTCGGCATTTTCCTGAATGGTCAGGCTGGCCGAGGTATGGGCGCAATAGACCGTCAGCAGGCCGTTTTCAATGGCGCAGTCCGCAACGAAGCGTTCCACATCGGGGGTAAATTCAATCAGGCCCTGCCCGTGGGTGCGAATATTCAGCCGGGTTTGAAACTGTTGCAAAAATAACCTTCCTGTTGTTTTACGCTGCTTTGTTGGCTTCTTGCTGATCGTAAAAGCGCAGGGCGGTCATGGCAAGGTTGGCAAATTCAATGCTGTGATGCAGGGTTTTACTGACATAGTTATCGTCTGCCGCCCCCAGGGCCACATAAAACGGCATCAAATGATCATCATGGGGGTGCGCCATACGGGCATGGGGGGCCTTGGTGCGATAAGCCAGCAGGCTGTCGATATCATGCTGGTTGGTGTGGCTGACCATCCAGTCACAAAATTCTTCGGCCCACGGGTCAATATGCGGGCCGTCATTGGGGTCCAGGCTGCGCAAATTATGGGTCATTGCGCCACTGCCGATGACCAATACGCCAAGCTCGCGCAGGGACCGCAATTTTTGGCCAAGCGCGTAATGATCCGCCGGGCTGCCCCGTTCCAGCATTGAAAGTTGAAAGACCGGAATATCGGCCTGGGGACGGGCCAGGATCAGCGGCATCCAGGCCCCGTGATCAAGCCCGCGCGCATCATCGGTGGCAAAATCCAGGCGTTCGGCAATGTTGCGGGCCAGTTCCGGGGCCCCGGCCACGTCATAATGCAGTTGATAAAGCGCATCAGGAAAACCGTAAAAATCGTGGATTGTTTCCTGACGCGGCGCTGTGGAAACGGTTGGCGTTGCGGCCTGCCAGTGGGCCGAAACCACCATGATTGCCTTTACCCCGTCAAGATGGGGGCCAAGCTCGCGGTGCAGGAAGTCAAAGGCGGGTGTGCTTTGGCGCGCGACCAGCATGGGGGAACCATGCGAAATGAAAATCGGCGCCAGCGACGGGGTTTCGGAACTTGCGGGGTGGATCATGGGATTTTCTCGCGCAAAGTGACATCTGTTACGGTCATCATTGCGCGCGAATGGGCATTCGACCAGCCCGTGTTTGGCAACAATCTGTTCGCAAACAGGCGATACCACCGGTTTTTTGACCGTTCGGGAAATAGTCTGGTTAAATGATGACGAGGGAAGATATTACGCGCCGCGATTATGCTTGGCGCGAAATTCTGCCTGCAGCATAAAGGCGGCTTCGACATCGTCCAGGTTTTCGCGCTTTTCCGGCGTCGGTCCACCGACATAGGACGCGTCAATCTCCAGGGCCTGAATCAGCATTTCCGCAACTTCAGCCTTGCCTTCTTCAACAGCCTGACGATGGGCGATAATGATTTTGTCCGACAGTCGCTGTCCATTATGGGACATGTAGGTTTCTCCCGATGCGAAAACACCCAAGATAACAACATTATAACCTGCGCAGAGACAGAGATTATAACGCGACCCTTTATATGGGAACCGATGAATGCAATTTCATCGGAAGAAACCGTTACTTTTTTTGTTTTTTCGCCAAATTAACGGCGACGGCCGCCAAACAGGACCATCAAAAAGCCGGCAACGGCAGCAGCGCCGCCGCCAACCAGATACCACATGGTTTGATCAGTATAGTGACCCAGGAAGGTATTGGATAATTCTTCAACTGGCTTGTCGGTGGCATTCATGCCAAACACCAACAGCAAAACGCCAATTACCAGTAAGGCTGCACCAAGAACGCGGCTCATTGCCATTTAAAACTCCTGTTATAATGCCCGTGTTGTTTTTGAACCTGCGCGCCACATTTGGCAGCGGCGTGTGAACCAAATCATAACGCCGAACAAAACCGCTTGTTCCTGCATGACCTTATTGTTTGTGACCAGAGAAAAAGGTCAGGGCAGGGCCCTGATTATGTCCTGGCTGGTGGAAAGGGTGCAATATTCCGAAGCCAGAACAGCGGCAAACAGGTCAAACACGGTTTGCGCATCATGGCGGACACCCTTGGCATCCATAACGTCAATCGCGGTTGTGGCATCCTGCGGCAATATCACATCAAAACCCAGGCAGTGGGCCACGCGAATGGACGCATCCATCGAATTGTGAATAACGACACCGGTAAAGATCAGCCGGGTAATGCCCTGATCACGCAGGTTTTTTTCGAGCTCGGTACCGATGAAGGCACAATTGACGCTTTTGGCAATGAGCGGTTCGCCCGGCAAGGGGGCGACCTCCGGTTTGAGGGCATTGCCCGCGCCCGACGTATGATAGGTTGATGCGGGGTTCGGTTCATCATGGCGGATATGGATGACCGGCAGCTTTGCCGCGCGGAACGCGGTCAGCAGATTAACGATTTTTTCAACATAACCCGGATTGTTTTTTGACGCCCATTTGGGGTCATCAATCGCCTTTTGCACATCAAGGACAATCAGGGCGGTTTCTTTGCCAAATTGCGGGAGGGTCATTTTTTTATTCTCTGTTTGGGGCGAAATAGAAACCGGCCGGGAGGTGATCCCGGCCGGATTGCTGATTAAAGCTGAAAGTTGGTAAGGCTGGAGGCCCTAGGCCTTAAGAACAACCGGTGGTGCTGCCGCAAGAATCGCATTTCAGGCAGGTGCCGTTCCGCACCAGGGTGAAATTGCCGCATTCCGGGCAACCATCGCCTTCATAGCCTTTCATGCGGGCTTCGCGGATACGGTCCAGTTTGGCATCCGTTGCCGACATCACCTCTTCACTGGCATTGAGGATCGCGGTGTCGCCGCTGCTAGGTGCTGCGGTGGTTGCGATGCTGGCGGTTTCGGCCTTGTGGCTGTGATCATGCGAATGGGCATGATCGGTGCCGGTGGCCTTCATCACCACACGTTCCTCAACCGGCGCGCCGCCATCCACAACATACAGGTTGCGACGGACAAAGCCGCTGGAGGCTACCTTGCGGATGGTTTCAATGGCGCGGTCTTCGGCCTTGGCTTCTTCGCCCAGGTCGCCTTCGGCCACACCCTTGCCAACGGCATCGGGCAGAACGTCGGACGGCTGAACATGGGCCAGGTCGTTCCGGCCAAGGTACGAAATTGCCAGTTCGCGGAACATGTAATCCAGGATGGAGGTTGCCATCTTGATCGCATCGTTGCCCGAAACCATGCCCGAGGGTTCAAACCGGGTAAAGGTGAAGGCTTCGACATATTCTTCCAGCGGCACGCCATATTGCAGGCCAATGGAAACCGCGATGGCAAAATTGTTCATCAACGAGCGGAAAGCAGCCCCTTCCTTGTGCATGTCGATGAAGATTTCACCCAGCTTGCCGTCTTCATATTCGCCAGTGCGCAGGTAAACCTTGTGGCCGCCGACGGTGGCCTTTTGGGTATAGCCCTTGCGACGTGACGGCAGCGAACGCCGGTCCCCGCGAATAACGCGCTCGATGATTTT
Organism: Thalassospira sp. TSL5-1; assembly: GCF_001907695.1. Taxonomy (NCBI): domain Bacteria; kingdom Pseudomonadati; phylum Pseudomonadota; class Alphaproteobacteria; order Rhodospirillales; family Thalassospiraceae; genus Thalassospira; species Thalassospira sp. TSL5-1. The sequence goes on from NZ_KV880637.1 coordinate 1,234,277, forward strand.
TTCGACGATTTTTTCCGATGCTTCGGTGGCCTTGGCCGCCGTCGGCTGATCGGCGTAATCGTCTTCTTCCACCAGGGCGGAATTCAGCGGCTGGCTGAGTTTCGAGCCATCACGATACAGCGCATTTGCCTTCAGGCCCAGTTTCCAGGAATGGATATAGGCATCCTTGCAATCCTGGATCGAGGCATTGTTGGGCATGTTGATGGTCTTGGAAATCGCGCCCGAAATAAACGGCTGGGCAGCGGCCATCATGCGAATGTGGCTGTCAGCCGACAGATAGCGTTTGCCAATGCGGCCACACGGATTGGCACAATCAAAGACCGGCAGGTCTTCATCGCGCAGATGCGGCGCACCTTCCAGGGTCATCGCGCCACAAACATAGGTGTTTGCCGCTTCGATTTCCTTTTTGCCAAAGCCAAGGGCGGCCAGCATGTCAAAGCTGATATCGTTGATCGCCTTGGCATCAAGGCCAAGCTGCTTGACGCAATATTCTTCACCAAAGGTGTATTTGTTAAAGACAAATTTGATGTCGAAGGCGTTTTCAAGCGCACCTTCGATTTTGGCAATCGCATCATCATCAAAGCCCTTGGCGCGCAGCGCGTCGTGGGTGATGGAGGGCGAACCTTCGAGCGTGCCGTGGCCAACCGCGTATTTTTCAATGTCGCGAATTTGCCGTTCGGTATAGCCCAGCGTTGCCAGGGCAACCGGCACCGTGCGGTTGATGATCTTGAAGTAACCGCCACCAGCCAGTTTTTTGAATTTCACCAGTGCGAAATCCGGCTCGATCCCGGTGGTGTCGCAATCCATGACCAGGCCGATGGTGCCTGTCGGGGCAATAACGGTGGTCTGTGCATTGCGATAGCCATGCTTTTCACCCAGTTCCAGCGCCTTGTCCCATGCGGCACGGGCCGCAACCGGAAGCTCTGCATAGGGGCTGTCAGCGGCCAGCAGCGGCACCGGATTAACCGACAGGCCTTCATAGCCTTCCTGTTCACCATGTGCGGCACGGCGATGGTTGCGCATCACGCGCAGCATTTCCTTGGCATTGTCGGCATAACCCGGGAATGCGCCCAGTTCACCGGCCATTTCGGCGGACGTGGCATAGGAAACACCACACATGATTGCGGTCAGGGACGCGCAAATCGCCCGGCCTTCATCGCTGTCATAGGAAATGCCCATGCTCATGAGCAGGCCACCAATATTGGCATAGCCCAGGCCAAGGGTGCGGTAACGATAGGACAGTTCGGCAATGCGGTCTGACGGGAACTGTGCCATCAAAACCGAAACTTCCAGAACCACGGTCCACAAACGAACGGCATGTTCATAGGCTGCAATGTCAATGCCGCCATCATCGGACCGGAAGTTCATAAGGTTCATGGAGGCCAGGTTACAGGCGGTATCATCCAGAAACATATATTCCGAACATGGGTTGGACGCATTGATGCGGCCGGAATTCGGGCAGGTATGCCATTCATTGATGGTGGTGTCATACTGGATGCCCGGGTCAGCACAGGCCCAGGCGGCTTCGCCCACTTTGTCCCACAAATCGCGGGCACGGATGGTTTCCGATACCTTGCCGTCGGTACGACGGATCAGGTTCCAGTTACCGTCATCCAGCACCGCCTGCAAAAAGTCGTTCGAGACACGGACAGAGTTATTGGAGTTCTGACCCGAAACGGTCAGATACGCTTCCGAATCCCAGTCGGTATCATAGGTTTTGAAGCTGATGTCGGTGAAGCCTTCGCGGGCAAACTGGATGATCTTGTTGATGTAAGAATCGGGGATCATCACTGCACGCGCGGCCAGAATCGCTTCTTTGAGCTGCGGGTTGCTGCGCGGGTTCAGGCGCTCTTCGGAATCGGCGGCACCGTCCCAGTTGTTGCAGGCTTTCAGAACCGCACTCAGGTGCTTTTCGGCCAGTTTGGAACCGGCAACAAGGGCGGCAACCTTTTGTTCTTCAACAACTTTCCAGTCGATATATTTTTCAATATCGGGATGGTCGATATCGACAACCACCATTTTTGCGGCCCGGCGCGTGGTGCCACCAGACTTGATCGCCCCAGCAGCACGGTCGCCAATCTTAAGGAAGCTCATCAGGCCCGATGAACGGCCACCACCCGAAAGGGCTTCGCCTTCGCCGCGCACATTCGAGAAGTTCGACCCGGTACCCGAGCCATATTTGAACAGGCGGGCTTCACGAGTCCAAAGGTCCATGATGCCGCCTTCATTAACCAGATCGTCGGAAACGGACTGGATGAAGCAGGCATGGGGCTGCGGATGTTCATAGGCACCGGTGGATTTGGTCAGCTTGCCGGTTTTATAATCGACATAGGAATGCCCCTGGGCCGGACCATCGATGCCATAGGCCCAATGCAAACCGGTATTGAACCATTGTGGCGAGTTCGGCGCGCCCATCTGATGGGCTAGCTGGTAGCGCATTTCATCAAAGAAGGCGCGGGCATCGGATTCGGCATCAAAATAGCCGCCTTTCCAGCCCCAATAGGCCCAGGTGCCGGCAAGACGGTCAAATACCTGGGTTGCGCTCAGTTCGCTGGTATAGCGTTCTTCAGCGGGCATTTTCTCCAGGGCGGGCTTGTCGGCCTCGTGGCGCCACAGCCATTCGGGAACGTCTTTTTCCTTAACCGGCTTCAAGGCAACCGGAACACCGGCCTTGCGGAAATATTTCTGGGCAAGAACGTCGCTTGCCACCTGTGACCAACCTGACGGCACGTCAATGTCGTTCATTTCAAAAACCGTCGATCCGTCCGGGTTTTTGATTTTGCAGGATGACTTGCGAAATTCGATATCAGCATACGGGCTGACACCGTCCTGTGTGAACTGCCTGGTAATCCGCATGGTTTGCTCCGTTTCCGGTTTTGAGAAAGGCGCTGTGCGCTTTGGGTCTCGTAACCAGATATTGTTTGCTCAAAACGTCAAGCCACCCCGTCCGACCTTTTTAAAAGGGTCGATTTGGTCTGGCCGGTTTGTTTGGTGGGTTCCCCCTGGGATCATGTCCCGTCGGGAGCGCATTATAAGGCGATGAAAATCGCCTCGTCCACCAAACTTTGTGGTTGACATGAAATTAACCACTACATGTAGCGGTTCCGGTGTTTTTTCGCTGAAATGAATTTTTTGCCGATCTGGTTAACAATAATTGAATCCCCGGTAAGGCTTTGCAGCGTCGGGGTTTTTTACCGGCTCTGTCTGGCGGTCAATCGGGGACTCGTGCCCGATACGCTATATATAGTATGTCGCAACCCGCCACAAAATGTGTGATGCCCAACCTAAACTCGTTTGCGATTTGAATCCAGCATTGAGCGTTAATAACATTTTCAATCCTGACTAAATCTGACACAATCTGACGTCTAAGTTCATGTAATTTATGTGAAAAACGCTGCTGTTTCGGATTGCTAAAACTACAGTTTTCCTTTGTTTTCAGCCGCTTTATGCAGGGTGTGGTCTGTGGATAACCCGGGGGACAAAGGGCGCAAACCGCATCTTTACAAAGAGTCGTGCTTTCTCATGCGCTTGTGGGGAAATATTATGGCCTGACAAATGCCTTGAACCACTTTGTAGATTCTGCGCCACACGGTGCGGCGTGACGGCTTGAAACATTGACTTTGGACAAACATCGGGACATATAGGGTGCGTAATTGTCCTTGGTGCGCGTTCGCGCGCCATCGTCCTGTATGGCAGGGCAACACAATTTGGAGAGAGACCGCAAATATGGCCACCGTCGGGACCCGTATCTTTACTTCGCTGTTTGGCAAACGCGTGGGCGAAGACCGTTTTGGTAATGTCTATTATACCGAAAAAAAGGCGACGCCGGGCCGCAAAGCCAAGCGTTGGGTGATTTACAAGGGCATTGATGAAGGCTCCAAGGTCCCGGCAGAATGGCACGCCTGGCTGCATTACACACTGGATGCGCCGCTGTCTGAAAAGCCGGAAGACCGTTATGAATGGCAAAAAGAACATCAGCCAAACCTGACGGGCACCAAACACGCCTATCGCCCCAAGGGGCACGATTACGAAGGTGGTCAGCGCGCCAAGGCGACGGGTGACTACCAGTCCTGGTCGCCGGAAGGCTGATGGACCGGATAGGGGCCGAATAATGGCACAGCCGGATTTATATGTAACATTGCAAGGATGGGTTTAAGGTATGGGCAACAGGCTGGTCGAAACACTGGCAGGTGGCGCGGTTATTTGCGTTGCGGTCGCTTTCGCCTTTTTTTCCTATTCGCGTGCCGGGTTAAGTTCGGTTGACGGGGGCTATGAGCTTTCGGCGAGCTTTAACCGTATTGACGGTTTGGCAACCGGCAACGATGTGCGGATTTCCGGTGTGAAGGTTGGTTCCGTGATTTCCCAGGACCTGGACCCGAAAACCTATATGGCCGTTGTCCACATGAAGATTAAGCCCGATGTGGAACTGCCGACCGATAGTGCGGCCAAAATTGCGTCGGATGGTCTTTTGGGCGGCAAGTTTGTCTCGCTCGAACCGGGCGGTGACATTGACATGATCAAGCCGGGTGGTACCATTGAATATACGCAAGGTTCTGTGAACCTTGAGGAATTGATCGGGCAGGTGATTTATTCCAATAAGTCGCAGGGCGGCAGCGGCAGCAAGGAATCGGCACCGGATCTTGCGCCTGCAGGAAAATAAAACTGTGCTAACGGGCGAAACTTTATGCAAATCAGCGATTTGTCATGATTTCGCCCGTTTTGGTTTGCATCTTTTGGCGCAGCAAGATCAGATGTTGTTTTAACATTTGGTCCCCAAGACAGAGCGGAGCAGATCATGAGCAAGTCGGACATGACCAAAGACATGCCTGTCTGGCATAATCCTGACGGTGCACCGCTATCCTGCGTTGAGAAGATCAAGGTTCTGAACGAAAATTTCGTCGAACTGCGGGCGATGATGCAGGACGCATTGGAAGATGCCCTGTTGATGGGATGTGATGAAGAACAGTTTCGCGCTGTGTTGCGCGATGTTGTTGCAGAACTGGAAAATCCCTACGGGACGGCGGAGAAATAATCCCAATGACTGTAAAATCCCTGCTGGCAACGGGCGTGTTGACCGCCAGTTTGATGGCCGGTTTTATCCATAATGCGTCCGCGCTGGATTATCGCAAGGCCGATGTCGCGCAGCTTCAGGGGCTTGATAAAATTACGGCGCGTATTTCCACCTTTGAAGTACCGGTGGGGCAAAGTGTTAATTTCGGCTCGCTGACCATTAAGGTGGATGCCTGTTATCGTACCCCGCCCGAAGAACGGCCCGAAAGTGCCAGCTTCCTTGAGATTACCGACCATCGTTCCGAAGATAAAACCGATGTCGAGGTTTTTGATGGCTGGATGTTTGCTTCCACGCCGGGGCTTTCAGCACTTCAGCATCCGGTTTATGATGTTTGGGTCAAGGAATGCCTGGATGCCAGTGACGAGGCCCCGTCGGGCAATGATGCGATGCCGCCGGAAAATAATGGCTGATCCGGCATAAGGCCGTTCATCGGAATCTTTGTCCGGTTTTCCATATGTCCGCGAAGCTAAAATAGATAAAACCCGCCACGTCAAAATGGCGGGTTTTGTTTTTGGGGGGGCAAAGCGGGTGGCAAAATGCCACCCTATGTCATGACAGTTTTTCACTCAGAAAACGTGCCGCGATTGTCAGCCCTTCGCCATCAATGCCATGTGGCAGGCCGGGGCGTTCGTGATAGCTGACGTCAAAGCCGTTTTCGGCGAGTGCCGTCTGCGCCAATTGTGATGCCTGAACCGGTACAACCGGGTCGTCGCTGCCGTGGATCAGGGTGACGGGCGGGCGCGATTTGATTTCGCTTGCAAGGGTATCGCTGCCCAGCAAGGCCCCGGAAAAACCGACAACACCGGCAATTTTCTGCGCATAACGTGGTGCCAGTTGCAGGGCCATCATGGTGCCCTGGGAAAATCCGACCAGAGCGAGATGATCTGCACTCAGCTTATGGCGTGCTAGCACGTCTTCGATGAAGGCGGCAATTGATGTGGTATTTTCCCGTGCGCCTTGGGTCAGTGCCTTTAGCGCGCTTGGCATGGTTTCGGCATTGCGGCGCAAAAATTCGGGATCATAGGACGCCAGGCTGAACCATTGCCGCCCGAACGGCGACATTTCGCAAGGGTGGGGGGCATTGGGCGCGTAAAAAGCGGTATCTGGCAGGAACTTTGCCAATTCCGGGGCCAGACCAATCAGGTCGGCGCCATCGGCGCCATAACCGTGCAAAAAAATCACGATGCTTTTGGTTGTTCCCGATACAGCCGGAAATTCCGGCCCTTCAAGGGCAGTTTGCGACATGTGTGCGTTCCCGAAATATAATCACGTAAACCCGCACCCTGCCGGAAACCCTTGTTTAGGGCAAGGGTTTGTACCCGATTGTCTTAAATCGGGTTTTAAATGTGGATAAGGCTGTGGATAAAATATCGTGTGTGCTGGGGGCGCGAAATACCCCATTTTGGAATGATCTTTTATAAAGCCCGCCAATTATGGAATTTTTCCGAAATAACACTCTTGGGTTGATATGCCTTTGAGGTTTAGGCGATTTGTGGGTAAGCGGTTTTTATCTGTGCTGTATATGATCCTGATATGCTTTTCGATGTATATTGGATACAAATAACAATCTATCGATAATGCACTGAAATTGACGCAAGTTTTCCTGTCACTTGCCTGGTTTTGGCAAACAAACCTCGCCATGCCGGAGATTGCGGGATATGACATGAGAATAATTGGAAAACGCCAGTTATTCGGTTGTTATTCAACATTGCCGAAGATTTTTCAGGACTGATGAGGGATCAATGCCAATTTCTCGCCGCTGGTTGGGTAAAGGGGACAGGCGCGTTCTTGCACTTACGGTTCCCATCATTCTGTCCAATGCCACAGTACCGTTGTTGGGTGCGGTTGATACCGCCGTGGTGGGGCACCTCGATAGCCCACACTACATTGGTGCGGTTGCCGTCGGGGCGTTGATTTTCAGTTATGTTTTCTGGAGCTTCGGTTTCTTGCGCATGGCCACCACCGGGCTTGCTGCCCAGGCATCGGGTCGGCGTGATGCGCAGGAAGTACGGGCTGTTTTTGCCCGTGGGGCGATGATTGCGGTTGCTGGCGGGGCCTTGGTGATGCTGCTGCAATGGCCGATTATTGAGCTTGCCATGCGGTTGATAGCACCGACTCCTGACGTTGAGGCCGCCGCCCGGGATTATTTTCATGTTCGTATTTGGGCATCCCCGGCAACCTTGATGCAATATTGCATGTTGGGCTGGTTGCTGGCGATGCGGGACAGCCGGGCGGTATTTATTTTTCAGGTTGTTTTGAACTCGCTTAATATCGTGCTGGATATTCTGTTTGTGCAGGGCTTTGGCTGGGATGTGCGCGGGGTGGCCGGGGCAACCGTGATTGCCGATTATTCCGGCGTTATTCTGGGCTGGTTTTTAATGCAGCCGCATTTAAAGCGGCTGGGTGGGCGCTGGCGCGATGTGGTGCTGTTTGACCGCATCCGCTTGTTGCGTCTGATGAAGGTCAATGGTGACATTTTTATTCGCACTCTGGCACTGACATCGGCCTTTGCCCTGTTCACAACCTTTAGTGCCCGTTTTGGCGAAGTGACCCTGGCGGCCAACGCGGTTTTGCAAAATTTCCTGATGTTTGCCTCCTTTGCGCTGGATGGCTTTGCCCATGCGGCTGAAACCCTGGTGGGGCAGGCTTATGGGGCGGAACGGCGCAAACAGTTTTTATGGGCGGTGCGCAAAACCACCCTTTGGGCGGGTGTTTCTGCCTTTGTGATGACGCTGGTTTTCGCCCTGTGTGGCATACCGATTATTAACGGGCTGACCAGCATTACCGAGGTGCGTGACGCGGCATATTCATTCCTGCCCTGGGCTGTGGTCCTGCCGGTTACAGGTGTGCTGGGGTTTCAGTTTGACGGGGTGTTTTTAGGGGCGATGCAAACGCGCCACTGGCGCAACATGATGATATGTTCGGTTGCCGTGTTTGCATTATTGGCCTGGGGGGCCGTGGCTCTGCAAAGCAATCATGCCCTGTGGGCGGCGTTTAATCTGTTTTTTCTGGCCCGCGGTTTTACATTGGCTGTGCTGTTTCCCAGCATCATCCCGCGCAACGCGGCAGGCTTTGTCAAAAATTAGGCTGTTGTGCCGGGCCGGTTTGGGGCTTGCACGGGCGCTGATAAAATGGCGGGCAAACCAAAACCGGCAAAGGCTCAGTCGGTTTCGGGAACGGGCAGGCGGGTGCTGTTTTTGACTTCGTGCAGGGTGAAACTGGATTTGATATTGGCCACACCGGGCAGTTTCATCATAACCTCGGACAGGAATTTTTGATAGGCGGCGGGGTCCTGGACCACGATCCGCATCATATAGTCCTGATTGCCAACCATCGCATAACAATCGACAATTTCCGGGTGCTGCTGCACGGCCGTTTCAAAGCGTCTGAGCGAGGGTTCATCATGCTGGGTCAGGGAAACGGTGACAAAAACATTCACGCCCAAATGCAGGTGTGACGGATCCAGCAGGGCAACATATTTGCGAATAACGCCGCTTTCCTCGAGTTTGCGGAGCCGCCGCAGGCAGGGTGAAACAGACAGGCCCACCTTGTCGGCCAGTTCCACCATCGAGATGCGGCCATCTTCCTGAATTTCCCGAAGAATATTGCGGTCAATTGCATCAAAACCGTTGCGCGCCATAGCGTGCCTACTCCCTTTGACGAAAATGCAGATAGATGGCGAATGCGCGCTGCGCAAATATTTTGCCCGATTGGCAGGTTTTGCGCAGCAATCTCTTGGCCGCGATAAGCCACGACTTGGGCGTTCTGTCAATCATTGCGTGATATATCGCCCGGATAATCTGCGATGTTTGCGGGCAACAGCGTACAGGTTGAACCGGGCTGTAACCTGCTTTCTGTTTGGGTGTTTTGCCCCGGTCAAACAGGATTAACTGTTGCGATAGAACCAGGGGAGCGGTATTGCAGGTCAGGCACCCGTAAAACCTTGCGACTGTGGGAAGATGCCAATATGGTACCGGCAGGTACTTTGTTCTTTTGCGTCCTCCTGTAAAACAGGTGCGCTCTCAGGACATGGGGTGGAACTTATCATTGCTGCCTGCCATCCGGACGGTGTAGTATAATCGTACTGAATTACGCATTTGGGATGGGCGACATTGCCTGGCGAGGGCGCAGGTGCTTGCGAGGTGTCTGCGGTACAGGAAAGGCTATTTTGGTGGACGCAGCAAATAACAAACCGGGACATAACCGGGTTTATATCGATGATCATGAAATCAATATCCGGCCCGCCGTCAAAGAAGACCTGCCGACTGTTGTAGATCTTGACGAGCGCACGACCGGACTGCGCAAGCCCGAATACTGGGATGATCTTTTTGTGCGTTATGGCAATCGCAAGGACAGCCGTTTTTTCCTGGTGGCAGAAGAGGGCGAGACCCTTTTGGGCTGTATCTTTGGTGAAGTTCGTTCATGGGAGTTTAATTCTGTCCCGTGTGGCTGGGTTGGCACGGTTAGTGTCGAGCCTGATTTGCGTATGGGTGGCATTGGGACCATTCTTTATCGCGAAATTTGCCGTTGTTTTCGCCATGCCGGTGTTCAAAAGGTACGTACCATGATCCCGCGTGATGCGACCGACCTGATGTCGTTTTTCCGCGCCCAGGGCATGATGGCTGGGCCTTTCATCCAGCTTGAAACCGATATGGAAGAGGAGGGCTAAGCCATGATGTCTTTGCAAAAGGCGACATTGTTTGCCCTTTATGCGGTTCTGGAACTGGCAGAAGATAGTGAACGTCAGCTCTCGGCATCCGAAATTGCCGAACGTTACAATATTTCCACCAACCATCTGGCCAAGGTCCTGCGCGATCTGGGCCGTGCCGGGCTTGTGGAATCGGTACGTGGTGCCGGGGGCGGGTATCGGTTTTGTGGCAATGCCAAACGGACAACCCTGCTTGATGTGGTGGAGCTGTTCGAGGAGGTCGGTGCGGGCCCCTCAAACGGTATTGTCCAGGAAACCAATGCGGGGGTTGCGCTGTCGCTTGTCATGGACGAAATCGAAGCCATTACCTATGCCACGCTGCAATCGATCTCGATTGAAACGATGCTGAAATTGATGCGCCGTCGCAAACCAATGGAACGCAAAACATCAACTGGTCTGTTCCGCGCCGTATAATGGTTTTGTATTAACCATAACAAAGGCCGCCGAAATGTGTTTCGGCGGCCTTTGTTTTGCTTGTAACAGAGATATTGTCGTGTGTTAACTGGTCTGCCCTGATGTAGCGGGCTCGGTGCTGGTTGCAGCCGGGCCTTCGGTTGTGCCGCTATCGGCATCCTTGGGCGCAGATTCGGCCTTTTTGCGTGGTTTACGCGGTGCGCGGGGCTTGGCAGGTTTTTTGGCCGCAGCTTTTTTCGGCTTGGCGGTTTCACCCTCTGCCTGTTCGGTTCCCTCGGCATTGGCTTTGACGTCTTCACCATCACTACTTTGCGCTTTTGCCGTTTTGCTGGCGGTTTTGGGTTTTGCCGCCGCCTTGGCACGCGGTTTGCGCGGTGCACGGGTTGTTTTCGCCTTGGCCGGTTTTGCTTCGGTCTCGGCTTCTACCGCTTTTGCTTCACCTTCGGCGGGTTTGTCGGCTTCGGCTTTAACGTCGGCTGTGGTTTCTTTCGCCGGTGCGTCAATGGCTTGGCCAGTATCGCCTGATGCCGTATTTTCCGATGCCGGGGCAGCGGTAGTGGCAACAGGTGCTGGCTTTTCAGCCGTCTCAACCGGTTCTTTTGCCGGAGCCTCTGCAGGTGCTTTTACCTCGGTGGCTGATTTTACAGCCTCTTTGGCTTGGTCGTTTGCAGTTGGGGCCGGTTTGCGGTTTCTGCGCGGGCTGGCCGTTTTGCGACCGGTGGTCTTGCGACCTGTCTTTTTCGCCGGTGTGTTGTTGTTTTCGTTGTCGCTATCATCTTTTTCGGCGGCAACGGGCCGACGAAGGGACGATTGCGGAACAGGGGTCAGCAAAAAGGCCGGGACATGGTCGCCCATACCAATGACCGGTTTGTCGTCATGGTCATCCCGGTCGCGACGGTGATTGTTTTTACGGTCGCGCTGCGGGCGGTTTTGATGGCGATCTTCACGCGGGTCGCGCACATGACGGGGCGCGGTATTGTTATTGCTGTTGGCGCCCGAATTGCCGCTAGGTGCGAGATTGTCCCGCTTGCTGGCCTGCGGTGCCGGTTCTGCCGGTTTGGCAGGGGATGCTGCTGCGGGCTGGTTGTTTGGGGCGTCCTGGTTTTGGGATGTATCACGCCGCGATGCGTTGCGGGTATTCCGGTCATTGCGGTCGCTGCGGTCATTCCCTTTGCGGCTGTTGCGCTTGTTCCGGCGCTTCTTGCCGCTAAAGTCCAGCTCCAGGGTTTCGATTCCCTCAATTGAGGTGAGCGGAATCGACATATTGATGGTTTTGTTGATCGCCTCCACCAGTTTGCCATCTTCTGGTGTCGCAAGGGTGAAGGCCTTGCCATCGCGCCCCGCACGGCCTGTACGACCGGTACGGTGAACGTAATCCTCGGCATTGAAGGGCACGTCAAAGTTAAAAACGTGCGAGACTTCGGCAACGTCAATGCCGCGCGCTGCCACATCCGAGCAGATCAGAACCGTGATTTCGCCGCTTTTGAATTTATCAAGCGTCTCGGTCCGTTCGCTCTGCACCAGGTCGCCGTGCATGCGACCGGCATTAAAGCCGTGCTTGGTCAGTGACTTGTAAAGAATATCGACGTCTTTTTTGCGATTGCAAAACACAAAGGCATTTTTGACATCTTCATTTCGGATCAGGCGGCGAAGGGTTTCGCGCTTGTCCATTTCGTCAATGACCAGCAATTTATGCTCAAGCGTGGTTGCCATGCTCGAGGGGGCAGAGACCGTAATTTCTTTCGGGTTGCTCAGGAATTTGTCGGCAAGGCGACGGATTTCCTTGGGCATGGTGGCCGAAAAGAACAGCGTCTGGCGCTGCTTGGGCAGCATATTGACGATTTTTTCGATATCGGGAATGAACCCCATATCAAGCATACGGTCGGCTTCGTCGATGACCAGCAATTTGCAGTCCGACAGCAACAGTTTGCCGCGCTCGAAGGTGTCAATCAGGCGGCCCGGGGTCGCGATGATAACATCGGCACCCTTTTCCAGAATCTTTTGTTGTTCAACAAACGATTCTCCGCCAATGACCAACGCCTTTGAAAGCGGGACATATTTGCCATAGGTGTCAAAATTGTGTGCCACCTGGGTGGCCAACTCGCGGGTTGGCTCAAGGATAATGGATCGCGGCATCCGCATGCGCGCACGGCCATGATGAAGAATATCAAGCATCGGCAACACAAAGCTGGCCGTTTTCCCCGTCCCGGTTTGGGCGCAGCCAAGAATGTCACGGGCCATCATCACAGATGGGATGGCCTGGCGCTGAATGGGGGTCGGTGTGTCATAACCGGCGTCTGCAACGGCTTTGAGGATATCTTCGCTCAGACCGAGATCGGCGAAAGTCATATGTTTCGGGTTCCCGCAAAAAATGCGTTAAAGATTGATTTACTTAGAGACAAATCTGCTTGGGTGGTAATGCCAAGCCCGGCCCAAGTCAAGAAAAACGCCTTTAAAAAGGTGGTTTACCTGCATTTTTCGCTCCTTCGACGCTTGTTTGGGGCCTGGTTCGGACATATCGTGGTTGAAAGACGCGCTTTAGTTGTCGTCATTCCCCAAGGAGGCTAACGATGTTAATGGATGCTGCCCGCTCAACCCTGGTGATTGTGGATGTTCAGGAGAAGCTTTATCCGGCATGCCTTGACCCGGTTGAAATGATCGAAGCCTGCTGCTTTTTGTTAAAATGCGCCAACCGTCTTTCTGTTCCCGCGATCGTGACAGAACAATATCCCAAGGGCCTGGGGCATACCGCCAAATCCATTCTTGATCTGCTTGAACAAGACAGCGACGGCAGCAATGTCGTGGATAAAATCAGCTTTTCCTGTTTGGGGGCTAAGGAATTTCTGACAAAACTTGAAGAGAATCACGGGCGCGATCAGGTCGTGGTGGCGGGCATGGAAACCCATGTTTGTGTGCTGCAAACCGTATTGGACCTGATCGAGCGGGGGCGTGAGGTTTTTGTTGTGGCCGATGCCGTATCATCGCGCAAGCAGCATGACCGCATTTTTGGCCTGGAGCGGATGCGCGATGCCGGGGCCAAAATTGTCACCCGCGAAAGCGTGATGTTTGAATGGTTGCGCGTGGCGGGCACGCCGGAATTCAAGGAACTGAGTGCATTGATTCGCTAGACGTGCCCGAACCGGCACCTAGCAGGGCGCAAATCGCGAGCAGCGGTTTTCATTGTGGTCAGGCTGGCTGATCGGAAACAGGTAATGGATGAGGGTGGGGGCCATCTCGTCGATCTGTTGCGGGGTAATCGGGTTTGTTATGTTTGCCCGGATTTCCGAAATTACACTGTCGCCCGAACAGAAGGCAAAACGGACAGGAATTGTTTTTTCACCGGGCGTTAATGGCGTGTTTTGCGGGTTCTGGCACATGGCATTGCGCCAGGTATCCTGCGTGGGATTGACCACAACCACCATTCGTTGATCCGGGCGCAGTGTCGGGTGATCTTTGCGGGCATTGGAATCGGCGCTGGCGCTTGCCATGTCGGCCTTGGCCTTTTTTGGGGTGATAAACGCTAATTGCGGGGCAAACCCGTGATTCGAAAGAAGGCTGGCCCAGCGGGCGTCATCAATGCCGGTTTGTCCGTCATGTACTTCCATCACCATGATATTCGATGGTGCGGCATAGCTTCTAAACCCGGCGACATTGGTGGTTTCGTAATAGGGGGCCTCGACGATGTTGCCACTGCATGCGCCCAGCAGCGGGGCCACAAGGCCGATAACGGCAACGAGCAAAGCGTATTTGCGGGTTCTGACGGACATGGAAGGCGGACTCCTGAATGATGTTCCAACCAGGAACGAGGAACGTAATATGAGGACCTTAATATAACGGGTGCGGCTTGCACGGTCAGGGTGGGGCAAAGCCAGGACAAGACCGGTTGAAAGCTCTGGCATCCAAAACATAGGTCATGGAATCGGAAAATGTCAGTGCTTTTGCAAAGTTTCTTGGCCGCATCGCTACAATAGCGCCGGTCATGTGTTTGGGTCTGATCCGGGCACATGCTGGCTATAGTCAACAAAAAACCCGGCACGCAAATGCCGGGTTTGGTGATAACGGATGACGATGTTTGCAATGCCTTAAACGTCGATATCCTCGACAAAACGCGCATGTTCCTGAATGAACTGGAAACGCAGTTCCGGCTTTTTGCCCATCAGGCGGTTAACCAGGTCCTTGGTCTGTTCCTTTCCGTCCGGCTCGGCGGCGTCGGGCAGGGTGACGCGCAACAGGGTGCGGTTTTCCCGCGACATGGTGGTGTCACGCAACTGCTGGGATGGCATTTCACCCAAACCTTTAAAGCGCGAGATTTCGACCTTGTTGGGGTTTTTAAACTCGGTATTGAGCAACTGTTCCTTTTCGGCATCATCCATCGCATAGATGCTTTTACCCCCCTGTGTCAGGCGATAAAGCGGCGGCATGGCAAGGAACAGGCTGCCATTTTCGATCAGCCCGGGCATTTCCTGATAAAAGAACGTCATGAGCAAGGATGCGATATGCGCCCCGTCCACGTCAGCATCGGTCATGATGATGATGCGTTCGTAACGCAAATCTTTCAGGCTGAAATCAGACCCTGTACCGCAGCCAAAGGCTTCGATCATGTCCTTGATTTCCTGGTTCGCCATCATCTTTTCCCGGGTGGCCGACGCCACGTTCAGGATTTTACCGCGCAGCGGCAAAACAGCCTGGGTTTCGCGATCGCGCGCCTGTTTGGCCGATCCACCAGCCGAATCCCCTTCGACGAGGAAAATTTCGGTACCCGCTGCAATCGAGCGCGAACAGTCTGTCAGCTTGCCTGGCAGGCGCAGGCGCCGTGTGGCGGACTGACGCTTGGTTTCTTTCTTTTCCTTGCGGCGCAGGCGTTCTTCGGCCCGCATGACAATGCGTTCCAACAGCCGCTTGGCATTTTCGGTATCCCCGGTCAGCCAGTGGTCAAAATGGTCGCGAACCGCGGTTTCAACCAGTTTGGTGGCGTTCTGGGTACCCAGCTTTTCTTTGGTCTGGCCCTGAAATTGCGGGTCAGGGATAAAGACGGACAACATAATGCAGCCGCCACCAAAAACATCTTCGGCGGTGATGGTTGAGGCTTTTTTCAGGCCCACCATATCACCATAGGCCTTGATTGCCTTGGTCAGGGCATAGCGGAAACCGGCCTCGTGTGTGCCGCCGAGCGGGGTGGGGACGGTATTACAATAGGAATGGAAATACCCTTCGCCGCCTTCGGGCCAGCCCACGGCCCATTCCACCCGGCCGGGGCTGTCGGCAAATTTGGTTTCGCCGGCAAACGGGCGTTCCGTCACCATCTCGCGACCCTTCAGGGTCATTTCCAGATAGTCCAAAATGCCGTTGGGGAATTTCAGAACTTCTTTTTGCGGGGTTGGGTCGTCACTGGTCAGAAGTGAGGGATCACACGACCAGCGAATTTCAACGCCCTTGTAAAGATAGGCCTTTGACCGCGCCATGCGGAAAATGGTGCCAGGCTTCAGTTTGGCACGCGCCCCAAAAATTTCGGGGTCGGGACGGAAAATAACCGTGGTGCCGCGCCGGTTATTGACCGTGCCGCCATCTTGAAGCGGACCCAGTGGCGTGCCCTTGGAATATTCCTGAAATACCAGTTTGCGGTCGCGCGCGACTTCGACCCGGAATTTGTCGGTCAGCGCGTTCACAACCGACATGCCCACACCGTGCAAACCGCCTGAGGTTTCATAGGCCTTGCCGGAAAATTTGCCGCCCGAATGCAGGGTGGTCAAAATCACTTCCAGCGCCGACTTGTCGGGGAATTTCGGGTGTGGGTCGGTCGGGATACCACGGCCGTTATCGCGAATCAGAACAGTATTGTCGGTCTGCAGTTCCAGTTCGATCCAGTCGGCATGGCCCGCCACCGCTTCGTCCATCGAGTTATCGAGGATCTCGGCCACCAAATGGTGCAGGGCGGTGTCATCGGTACCGCCAATATACATGCCCGGACGCCGACGAACGGGCTCAAGGCCTTCAAGAACCTCGATATCCTTGGCGGAATAGGCGTTGGTGGTGCTCTGGTTTGAATCTTCGAAAAGGTCGGTCATGTTCCCCGGAACGCAACTGGTTGTTTTAATGGCATAATTTGTCAGTCAGGCTTGCTGCGACGATTATTGCATGTGGTGCATAACACCCTGTCCAATACCGTACTGGCATCACCTGCCGGTAAACGAGTACCATAAGATTTGAATACCGGCTCATAAAAATGTTTTTCCTTTTGCAATGCAACCGGGTTCGATGAAAAAAATGCAGAATAAAGCCGGATATTTGGCAACCAGGAGTGAGTGAGATGGTCAATAAAAACGAAAAACCCCAGGATGAAGGTGCGATGCCGCGTGGCGATATGTGCACGCGAACCCTGGCAATGCCCGGCGACACCAACCCCAGCGGCGATATTTTCGGCGGTTGGCTGATGTCACAAATGGATATAGCCGGTGGCGTGCTGGCAAGTCAGATCGCCGAAGGCCGCGTTGCCACGGTCGCAGTGGATGGCATGACCTTTCATCGCCCTGTTTATGTGGGTGATGTGGTGTGTGTGTATGGCGACATTGACCGCATTGGCAATACATCAATGGTGCTGCATCTCGAAGCCTGGGTTCTGCGCCGCAACCAGCCACCGCGCATCAAAGTGACCGAGGCCACCTTTACCTTTGTCGCCATCGACGCCAATGGCCGCCCGCGCCCGGTGCGTAAGGATGAGGCAACCGCTTAAAGGCTGCGGTCTGACGGTCATCACCAATTTCGTTAAACCTCCATTTCCTTGGTATCGGGGAATGGAGGTTTTTTTATCGGTGACTTATCTGTGGTTTTACAGGCGGTTGAATGAAGCCCCGTTTGACTACAGTGTTCCCATGCCCATCGACAATCTTTTTCACAAATCTCTCAATGGTTGCGTTGATATGCGTCATGCAATGTGAAAAAGGAACGCGACAATGAAAACGCTCAATACCATCAGTATCGTCAATAAATCCGGACTGGATCCATCGGAATATACATTTTGGGTCGCAGGCTATATCACGTCGGCCCCAGGGTCTGTCATGGTATTGGGAGAAAACGGTAAATTCTCTGCCCCGTCGTCGGGCAGTTTGGTTCCCTATGTCAAAGTGCCCGGCGGCAGCGGGAATTCTTTGGTAGTGGACGTGCCCGATACCTCCAGCACAGGGAATAACCGGCTTGTTTTCCTTGTCTTGCCGACAGGTACGGTGCCTGCTGCTTACAATATGGTTACGCCCTATGCGGCATATCCTTTCCCCGCGCCAACTTCTGTCAACCCGCCGGGCCCCTATGACATTTTTGAATTTGGGCCGAACGCCCAATATGATGTTTCGGCTGTTGATTGTTTTGGGCTCAATCTGTCATTCACCGTTTCGGGCGACGGTTTGGTGTATGGCGTGCGCCCGGATGTCACGCGCGGGGCGATTGGGGATGCCTTTGCCACATTCACCAGCAGCCATCCCAAAGCCAAGGGATTTGAGCCGCTGTTATACACAAGCCCAACCGGAACGGGGTATCCCGTTGTTGTTGATGGTCAGTTCAGTGCCATTGTATCGCCCAAGTGCTGGCTTGCGATCCATCCCAAGGCGGACGGACTGGCTGGTTACTGGGAGGATACCGTGGCTGCGTTCTTCAAAAAGGGTAATCAAATGAACCTGGCGTTGAATGCGGCGACCGTCGGGACTTATGCCGGGACCTGTGATGGCACGAAATATGTGCTTAATGGGCCGGATAATTTGACCATTGAAATCCCCCGCAAGGATTTTGAGGGAAATCAGCCCTTCATACAGGCCGTGCGTGGCAAAAAAACGCAGGAAAGTGCCAAGGAATATGCGGCGTTTGGCCAATTGGAAGCCGCTATGTTCCAGGCGTTTTCGCGCGGTGTTGCCCTGGATGGAGTAAAACCCAAGGGGCCGGTCATAGATGCCGGTTATACCTCGAAGGCCTGGCTCAAAACCGAAAACTGGTTTACCGACCATGCCAATGCGTATAACGGGCAGCCCAGCGTTTATGATTTTTACGCCAAGTTCCTGCACTATTCTGATGAGCATGGCAAGTTAGGCGGAAAAACCATTTTTGGCCCCAATGGCAGCAAGAAATTCGGCATGGCTTATGGTTTCAGTCTGGATGAAAACCCGAATGTTGGTGATGCCACTTGGCCGTCTGACGAAAATGTCCCGTCAAAGAAGGAAAAGTATGTCGGGAAAAACATGGACGTTACCCTCACCATCGGCCCGTGGTACGACGTACTTCGGTGAAGTTGGAGTGATGCCCGGTAAGGATTTGACCGGACATCACCCCGGTTAATTACCAGCTTTGTTCGGTTGGCATGATGAAGATTTCAGCCAGATCGACATGCTTGGGGGCCTGGGCGGCGTAAAGAATGGTATTTGCGATGTCATCGCCTTCCAGGAAGGTCATTTCTTTACGCAAATCTTCCATTTGCGCTTTGACGGCCGGGTCACTGATCTGTTCGTAAAGTTCGGTTGCGACAGCGCCGGGCTGAATGCAGGTGACGCGGATATTGTGTTTTTTACCTACCTCCATGCGCAGCCCGTCAGAAAAGGCGGTGATCGCATGTTTGGTGGCGCAATAAACCGTCAGGCCAGCAAAAACCTTGCGTCCGGCGATTGAGGATGTATTGAAAATATGCCCGGATTTGGCGGCAATCATGTGGGGCAGTACGGCCGCCGTGGTGTTTAAAACACCATTGATATTTACATCCACCATGCGCTGCCATTCGTCGGTTTTGAACTGGTCAATATCGGAAAGCGGCATCAGCCCGGCATTGTTAAACAGGATGTCGATGGCACCGGTGGCATCGACCAGTTTGGCGACACCGGCCTTGATGGATGCGACATCGCAAACATCCATTTCAAGGACGATGGCCTTGCTGCCCTTGGCTTCAATATCGGCTTTCAGGGCTTCAAGGCGGTCTGTACGACGGGCGGCAATGCCAACAGTGACGCCGGCCTGTGCCAGTTTACGTGCTGTTGCGGCACCAATGCCGCTTGATGCGCCGGTAATCAGGGCAGTTTTACCTTCAAGATTGGTCATTTCGGGGCTCCTGTTAAATTGGTTTCCCGGTTTGCCAGCCTGTTTGGCATTCCGGTTCGATCAACAGGGCGTATCCTAGGGCAGGGGAGATTTACCTTCTTTCGGTGGATTGCGAAAACCATCGCGATTTTGCGCAAAGTTTCACGGACGCGGGTGGTGTGGCCGTTACCCTTGCCGGTATTGACGTGGTGTCATGCCGGTTTCACGTTTGAATATCTGTGAAAAATGGCTGGAACTTTCATATCCCAGCATTAATGCAATTTCGAGAATGCCAAGGTCGCTTTCGCGCATCAATTGTTGCGATTTTGCGATTTTCTGGGCGATGAAATAGCGCGAAGGCGTGGTGCCGGTGGTTTTCTTGAACAATCGGGAAAAATGATAGGGGCTTAATCCAGCTTCGCGGGCACAGGCATCCAGATCAAATTTCTCGCCAATATGCGCCTGCAAATAGGTTTGTACCCGATGCAGGCGATGGGCGGGCAGGCGTGCTTCCAAACGCATGGCATGATCCTGTGCCTGACCATAGTCACGGATCAGATGCACAATCAGGCTTTGCACAATGCCGTTAATGAAGGCGGCACTTGCTGGCAAGGGGCGAATAACTTCGTGATACAGCAGCTCCAGAAACGTGCTGACTGTGTCATCGCGCAGGCCCGAAACTTCGCGCAGGGTGATGTGCTTGCCACGGGATGTGTGGGTTTCTTGGGCAAGTTTTTCAAACACCTGCAAGGGTAGGTAAAGGTGCAGCACTTCAAATGGAGCGTCGCCCTGCGCCTGCCAGCGAATTTCATAGGGGTTTTGTGAATGGATCAGGAAAAAGTCCTGGGCTTTGACATTGGCGGTTTGCCATGTGCCGCCCAGTTCGCGTTCATCCACCGAAGCAGCCCCGCTGACAACCCATACCAGCATGGGTTCGCGAACGGCAGGCACCAGAAACGGGTTTACAACATGCTGGTGGGCGTATAGCTGCATGTAAATGTCATGGCCCGGCGTATTATCATTTTTCAGTAAATTGCGGCTGGGAACAAAGCTATCCATGCCGCGTGGTGATGTGCGCAGCGTTGGGGCCGCTTGTTCGGTCTGGACGGCCTTGTGGTTGAGGTGCGGCAACGTTTGTTGCCCTCCTGTGCTGGGATGATACCCCGACCATCGTTATGGGTCGGGGTATCGGTTGCTTGTCGCTTTACCAGCTTTCTTTTGCCACACGGATGAAGTTTTCGCCCATGATTTTATCAACATCATCGGGCAAATAGCCTTCATTGATCAGCGCGTCGGCCAGCAGGGGCAGTTTGCGCGGGTCAAATACGGCGGCCCCGCCCGCATTGGGGCCATAGCCACGTTCTGCGGGCCAGTAATAGGCGCGGTCAACCCCTTCGGGGAAGTCATTGGCACCCTTGACCGATGGCATGGTATCAAGGCCAATGCCGACATGGTTCACGCCGACAAGCTCGACCAGATAATTGATATGGCGCAGCATATCCTCGACCTCGGGCGCATTGGCCGATTTGATGAAACGCTGGAATCCACATACGCCGATCACGCCATTGGTATCGGCGCAGGCTTTGATTTGCTCGTCATCAATGCAGCGTTCATGCCCGCCCAGCGCCTTTGGGTTGGCGTGGCTAAAGACCACGGGCTTACTGGAGACCCGCATAATATCCAGGCTGCTTTGCCGCCCGGTATGCGAACAGTCCATGATCATGCCGGCAGCATTAACCGCCCTGACCATTTCATGGCCCAGCGCGGTGAGGGGCACATCGGTATCGTGGCAGCCACCCGCGACCGAATTGTTGCGGTTATAGGCAAAGTGGATTTGCTTTACGCCCAATTTGGCAAATACCGGCACCATTTCGGGCATGTCCTGCAGCATCAATGACCCTTCAAGGTCAAAACCAACGCCAAGTAAACCGGCCTTTTTGGCTTTAGCCAGATCCTCAAATGTTTCGATTTGCATGTATTTGTCGGGGTGGGCGGCGATTTTGGCGCGGAAATCGGCAATTACCCGCAGGATATGGGCAACCGAATTCATATCCATGCCAACATTGATGCAGACATAATCGATATGACCGGCGCGATAGGTATCAAGCAGGTCAATCGGCACAATCGGGTCAAGTGGCAGGCAGGCATGCGCATCCCAGGTAAAGGAGGGGATGTGCTTGCGTTTGTAGTCGCGCAAGGCGCTGTCGGCCGGGGCGAAGGGGGTGGAAAATTCGGTGTTGGTGGCGATTGTCATGGTGTCTCCGGTCAGTCCCAATCAACAAAGCTGTCAATCACGGCGCGGTCATATCCGCCTGCCGCCTTGTAAAGCTGTTGCGAATAGGGATGTTCTAGTGAACCCTGGGCAAGCTGGCTGGCGGTGGCGCGTTCAACAATACGACCGTGATTCATGATCGCGATATCATCACATACATGCGCGACAACCGCCAGATCGTGGCTAACCATGACATAGGTCAGCCCCAGATCCCGGCGCAAGGCCGCCAGCAGATTAAGAACCTCGGCCTGGATTGAAACATCGAGTGCTGATGTCGGTTCATCGAGCAGCAATACACTGGGTTCCAAAATCAGCGCACGGGCGATGGCAACACGCTGGCGCTGCCCGCCCGAAAGCTGGTGCGGGTAGCGGAACCGGAAGGAATTATCCAGCCCGACCTGTTCAAGCGCCTTCA
The DNA here is from genome assembly GCF_001907695.1 of Thalassospira sp. TSL5-1. NCBI lineage: Bacteria > Pseudomonadati > Pseudomonadota > Alphaproteobacteria > Rhodospirillales > Thalassospiraceae > Thalassospira > Thalassospira sp. TSL5-1. Next base: position 1,256,205 of record NZ_KV880637.1, read on the forward strand.
CAACCCGTCGGTCAGAATCGCCCAGTTTGTGCACCGAAATCGGCTCGCTTAAAATCCGGTCAATGGTATGGCGCGGATGAAGGGACCCAAACGGGTCCTGAAACACCATTTGCACTTCGCGATAAAAGGCCTTTTCGCGTTTGTGCCCCAATTCGTGACCATGCACGACAATATTACCTTCCCAGTCATCGACCAGGCCGGTCATGGTGCGCAAAACGGTCGATTTACCCGAACCGGATTCACCGACCAAGCCAAAGGAACCGTTTTTCGCCACCTTGAGCGAGACATCCTTCAGGACGTGGTTTTCGCCAAACCAGGCATTGAGATTTTCAATTTCAATCATTGCTTATCCTTCCGCCCAGCTTGCCTGGCGTTGCAGAACGGGCAGGTCGTCATGGTTGCCATCCATTTTCGGCAGGCAGTTGAGCAGGCCCTGGGTATAGGGGTGCTTGGCTTGGTCAAGCTCGCTTGCGCGGATTTCCTCGACCACACGGCCCTGATACATCACCAGTACCCGGTCGCAGAAACTCGACACCAGATGTAAATCATGGCTGATGAAAATCAGCGCCATGCCGCGTTCACGTACCAGATCGTCGAGAATCGCCATCACCTGCAACTGCACGGTTACATCCAGGGCGGATGTCGGTTCGTCGGCAATCAGCAATTCTGGATCGGGGATCAGCATCATGGCAATCATCACGCGCTGGCCCATCCCGCCCGAAACCTCGTGCGGGTAGGATTTGAAAACACGCTGCGGATCACGAATCTTCACCGCTTCCAGCATTTCGATGGCGCGGTGGGTGGCTTCTTTGGTGTCGACCTTGTGATGTTCGCGGTAGGCCTCGATGATTTGATCGCCAATGGTCATGACAGGGTTTAGCGAATATTTCGGATCCTGCATGATCATGGAAATGCGCGCGCCGCGCACCTTGCGCCATTGGCGCGGGCTCAGGTTGCGTAAATCCACATCATGGAACTGCATTTCATCGGCCGCAATGCTGCCATTGGCCGCCGTCAGGCCCAAAATGGCCCGCCCGGTTTGCGATTTGCCGGAGCCTGATTCGCCTACAATGCCTAGCCTTTCCCGGCCAAGATCAAACGAAACACCGCGCACCGCGTTAACCGGCCCCTTGGAGGTGTTGAAGGTGACGGTCAGGTTTTTGACGGACAGAAGTTTTTCCTGGCTCATGGTCAGTCTCCTCCACGCGGGTCAAGCACATCGCGCAGACCATCGCCCAGCAGGTTAAAGCCCAGGCTGACGATAAAAATAGCCAGGCCCGGCACGGTGGAAACCCACCATTGTTCCAGCAGGAACTGGCGTCCTTCGGAAACCATTGCGCCCCATTCCGGCATGGGCGGCTGTGCGCCAAGGCCCAAAAAGCCAAGACCAGCGGCAATCAGGATCATGCCAGCCATATCGAGCGTGACACGGACAACCAGCGAGCTGATGCACATGGGAATAATATGACCAATGATCAGGCCGGTATTTGAAACACCCTGAAGGCGGGCCGCCTGAATATAGTCTGAATTGCGCACCATGATGGTTTCGGCACGGGCAATCCGGGCGTAGGGCGGCCATGCTGTGATTGCAATGGCAAGAATGGCATTCTCGATGCCCGGCCCCAGGGCTGAAACAAAGGCCAGTGCCAAAATCAGTTTTGGAAAGGCCAGGAAAATATCGGTGATACGCATCAGTGTTGCGTCAACCCAGCCACCGAAGAAGCCGGCGGTTGTGCCAATCAAAAGACCAATCGGGGCGGCCGTGATGGCCACCAGCCCCACAATAAGCAGCGTGTATTGTGCCCCATAAATCAGGCGTGACAGAATATCGCGCCCTAACTGGTCGGTGCCAAACCAGTGAGCGGCACTGGGGGGCTGAATACGATTGGTCAGATCAGCGGCCAAGGGGTTGTACGGGGCCAATAGCGGGGCAAAAATTGTTACCAGAATCAGGCCGACGACAATCGAAAGGCCGATCATGGCCAGGCGGTTTTCCGTGATTTTGATCCAGGCGACCCAGGATCGCCCGCATTTCGCCTGGAACCTTGATTGTGGTTTGTCGGTCGTAAGCCATTGTTTCAGGCCGGTTTTGGGCGTGTGTACTTGTGTTGTCATGCTTCTTATTTCCGTGCTCTGGGATCAAGCAGGCGATAAAGCAGGTCAGAAAGCATATTGACCCCGATAAAGACCGTGCCGACAACAATTGTGCCGCCAAGAACTGCGTTCATATCCGCATTCAGCAACGAATTGGTGATGTAAAGACCCAGTCCGGGCCAGGCAAAAATAATTTCGGTCAGCACCGATCCTTCGAGCAGGTTGGCATAGGAAAGAGCGATGACGGTAACCAGCGGGACCATCACGTTTCCAAGCGCGTGGCGCCAGATGATCCGGGTTTCGGAAATGCCCTTTACGCGTGCTGTCAGGATATATTCCTGGCTTAGTTGCTCAAGCATGAACGACCGTGTCATGCGGGCAATATAGGCCAATGAAAAATAAGCAAGGATGGATGCGGGCAGAATAATGTGCGAGACGGCATTCCAGAATAAACTCGGGTCATCCCCAAGCAATGTGTCGACAAGCATCAACCCGGTTCGCGGTTCGACAAAATCAACGTAGAATGAATCCAGTCTGCCTGGTCCGGCGACCCATCCCAGTTTCATATAGAAAACCAGCAGGCCCATGAGACCAAGCCAGAAAATGGGCATGGAATAGCCCGCAAGACCAATCACGCGGACAATGTGATCAGGCCATTTTCCTTTGTGGACGGCGGCAAAAACGCCAGCCGGAATACCAATAGCCACCCCGATAATTGTCGCCAGAGTGGCAAGTTCCAGGGTTGCCGGGAAAACGCGCTTGATATCTGTCAGGACAGGATTGGTTGTCAGAACAGATTTGCCGAAATCGCCCTGCAGGACATTGCTTATATAAATAAAGAATTGCTGCCAGATAGGCTGGTTTAGCCCCATTTCTTCGCGCACGCGGTCATAGACGGCTTGTGGTGCGCGGTCGCCCACAACCGCCAAAACCGGATCAATCGGCAATATTCTGCCAATCAGAAATGTGACAAGCAGCAGGCCTAGAAATGTAATAATAAGCGAAAACAATACCTTGGTAATGTTTTTGCTGGTGCGATAAAAAGGACGGGCGCGTGTGCGCCCGGTCCCGGTCTGTTTTGAAACAGCGGCCATTCAACCGGTTTCCTTAGTCTTTGGTGACGAAACGATAGAAGTTTGTGTCAAATGACGGGCCAAGGATGAAGTTATTGACATTGGCGCGCAAGGACGAAACTTCGGTTTCCTGGAACATGATGATAAACGGCCCGGTTTTCAGAACTTTGTCCTGAAGGTCCTGGTACATGGCAGCGCGTTTTGCTGCATCACGTTCCAGAACGGCGGCGTCAACTTCCTGGGTCATGTCACCCGGGTTCCATGAATTGCGCCATGCCAGAGGTTTGGCTGATGCGTCATCGGAATTGTCGGGGTTCCAGGCAAAGGTAGACGCATTGCTGTGCGGATCCTGATAGTCAGCACCCCAGCGACCGATATAAATATCGTGCTGGCGAGCGCGATATTTGGTCAGGGTCTGTTTGTTGTCCCCGGGAATGATTTCAAGATTGATGCCGGCCTGCGCCCAGGTGGACTGGATCGACTGTGCCATTGCCATCACTGCCGTTGTGTTACGGGTATCGATGGTCACCGTAAAGCCGTCTGCAAAGCCTGCTTCATCCAGAAGGGCGTTGGCTTTTTCAACGTTTAGCGAATAGGGGGTTTCATTGCTGGCACCAAGGAAGCCATCGGGCAGGAAGGTCTGATGGACAGTGGCACGGCCAGCCATAATGGTATCGGAAATGCCCTTGTAATCGACCAGATATTTAAGGGCCTCGATGACCTTGGGGTTGGACAGATATTTGTTTTTCTGCGACAGCCCCAAATACCAGACGGCCCCTTTGCCGCGTTTCATAATCTTGATGTCGGGATTGTCTTTAATCGATGCAATCTGGTCGGCTTCAAGGTTACGTGCGATGTCGATATCGCCTTTTTCCAGCAATAACTGCTGTGAGGCGGCTTCTTTGACATTGCGGATGATGACGCGCTTCATTGCCGGCGCACCATCCCAGTAATTCTCGTTGGCCACCAGGCTCAGGCTTTGCCCTGCCGTCCAGTTTTTAAGGATAAACGGACCAGACCCTGCATAATGGCTGCTCAGCCAGCCGTTTCCGAGGTCTCCGTTTTCTTCGTGGGCCAGAACTTCTTTTTGATCAACAACGGCGCCAATCATTGACGTCAGGCAGTTCAGGAAAAAGCTTGGCGCGAAGGGCTTGTTGACTTCGACAACAAGGGTCTCGTCGTCAGTAGCGCGAATTTTCTCTTTGACATTTTCAGCATTGAAACCGAACTGGCCCAAAATGAAAGCCGGCGATTTATCGAGCAGAATAACACGCTGCAAGGAAAAAGCAGCATCGTGCGCTGTCATGCTGTTGCCCGACGCAAACTTGATTCCCGGACGCATTTTAAACGTATAGGTCATGCCATCGTCAGAAATGGTCCAGCTTTCAGCCGCCCCGCCGACCAGTTTGCTTGAGTCTTTGATGTCCAGTTCGACCAGACGGTCATAGGTGTTGCCGTTATATTCGGTCGCTGAAAATTCAAACATCTCTGCCGGGTCAAGCGAGATGATGTCGTCAATGGCATTGGCCATGACAAGTGTGTCTTTGGGGGTTTGTGCCACGGCGAAAACGGGCGTGGTAGCAAGAGCTGTCCCCATAATCAGCCCGGCGATTAGCTTGCGCATGTTGCGCCTCCCTTACGGTTGATATCCAAAGTGCGAACATTACCACGGTAAAACCATTGTTCGCCTCATTTTTGTAACGGCGGGATGACAGCATACTTTGTTGGGCTGATCAATGCTGCGGCGCAATAAAACACTCTTTTGCCATATAAATAGGCGTCAAATAACGGATTGCGGGAAAACGCATGAGGCAAAACGATTAAAGATTGTGAGACGTCATCGTCATTACGGAAAACAGCAATTGCGGCGGGGGCAGGCTGTTGCGGCAGGGTTGAATAATTGGAAGTGTTATTTTTACAACGCTTTCCGGATTCTTTAACGCAACCAATATATTGGGTGTTTTCAGTGTCGGAATCGGCGCGTGCATCAATCTAAAGCAAAAACTAAAGCTAAGGGAGGCTGATCAGGTAGGGACCTGAAAACAGATACAAAAAAAGCCGCATGATCCAAAGATCAGCGACCTATTTGTACTCTAAAGAGAGTGGCGCGAGTGACGGGACTTGAACCCGCGGCCTCCGGCGTGACAGGCCGGCGCTCTAACCAACTGAGCTACACCCGCTCGGTGTGTGGCGCGGTTTATATAAAGGGTGGCCGGGTCTGGCAAGCGTTTTTTTGCAAAAAAATAACAATGACTTGGCAGCCCCGGTTTTCCGGGGGAAATCAGTCCCCGGCGTGTCGTTTGTGGTGGGCCATCATTGCCAGTACCGGCTAAAAATAACTGCAAATCGCAAACCGGACGATAAATTTGCCGTGCCAGGGATACGCAAATGATGCGCGATCCGCGCGGCAGATCTTCAAATCAATCAGATAAAGAAAGATAAGGGCAGGATAAATTCAGGAATAAGGCATCATCGACAAGATGTTTCCTGAAGAGGAGCTGTGTTTTACCGATGCCAAAAACAAAAAAACGCCAGCGAATAAATCGCGGCGTTTCTTTTGTTTTTCCCGAAGGAAAATGGCGCGAGTGACGGGACTTGAACCCGCGGCCTCCGGCGTGACAGGCCGGCGCTCTAACCAACTGAGCTACACCCGCTCGGTGTGTGGCGCGGTTTATATAAAGGGTGGTTCGGTCTGACAAGTCCTTTTTTCAATGAAGTGTCGTTTTTTTTACCGCACCTGTTTTTAAGGCGACCTGGCAGCGGGAAATTCGCCCGAAAAGTTGAAATCTCTCAGCACGGTGAAAGTGTTTCTTTGACGGTTTGAAAACGTTCTTGATGCGGATCAACGTAAAAACGGGGCCAAAGTTATATTTTTAAAATCATAACGTTTTCAGGTAACTACCGTGAATTTCCTGCATTTGCGGGCAAAGGATCGGGCCAGCACGAATGGACCCTGTCATGACAGATGATGGACCAATACCACCGCTTTTGCGCCAGATTGGCGACGCTTTGAACCATGTTCAGGTCGAGGGGAATTCTTCGGAAAAATCCACTTCGGAGGATGAAGCTGTGGAAATCGCGAACATCCTTGCCCTGTTTCGCAGTGTCGTAAAATTGTGGAGCGCTCAGAACGCGATGTTATGCGGCGATGCGCCGCTGGCGCGTGAATGGATGCAGGCCCGGCTTGGTGTTATTTCACACGAGCTTGATGGCCTGGTATTCAGGCTTGATCAATTGGCGGGCAAGCCGCATGGCACGGATATGGACGTTGCGCTGAAAGGTGCAGGCAAGGAAGCGTCTGCCCAGGATGGAGACCGGTTCGAGTTGATCGACTTTTTCAGCCATCTAAAAGGCCGTCAGGACGCCTGAGAGCACATCTGGACCATATTGCCGTGTTGTGTGGGTGGCTTGAAGATGAAGGGGCGCTGAGGTGCAAATCACGATAGCGGGCGGGGTGTTATCCTGCCCGTTTTGTTTGTTGCAGAGCCTTATTTTCGTTTTTTAGTGCCGCGGTTCGGCATAGCGGCTGGCGAGTTTGGCCAGTGCAATTGTGGTGGCCTGTTCAACAGATGTGCCAAATCCGGTAACGCGGCTGGCCAGAATTACATAAATCGCATCGATATGAAGCTGCGCGACCATCAATTGTCGCCGGGTTGCCGTTGTGCGGTCTGCCAGGAATATTTCCAGCGATTTTGCAATCTGCGTCATAAGCGGATAATCAAATGTGCCGCCCAGCGCCTTGGTGGCATAAGCAAGATCGGAACATTTTTCGATCGCCGCGCGGCGCAAATCTGGGTCTTCTATGGCTTGTATGGTTAATTGACGGCTTTCCGTCAGGTCATGGCCGATGCTGCGAATAAAGGAATCGCTGCTGCGCTGAACCACCTTTTCCAACTCTTCAAGTTGTTCTGGTGCCAGATTGATATCGACCCCCTTGGTGAAATTGACAGCACGCTGCCGGAGTTCCGTGCGGGGCGGGATGATTTGAACTTTTGGCCGTTTTTGTCCAGTCATCGAGGGGGATCAGTCCTCACGGGTTGAAGAAAAAGACGCAGGCAAGGCATTAAATCCGATCTTTTTGGGGGATGCGATAGTTGTTTTTAATTTCGCGAGTGGTTTTCACGGCGGTCCGGGCCGTCAAACGGGACCTGGCGCCGGCGGCGGTCCGGGCCAAAATAGGTGTCGGTATTAATAAAATGCCGGGGGCGGGTGATGACCGAAACAAGTCGGCTATAAAGGGCCTTGGCGTTAAAGGGTTTTGCCAGAAATTCGGTGATGCCAAGGTCGCGCGCCGTGGTGACATAATGTTGTTCTGAATGCGCGGTTAACATGATGACCGGAACAAAACGGTTGGGCGATGACGCGGAATTGCGCAGGGAGTCGAGAAATTCCAGCCCATCCATACCGCGCAGGCGCCACTCCGTGATAATGATGTCGATTTGCTCGGTCCGCAAAATACGAAAGGCATCTTCCGGTTTGCCAACGCGCTTTACACTGAGTGCCCCCAAATAGGACAGTGTATCGAACACAACCTGCGCCGATATCTTGTCGCCATCAACGACCAGAAAGCTGACTTTGCTGAAATCAATTTTTGCACTCATCGGGTTTTGTATCCGTCCTGGATTGTGTGGCAATCATTGCCAAACCTGATATCGCAGCATACCGTAGGCAGATCTGCTAACAGCATGTGTTACATGGATTAGTTATCATTAATTACCGGTTTGTCGTTTGGGCGGCAAGTCTGATCTATGCTGTTGGCGTTGGTTTGGTTTGGTGTTTCAAATCCTCGGGGCTAAGCGATTCTTTATCGTCAGGGTCCCCTGTTCCTTCGGCTTCAAGCACAACAGCCGCGCCTTCGGCATCAATCAGTTTTACCCGCACACCGGATTCGCCAAACATTTCGGTGGAAATGTTCATATCGTGCTCCCAGCGTTCCAGAAAATCGGCCGAAAGTTTTTGCCGGTCTACATAAACCTCGGCAATGCCAGCCTGAATAATGGCGCGCGCGCAATCGCTGCAGGGGAAATGCGTGACATAAAGTGCACAGCCATCAAGTGACGTGCCGGTATAGCTGGCATTGTAAATCGCGTTGCGTTCGGCATGTTCGGTATAGGCATATTTGGTCGGGCGTTGGTGGCGTGCTTCAACCTCGTCGTCAACGCCACGGGGAAATCCGTTATAGCCAACGGCGCGAATTTCCTTTTTGGGGCCAATTACAACGGCGCCAACCTGGGTGCTGCGATCTTTGGACCATTCGGCGATGTGGGCGGCCAAAGCCAGAAAACGGTGGTCCCATTTGCTCATGTTTTGATGTTCCCAAATAAAACCCGGGAGCGTTGCTCCGTCGGTATTGATGTCTGATTTGTCTTTTAAAGAGGGCGGGGCAGGGGGGTGTCCAGCGAAAAAAATGTCATTGGACCTTGGCTTAGTCGAAAAGTAACTGTTCAAAGCGGGTGTGATTCACTATTAAGGGGAACCCCCAGACACGAAAAATCAGGATATTTTGGCGCGCCCTGTGTCATTCTGGTTGTCGCGCCAGAATTCAATGGAAACCGAAAAACAACGAGGTAAAAGCGGATGCGCCGTCAACGCAAGGCGAAAATCATCGCAACCCTGGGGCCGGCAAGTTCCAGCCCGGACGTTCTGGAAAAGATCGTCCAGGCAGGCGTCGATGTCTTTCGTTTGAATTTTTCTCATGGCGAGCACGCCGAACATCAGGAACGGTTTGAAGCGATCCGGGAGGTCGAGGCGAAACTTGGTCGTCCGATTGGCGTTCTGATGGATTTGCAGGGCCCGAAAATTCGTGTTGGCACCTTTGCCGACGAGAAAATCACCCTGGAATCCGGTGCCAAATTCAGGTTCGACCTGGATAAGAAACCGGGCGATCAAAATCGTGTTTCACTGCCCCATCCCGAAGTTTTTGCCGCTTTGCAGCCGGGCGCCAGCCTGTTGCTGGACGATGGCAAGCTACGGATGCGGGTGGATAAGTGCGATGAAAAATCAGCTGATTGCACGGTTGAAATCGGCGGTCCGCTGTCGAATCGCAAGGGTGTGAACCTGCCCGATGTGATGCTGCCCATGTCGCCGCTGACCGATAAAGACCGGGTTGATCTGGTCTATGGTCTGGAGATGGGGGTGGATTTTGTCGCTCTGTCCTTTGTGCAGCGCCCCGAAGACGTGGCCGAAGCCCGCAAGCTGATCAATGGTCGCGCCGCGATCGTTTCCAAGCTGGAAAAACCGCAGGCGATTGAACATCTCGACGAGATCGTTGCCCTGTCGGACATCATCATGGTGGCCCGTGGCGACCTTGGTGTGGAATGCCCGCCCGAAGATGTGCCGATCCTGCAAAAACGCATCATCAAGGCCTGCCGCGAAGCGGGCAAGCCGGTGATTGTGGCAACCCAGATGCTCGACTCGATGGTGTCAAACCCGGCACCAACCCGTGCAGAAGCATCCGACGTTGCAACCGCCATTTATGATGGCGCGGATGCGGTGATGCTGTCGGCTGAAAGTGCCGTTGGCAAATATCCGATTGAAACGGTCAGCATCATGAACCGCATCATGGTGCGGGTTGAACGTGACGAGCTTTATTTCCGTCTGCGTGAAGCCTCCCGTCCGGATCCGGAACATAATGCCCCGGATGCGATCAGTGCGGCGGCCCGTCAGGTGGCCGGGACAATTGGCGCAAAGGCTGTCGTGACCTATACCACGTCCGGCTCTACGGCTTATCGTGCCGCGCGTGAACGGCCGGAAGTGCCGATCCTGGGCCTGACACCGAAAATTCAGACCGCACGTCGCATGGCGTTGTGCTGGGGTGTTCATCCGGTCTTTACCCGTGATGCCACCAATTTTGGTGAAATGGTGGGGATTGCCTGTGACGTCGCCAAACGCGAAGAATTTGCCGACAATGGTGATTCGCTGGTGATCACGGCGGGGGTTCCGTTTGGAACGCCGGGTGCAACCAACATTCTGCGTATTGCGTGGCTTTCGGGACGCAGCTGATTGCCGGTTGGCATCACTGCTTTGTCCTGCATTATATCCTGTGCAAAGGGCTGCCTTCGGGCGGCCCTTCGTGTTTGGGGCGTTCTGGTTTTCTTGTGTCGATGGGGGCTGCGCCACTGTTGTCCGGCTACAACCGGCTAAATATATGGCATCTTTGGGTTTTGCCGGGTGGTCGTTAAGGTTTTTTTGAACATTTCTGCCGATAGTGAAAAACATGGAAATCAGCCTGTCATGGGGACATTTACTGGCAGGTCTTTGTTCTAAAAAGAACTTTTGGGGCTAATCTGTTGTTCCGGGCATGACGCCTTGCTACAAGGTGTCTGTCAATTCAGCGATTGATCTTGGGAAACGGCAAATTGGTGCTGCAACCCGTTAAAAAAGTGGGGAAATAAAAGAACATGCTGGCCTGGATGTTCAATCGGCAAAAATCGAAAGACACGGACAGCAACGACCGTGCTGGCGATAAATTGCGCGAACTGGCCGACATTGTTCGCACAGTGGCCCCTGATGAATTCTCGCTGAACAAAACCGGCAGTACCCGTTCTGAAAATGCCGCTGCCCCGCATAATCCAGGTGATCTTTCATCACCGCCTGACGAATCGTTTCTGAGTTTCGCCGCCCGCATTGGCGCGGATGAAGACGAATTTGACGATGACGAAGATGCGTTTTACATGCCCACCCGCCACGGCGAGGATGATGGCGAAGCGCGTATGGATGTATCACGTCGGTTGCGGCGCCATTTGCCCGACCTTTCCTCTGCCCAGCGGATGGAGATGGTGGACGAGTTTATGGATGCCATCGAGCGTCTTGCCGATTGTTATCGTCCGCAGGTGATTGCCCTGATCGAGCAGGAATTTGGTCATACGCCTTATCTGACCCGCCAGGCGGCAAACCGGTTGCGTCTTGATCTGGCAAATATCGGCCAGGTTCATATCATCGAATATGTCGAACTGCTTAACGAATCCGATTTTGTCGATTTGGTGCGCGGGCGCGGTGAATTTACCACCACAGCCTGGAGCCGCGAGCGGCTGCGGGCCCAGCGTGCTCTGGCCCGCCGGGCGCAGGACAGTGCCGAACAACCCAAGGGTGGCCTGTTTTCGCGCCTGCGACAGGGTGACGAACCGGCGGAAAATGTTGTCGAGATTGCGCCGCATTTTGACCGCCCAACATCGCGCAAGCATGAAACACCTGAACAGCGCATGGTGATTGGCCGGGACCGTTTGTCGCGTACCGCACAGCGCAGAATGGCGCATTTTATTGCGGCCTCGCTGTTTGATACGCTGGTTGAAGAGGGCCGCCTGCGTGCCGAAGTGGCCCGTGCCCTGCGCCAGGCCGTGCGGCAGCGGATCGAGAAAGTCCGCTTTGACAGCCGCGTTGCCCGTGATACCCGGCCGCCCATTGGTGAGGACATTGCCAATGCCGACTTGGCCGTCGAAGGCAATACCTTCGCGGATAATTCCGCGCGGCGCGGCCCTAGTGTCGAGCAATATGTGCTGGATGCCCTCGCACGCAATGACGACGAGGCCGTGGTGCGTGAATTGGCCCGTTACGGGCAGTTGCCGCCGTCCGTTGTGGCAAAAATCCTGGATTCCGGAAGTGCCCGTGCCATTACGGCAATGGCCTGGCGGGCGGGGATGTCTGCCCAGTCGGCTGTTGTGTTGCAAATCAGCTCTGGCATTGACGAAGAGGCTTTGGAGTCTCCGGCAACGGGGGGGCGTTATGGTATGCCGCGTGCCGATATGGACTGGTATATTGATTTCTTCACCGATCCTGCTCCCGCTCCGGTCGTTGATGATAAGGCCAAAGCCGAAAAGACCGCGCAAAAGGTGGTGGATGAAGCCGCCGCACGCGAAGCGGATGGCAAATCCTCAAGGTCGCCTTCCTTGCGGCGTCGATTCGGTCGTAAGGGAGACTAAGCGCCAATGTCGCTTGACCTTGGGATTTCTTATGACGGTCTGAAATATGCGCTTTCCATCAAGGATAGCTATCGCACCCGCGAACCGTTGACGGTAACGGGGGCGGGGGACCGCAAGCGCCTGCTGATGCCGGAACATCTCCTCAGCAATGATCTGGCATTGCTGCAATATGATGATCCGCTGGCACTGGCAGTGATTGCGACCAAAGACCCGGAAAGCCCGATGGCACTGGCCGCAGCCACCCGCATGGGACCGCATGCCAAATGCAAGGAACTGATTACCGGTATTTTTGAAGTGGTGGGTGATGCCACCAAGCATGAACTGGTGCATGACTGCATCAAACTGCTGACCAAAAATGCCTTTAGCCCCGAATCCATGCACGTTGTGCGCAATCGCGCCTCCAACCATGTTGTGGAAATTCGCGAGTTTTATCGTCGGGCCATGACGGAAAATTTGCGCGCGTTGCTGGATGGCAAGCGTGAGGCGCGTGATTTTGTCGATGAATTTATCGAGCTTGCGACCAGCGGAAATTTGCGGATCGAAATTTACAAACGCCTGGTGATCAAGCTGATGCGCTCTGATGCCGTTCGGCCCAGTGTGAAATTCATGCTGCTGGAGCGGTTGGACTGTTTTCCGCAGATGGTCAAAATCCAGATCGTCTCCGAGGTGAATGCTGCGCCTGATACAGCGGAATATCAAACCCTCAAGCAGGAATTGCGCTGGATTTACGAAGCCAAGACCCGGGAAACCAAACGGGAAAATGCCGAACGCTCGGCGAAACCCTGGTTGTCACCTGCGCGTATGGATTTTGCAACGGCCGTCGGGATGCAAAACAAGCGCAATGCCGAGGCAAACCGCACAGCCGACCCGTATCGTGGAACCCGGTCCGCCATGCCCGGCTTTAACAGCCGCGAAATTGCGTCCTGGTTAAGCTGATCTCCCTTTGATTTTTGGGTTGTCTGATAAAATTCGGCTTATCCGGCAATGGCCCGGTTCGGGCTATCGGCAATTTTTGCGCTGCTGGTGACGGGCAGGGGGGATGTATCAGGCTGTTGTAAATATACGGTGCAAACAACCCGCAGAAGCGACGCAAAATTGGGTATGGTGCCGCGCTGGGCCACAACCTCGTCATGGAGGATCCCCAAAAATTGCGGTGTGGAGCATCCTTCTTTCAGGGAAATTTCATCCAGAATCTGCCAAAATCGCTGTTCAAGCCGCAGGCTGGTGACAACCCCGTTAATCCGGACGGACCGGGTAACGGTTTCATACAGGTCAGGGTCGGTTCCCGAATAGATATTGCACATGGTTTGCTTTCCTGGCTGTGTTGGCCTGTTTCACGACACAAGATGCAACAACAGGCTATGATGTTAACATCCAAAACATCATAGCCTGTTTATCTCTGTTGTGTCTCGGTCCAGCCAGCAGATAACAGGTGAGGCTGTTACAGGCTGATGGTTGTGCCCAGCACCTTCAGGAATTGTGCCATCCATTGCGGATGGGCGGGCCAGGCCGGGGCCGTGACCAGATTGCCGTCGGTATGGGCAGCATCAATGTCGATTTCCATATAGGTTCCGCCGGCCAGTGTCACCTCGGGCGCACAGGCGGGATAGGCCGAAACCTTGCGGTCACGAATGATGTCGGCAGCCGCAAGAATTTGCGCGCCATGACAAACCGCTGCGATGGGTTTGTTCGCGGCATGGAATTCCTTGACCAGTTCAATAACCTTTTTATTCAGGCGCAGATATTCCGGCGCGCGCCCACCGGGGATGACCAGCGCATCATAATCGGCTGCTTTCACATCCTCAAAATTCGCGTTTAATGCAAAGTTATGGCCGCGTTTTTCGCTATAGGTCTGGTCGCCTTCAAAATCGTGGATGGCGGTGCGAACAGAGTCGCCCGCTTTTTTCTCCGGGCAAACGGCATCCACCTTGTGACCAACTGCAAGCAGTGTCTGAAAAGGGACCATCGTTTCATAGTCTTCGGCATAGTCACCGACCAGCATCAGAATTTTTTTGGCAGGCATAATCGTTTCTCCCGTGATGATTGGTATGTGCAGGCGAAGCATAGAATATTTGCCCGTTGTGCGGGTAACAGCAGGCTACTACGCTTTGCAAAAGATGGTATTCTCGGACCACTTTGCCAGCCGGTTCATAAATACAGCGCAAAAAAAACGGACATCCACCAGGGACGTCCGTTTTCATTTGCGCATTATTCTGGTGCCAGATTCTTCCGGTACGAGAGTATAGCCTGCCGTCAGGCTCAGGCTTTTGTCTCGTCAGAGGTTTTATCTGGCGTCGGGTCGGCATCAACGCTGGCAGAGGTAGAAGTTGTTTTCTTTGCTGCCGGTTTGGCCGTCGTTTTGCTGGTTTTGGGCTTTGCTGCCGCTGTGCGCGACTTGCCTTCAGACTCGGCTTTTGCCTGCATGGCAGCAGAAAGGGCTTCGGCGCTATCGGATTTCAAATGCAGGTCGCGCTGCGGGAACGGAATAGAAAAACCGGCGGCTTCCAGTTCGGTTTTTGACCGACGGCTCAGATCCCAGAAGGTTGCCCAGAAATCCGGCGTATTGGTCCAGCCACGTGCGGTAATATCAACCGAGCTTTCCCCCAGATTGGCGACAAAGGACATCGGTGCCGGATCGGCCAGAACGCGGCTGTCGCTGGCAACCAGGTTTTTCATGAATTCCAGCGCGGCATCGACGTCATCTTCGTAGGCAATGCCGACTTTGATATCAAGGCGGCGGGTCGGATTGCGCGAATAGTTGGTAATGGCGCTGTTCCAGATTTGCGAATTCGGCACCGAAATAAAAACGCCATCGCCCGTTTTCATCAGGGTGGTGAACAAAGTAATTTCAACAACGGTTCCCGAAACGGAACCGGCCGAGACAAATTCGTCCACGCGCAGGGGCCGCAGCAGCAAAATCATCACGCCCGATGCAATATTGGACAGGGTTCCCTGCAGGGCCAGGCCAATTGCCAAGCCAGCCGCGCCAAGTACGGCAATGATGCTGGTCGTTTCAACGCCAAATTTGGACAGAACAGCAACAATGACAAATACAAGTATGGTATACTGTACGACACTGGCCGCTAGCGGCTTAAGTGTATTGTCAACAAGCTTGGTGTTTTTTAAGGCGCGTCGAACCAGGGCGGCGGCTTTGCCTGCGGCCCACCAGCCGACAATCAGAATGATAATCGCGCTGACGATCTGAATGCCCATTCCCAGGGCAAAAGCGCGAATCATTTCAACAATTGAATTTGTATCTGTGCCGTTCATGCAAACCTCGTATACTTGGCCACCGAAAATAAATTGATCATGTTTTTCTATTGTGGCGTATGGTGAACCTAGGATTACATGCTTTGATCGGGTTGAAAAGGTTGCTCGGAGCCACGATAAAAAATAATATCTTGGAACCTTTCGCTTTTTTGCACGTTTCCGGTCATAATAATACCACGTTTGGTACTATTGTTAGAGTTTGATAACAACCTGAACTACTGGGGCAAAGAACATGCAGTTTCGTTCGTCTTTACTAATCGCAATCGGCAGCGTCAGTATGCTGGCCGCATGTAGCAGCATCGACAATTCAGGCACCGCTGTTGCTTATGGTGGCAACCCGCTGACCTATGATAGCTCGCTTGATTCGGCCCTTCATGGCGCCGAGCCGACCACCGCTTTTGGCAAGGACCTCAAGGCGGAATACATTGCTTACGCAGAGCGTGAAGCTGATGAATGGTACGACTTCTTTGATGCTGACTTTTTTGCCCGCAAGGCAGCAAAAGTAGCTCAAAACGAAACCATCCTTCCGGAAGATCCGGCAAACTGGCGTTTTGACGACCAGGAAATCGCCCAGAAACGTGCCGTTCGTGAAGAACTGATCGGTCTTTTGGACGGCGGTGCACGTGAAGCGATGCCTGACGTTGCCGCAACGGCACAGGCCCGTTACGATTGCTGGATCGAAGAAAGTGAAGAAGGTTGGCAGACTGACCTGATCACCAAATGCTGGAAAGAATACGAAGACGCAATCGCCAAGCTGAAAGCACCGAAGGTTGCTGCGACCGAAACACAGCCGATGGCGGCTGCACCGCGTCTTTTCACCATTTTCTTTGATTTCGACAAATCCGAAATCACCCCGGTTGCCAAACGTGTTCTCGACGCCGCTGCCGAACAGTGGGCTGCAAGCCCGGGTATGGTAACTGTCGTTGGTCACACCGACTCGTCGGGTCCGGCTTCCTACAACCAGAAGCTTTCCCAGCGTCGTGCTGACACTGCGGCCTCCGCTCTGGAAGCACGGGGTATCAAAGCTGATGGCCTTGAAGAAAAAGCCGTTGGTGAAAGCGATCTGCTGATCCCGACTCCGGATGGTGTTCGCGAGCCGCGTAACCGTCGTGTTACCATTTCGATCGACAACTAATTTAAACTGTCGGTCATTTACCAAATCTTTGGCAACGGGATGGCATCATGCCATCCCGTTGTTTTTTTTGGATTGTGAGAAGGCGCGGGGATTCAGGCGGGAAAGTATGCTTGAAATGATCAGATAAACCCATACAGTCGTTGATCATGATGATCGGGCGTACTGAGACTCCGGGGGGAAAATGAACACAAAGTCGTTTTGGCAGAAGAGTGTTTTGTGTGCTGTTTCGGCAGTATTCGGGCTTGGTCTTTTAACGTTTTCCGGTGTTTCGGCTCAGGCAGCCGAGCCAACGCCGGTTGTTCCTTTTGAAAAACTGTTTGCCAAGGAGCGTGGGGATTCAAAAGTTCTCCGGTTTAACGGCTTTTCTGGCGAAATTCCCAATAAACGCATTAAGGAACTTTTGCGCTCCGGCCCGATTTTGGGGGACCGTGTTTTATTATCCGAAGATGTCGCCGTATATTTCCCGGATGGTTATATTGTTCAGTCCCGCGCACAGTTGGCAAAATATATCCCGTCGCCAGGGTTAAAACCGTTTCAGGTTCTCTCGCGGGATAATCTGGTAAAAAATCCGCGTTATAAGCTGGTCAAGGAATTTGACGGTGTTTTGGGCCGCGAATGTGCCCGTGTGGCTTATGGGAATGGTTTTGCTTCCATGCGCATCAACCGGGCTGGCGTGATGTCGCTCATTACCGAAACACCCGGTCTTTATGATGCCGTCATGGATGAAAACACCACGACATACGATGTTACCAGCGCGGTGAAACCGGTGTTTATTGGCAATAAGGGGCTTGTCCCCGACCTGATCCGCCTGTGTCAGACGGGGACGGGCAAAATTGCCGGTACGCTGACGGCACAGAAATAACCGTTAACAATACCCCGCTTTGTCCCGTCTTATGTTTTGTCAAAGGATGTGAAGTATTCAGGCGGGAATGTTGGTGCGATTGTTATTGTTAAAGTCCCCCAAAGCTTTTCGGCGCTTGGGGGACTTTGTTTTTACGGCTTGCGCCAGTCCGCGACAAAAAGCCTTGGAATTTCGATGGCCGGGCAACGATCCATTACAACGGTCAGGCCCGCAGCTTCGGCACGCTTTGCAGCTTCGTCGTTAATCACATTCAACTGCATCCATACGGCCTTGGCCTTGATGGCAATCGCTTCATCGACAACATCGCCTGCATCTTCGGAATTACGGAAAATATCCACCATATCGACCGGTTCGGGGATGTCTGCCAGCCGGGCATAAACTTTTTGATGGTGAATTTTATCGCCCGCCTGACCCGGATTAACCGGGATGACATGAAAACCACGCCCCAGCAGAAATGACATGACCCGATTTGACGGCCGTTCCGGTTTCGGGCTGGCTCCGACAAGGGCGATGGTTTTGGTGCTGTTAAATAATTCGCGCAGGCTGTTTGTGTCGGGATTGGTGAAATTGCTCATGTTGGGTTCTTTCCATCAGCGGAAGTCGCACATTCACATCATAACCTAAAGCGATTTTTCTTTAAGATATTATCGCATCGGGACAATGGGGCACAGGCAGTGATCCACTCTGATGCAGGCCTCTCGCAGAGTTGATCATGAGTTTAAGTGATCTTTGATGCGTTGTTGCGTTCTATAGGGAGGTAAATTTGCACCATGCTGTTGGCATGGGCGGGCAATGTCGCCGTTAAACCATCACAGAAGGGAAGCCCATGTTCCCGTGGCTTGATCATTCCGGTCGTTTTTCCAGTTTCAAGTTGATGGTTTTCATCGCCATCCTTGTGCCGGGATGTGTCGTGCTGTGGCCGGTTCTGTTTCATGATGGGGTGTCTTTGCCGATCAAGGATGCCATCCACGGATCAGGGGACTGGGCCATTCGCATGCTGCTGATTTCGCTTGCCATCACGCCATTCCGGCGTGTGACGAAATTTGCCAGGGTGGTTTTGGTACGGCGCATGGTCGGATTGGCGGCACTGGGCTATGCGCTGTGTCATTTGTTGCTGTATTGTATTGATCAGTCCTTTGATATCTCGCGCATTGCGACCGAAATTGTCGTGCGGATTTATCTGACCATCGGTTTTGTTGCGGTCATGGGCCTTGTTGTACTTGGCATTACCTCGACCAATGGCATGATGCGGCGGTTGGGGCGAAACTGGGGCCGGTTGCACAAGGCAAGTTACGTCATCGCGGCCTTGGGTATTTTGCATTTTTTCATGCAGTCCAAGGCAGATGTTACCGAAGCAACGCTGATGGCCGGTTTTTACCTGTGGCTGATGCTCTCAAGGGTTGCCAGTAAAATGAACTGGAAAATGAAGTCGCCCTTCACCCTGCTGGGGTTGGCGATTGTGGCCGCCATCGGCACAGTCGCGATTGAATATGCCTGGTTTGCCCTGGCAACCGGTGTTCCGCCCCTGCGGGTTTTGCAGGCCAATTTTTACTGGATGTATCCGCCACGTCCGGCCTGGATTGTCTTGATTGCTGGTGTCTTGATTGCCCTGTTCCCGATCATCAAACAGTTTTGGGAAAATTGGCGCAATAGGGATGATCCCAATATGGCGGGATCATCCTCGCGCCGACGTAACCGGGCAGGGGCGCGTGCCCGTGCCGCAGGTCGGTAAAACGTTCGCGGTTTTTGTTTTTCAGGTCGCGGCATTTGCGCGGCGCACAAGGGCCGTCATCAGCCCGGCGGCAATCAAAACCGAACCACCAGCCCGCCCCATGATTTGCAGGGCGCGCGGGCTGCGAAATTTTTCCCGCATGGTGCCAGCTGCCAGCGCCCATAGCAGCGCATTGATCATCGCCAGCCCGACAAAGGTTGCGATCAGAACGCTAAATTGCGGGGCGACCGGCTGATGCGGCACGATGAATTGCGGGACAAAGGCAATAAAGAAAACAATGCCCTTGGGATTGAGCGCGGTGACAATATAGGCATGCAAAAACATGCGGGACGGGCGGTTGCGCCGTGCCTCTTTGGAATCTTCAAGGCTATGGGGTTTTTCTCGCCACATTTTGATGCCCAGATATATCAGGTATCCGGCCCCAACAAGTTTGAGAATCCCAAACGCCGTTGCCGAGGCGGACAACACGGCGCCCGCGCCAAGCAGGGATAGGGTCATGGCGGTAAAATCGCCCAATGCCACACCTGGCACCGTGGCCCAGGCCGTTTGCCGTCCCTTGCCCAGGGCATAGCTGACCACCAGCATGATGGTCGGGCCGGGAATGGCCAGTACAATGCTGCAGGCCAGCGCATATGTAACCCATAATTCAATTGTCACAGCTTCCCCCATTGGTCCCGTATTCATGATCATTTATGATACGGTATTTGACCGTTTCCGGGCATTATAAATGTGGCATATATGGTTGCGTAAACCGGGGCTGCCCCGTCATGGAGGCGTCAATGGCGGATTAATGACGGGGCAATGATACAGCGGGCAACAAGGCTGCCTGCAGGCAGCGCGACCTAAAGAAAAATCGCTTCAAAATACTGTATTATTCATGCCGCCATGTTGGATGGCGTTTTTCAACAAAGGCCCCAATTCCTTCATCGGCATCGCGGGTTTGCATATTGGTGGTCATGACGGATGAGGCATAATCATAGGCTGCTGCCAGCGGCATTTCGATTTGGCGATAAAAGGCTTCCTTGCCGATTTTAACCGTTGAACCCGATTTTTCGGCAATGCGCGCAGCAAGGTCGCGTGTTGCGCTTTCAAGCGTGTCTTCTGTGACAACATCGGAAACCAGCCCCATCTGCCAGGCGTGTTCGGCGGAAATGGGGTCGCCAGTCAGTAACATGCGCATGGCGTGCTTGCGGGCAATATTGCGCGACAGGGCCACCATTGGCGTAGAGCAAAACAGGCCGATATTGACCCCGGGTGTGGCAAATTTTGCCGTTTCGCTGGCAACAGCCAGGTCGCAGCTTGCGACCAGTTGGCACCCTGCTGCTGTTGCCATGCCATGTATACGGGCAATAACGGGCTGGGGCAGGGTAACTATTCGCATCATTAATTCGCTGCATTGGGCAAACAGGGCAGCATGGGCGTCACAACTCGAAATACTTTTTAATTCTTTTAAGTCATGCCCGGCGCAAAAGACTGGCCCATTGGCCGCTAGGATCACTGCGCGAATATTCGGCGACTCCGCAATGTCATTTAATTCAAAAATAAGCGCCGACATCATCTTTGAGGATAGGGCATTTCTTTGTCGAGGTTGATTCAGAGTTAGTATGGATACTGCGCCACTATCCTCACGGACGATGTATTTTTCGGTATTTTCATCTTTTTGGATCATTTTTTCCTCCCGAATGCAAATTTTACTGCAAGTTCTTATACGAATGTCATAACATGGAAATCATGGTTGCCGTTACCACTTCGGTCAGACTGTCGTGACAAAACAACTTGTCCGCCAGTTTGTCTGAACATGCTAACTGCTGCTGGCATCAGGTGTACGACATGGAACAGCGCGATCAACCCGAGCGGGGGCCGCAGGATGTGGCGCCGTCGGCATATGTTTCCAACCGCCGGATACAAGAAGCGCGCCGGGTGATATCCCCTGCCAGACGCTCTTCCATGAACCGCTATGACCGCCCTGAAGTGATTGAAGAAGAACTTGAAACCAAAAAGGCCGCCGCGATCGAGCGTTTGGCGGCCAAGGGCATTAATGTTACCCGGATTGGCCCGGAGCCCACGCCGAAGGCAGCACCGAACCCGGATCAATATGTCTGGGAAATGGATGCGCCGCAATCTGCCCAGGGCCGTGAGGAAACGGCAGGCGGAGCAGGTCGTGACGTGGGAAATAGTGCCTTTGAATGGAAAACGGACGATGCGGCACGTCCGCGTCCAGCCACGGACATATCGACAAATACCGTTCCGGGGGCTGATGGGCTTGTAGGCACGGGTGAGAAACCCGATATGGCGACACAGATACAGACGGAGCATGTGAAAACCGATGATTTATTGTCGCGATTTACCCAGGAGCCAAAAGCTGCCTTGTCTGCATTTGATGCTAACCCGGATTTGACGAATATGCCAATTGAACAGCATGGATTGCGCTTACCCGACAGACAACCGGGTACGCCGCGCCCCCCCAAAAGAGAGCCTGGTGCGCCCGTGGACCTTGTCCAGACGGGGCGGCGGCGGGCAACCCCGGAAAGTTATGCTGCGCTTGAAGGCTTGGCTGCCCAGGCACAGAAAAAGGCAGAACCGCCCAAGCGCAAAGGGGTGGAGTTTTGGGCACCCCGGATCGGTGCCTATATGATTGCGGCGGTTGCGGTTGGCTATGTTTTGGTGCTGACCTCGATCGAGCTTTATTCACTGTTTTGATCTGTCCTGTCATGTTGGCAAGGCGCATCATTTTGAATGGCGGTACTTTTTAAGGTATCGCCGTTTGTGTTTTTGGGGGCAACGACGGTGCCACCTGAAATTCCTGCATGACCTTGCTGTGTTCTTACGTTAACGTAAACGTTAATAATAAAATGACGTGATGTCAGGATTCAGCAGGGAGAAACGTGATCATGGATCGTGGAAGTGCAGGCGGTATCAGCATGCGGGACTTTGATCGCATTATGGCCGAAAAGGTGCCCTTTGTTGGCGATATGGGGGTTGTTACGGAAAGTCTTGCCAACGGCGTTGCGCGGTTGAGGTTGCCGTTTAACCCGCGTTACATTCGCCCTGGCAACGTGGTTTGCGGACCAGCCATTTTCGCCCTGGCTGATATTGCGCTGTATGCGGTTGCCTGGATGGTGGCGCCGGTTGCCGATCATGCAGTTACAAGTGAGATCACGGTGCATTTTCTATCCGGCGCAAAGCCGGGTGATCTGATTGCGGAAGCCAGTATTTTAAAGGCTGGAAAGCGGCTGCTTGTTGCGCAGTGCGACATTCGATCCGCTGTGGATGATGCCCTGTGTGCCCATGTTATTGGGACCTATGCGATGCCGCCGGCGGGCACAGCAGGATAAAAAAGCTTGCGATTGTGTGGTAAAATAATACCAAAAGATATAAGTTGTTGTTTTATAACGAATTATTCCTGTTGCTTTCCCGGTAAAAATTGGCATACTGCGCCCACTTTCAGCGAGGGGCGATTCCCTCCGTGAAAACCAGTTTCAGGTAAAGAATTTATGAAAACCTTCACTGCGACACCGAGCGACATTGAGCGCAAATGGTTCGTGATCGACGCTGAAGACGTCGTTCTCGGTCGTTTGGCTGCAATCGTTGCCAATCGTCTTCGGGGCAAGCACAAAGCCATGTTTACCCCGCACATGGATTGTGGCGATCACATTGTTATCGTCAATGCCGAAAAAGTAAAACTGACCGGCCGTAAACTGACCGACAAGAAGTTTTACTGGCACACCGGTTATCCGGGCGGTATTAAAGAACGCACCATGGACAAGCTCCTGGGCGGCGAACATCCGGAACGCGTGATCATCAAAGCTGTTGAGCGTATGATGAGCCGCGGCCCGCTGCGCAGCCAGGTTATGACCAAGTTGCACGTTTATGCCGGTACCGAT
Source organism: Thalassospira sp. TSL5-1 (assembly GCF_001907695.1). Lineage (NCBI taxonomy): Bacteria > Pseudomonadati > Pseudomonadota > Alphaproteobacteria > Rhodospirillales > Thalassospiraceae > Thalassospira > Thalassospira sp. TSL5-1. Next base: position 1,279,173 of record NZ_KV880637.1, read on the forward strand.
CATCCGCATGAAGCGCAGCAGCCGGAAGTGCTGGATGTAACGGCACTGAACGAAAAGAATAAGCGGAGCGCGAAATAATGGCCGACACCAAAACTCTTGAAGATCTCAAGGATCTGGCGCCGGCTGGACAGGCCGCTGCTTCTGAAAGCACCCTGCCGGAACCGAAGATCGACGAACTGGGCCGTGCCTATGCAACCGGCCGTCGTAAAAACGCCATTGCCCGTGTCTGGATCAAACGCGGTTCGGGCAAGATCACCGTTAACGGTCGCGAATTCGAAAACTATTTCGGTCGCCCGGTTCTGCGCATGCTGATCAACCAGCCGTTCGGTGCTGCTGCCCGTAACGACCAGTACGACGTGTTCTGTACTGTTGTTGGTGGTGGTCTTTCCGGTCAGGCCGGTGCCGTTCGTCATGGTATTTCCCGTGCCTTGATCAATTTCGAGCCGGAACTGCGCAAAGTCCTCAAAGCTGGTGGGTTCCTCACCCGTGACTCGCGTGCAGTTGAACGTAAGAAATACGGTAAAGCCAAAGCCCGCCGTAGCTTCCAGTTCTCGAAGCGCTAACCGGCAGCTATACGCAATCGCGATTTCAAAAGCCCGCTGGTTCGCCAGCGGGCTTTTTCTATTTGGGCCTATATATTTTCATCCACGCAAACATGCGGAGACCACAATGCAATACAGACTATTACAACAACAGGACCTGCCAGCACTTGAGGGTTTTTTGTCGGCCCATACCAGCAGCACAATGTTTTTGCGCAGTAATTTGCGTGCTGCTGGTATGGGCCGACGCAACAATAATCGTTTGTCCGCCGATTATTATGGTGCCGTTTCAGAAACTGGCGATATTTGCGCCGTCATCGCCCATATGCAGGCCGGAAACATTTTGGTTCAGGGGGGCGGGGATATGGTGCCGGATCATGCCCTGACCGAACTTGTTGCCTATTGTCGCAACCGGTTGACTGGGCGGATTGCCGGGGTTTTGGGGCCGTCAAAGGCGGCCAAAAAGCTCCATAACGCCTTTGACCTGCCATCGGAAGCCTTTGCCGTTAATCATGATGAAACCCTCTATACACTGGCCCTGGATGCCGTAAAACCAGTGGTCCATCCGCTGGGGGACAGTTATCAGGTCGAGGATGCCGCCCGTATGGACCGGGCGACCTTGCTGCGCTGGATGCGGCAATACGAGATCGAGGCCCTGAATGCCGAGGAAAACCTGGCATTGGACGGCCGTGTGGCGTCGCGTGTGGTCAATGCCCTGGAGGAGCGTTGCTGGTGGGTTTTGTTTGTTGATGGCCAGCCGGTGGCACTTGCCGGATTTAATGCCCGTTTGCCTGAAGCCGTGCAGCTTGGCCCGGTCTGGACGCCGCCGGCTTATCGCAATATGGGCTATGCCCGGTTTTTGGTTGGGCGTTGCCTGCTGGCCGCCCGGGCGCGGGGCGTCAAACAGGCCGTTTTGTTTACCAATAACCCGGCGGCGCGCCGTGCTTACGAGGCATTGGGTTTTGCCGCCATTGGCACATATTGCCTGTCGCAATTGCGCCAGCCTGTTTCCATCGGCGACCAATGCGCCGGTGTTTGATCGGTTGTGATCGGGGAAGGTCGTGATGTCATGCCCTTGACAGGGTTATGTATTCATGGGGCCTTCCCGGTCAGTTGCTGTTTTGCATGACCTTTAAAATGAGGGGCTGCAAACATTTCAGGACAATATTGGCCCCGATCACAAAGATGAAACAGTAAACCATAAAACCCTGCGAGACCACCTGCAGGGCGGCATAGGCGATCAGGACCCCAAACAGTAAAAATGCCGATATGCCCAAGACAATCATGATCATGTCGCTGACATATTGTTTCTGGGCGTCCGTGCTCATGTCGTTAAATTTGGGGCGAACCGGCTTTTTGCTCATGGATGTGTCCCGTTTTTGTCTCGCCTTTTGAAAACTGTTTTCAGCACTACTGGTAAAATCAGGCAGCTTTAAGAAGTTCTTGAACGCACAAGGCCGGTTCACCGCGAGCGTGAGGTGAACCGGCCCTGCTTTTGCCAGGTTATGGGGGAGTTTACTGCATAACCGGCAGCGTTGAGCTATTGGCAGCGGTACGGGTACTCGGCGTTTCACATTTCGCCAGTATATCCTGGTTGCTTTGATACAGGCTGGTTGAAATATTCAGCAATCCCAGCACCGTTGAAAACAGATTATCCTGTGAATAGGTGTCATCCCTGGCGGTTTTGCTGACACAGGCCGGATTGATATTTTTGCTTTCTTCCGTCTGTTTTGCCATCCACATGAACATGGGCACATGAGTTTGCTGTGAGGGGGCAAACATATAGGGCGCGCCGTGCAGATAAAGGCCGTTTTCCCCCAAAGATTCACCGTGATCCGAAATGTAAAGCAGGGATGGATTGTAATCGTCAGACAGGGTTTGCAGTTTGGCAATCAGTTGCGAGACGACATAATCGGTATAACGCAGGGAATTGTCGTAACTGTTGACCAGTTCCTGATGGCTGCAATTTTCAATGTCACTGCGCGGACAATCCGGGGTGAAGGTGCGGAAATCCTGCGGATATCGTTGGTAATAGGTTGGGCCGTGACTGCCGATTATGTGAAAGATCATTAGCTTGTCGCCCGGTTTCATTTTTGCCATTTCCGGGTCGATGTCCTGCAACATGGCGGCATCCAGGCAGGTGTGCCCATTGCACAGGTCAGGATACATGTCTGATGACAGCTCGATATTGGGGATACGGTCACACACCCCCTTACAGCCGCCGTCATTTTCCTTCCAGAACACCGAAACCCCGGTTTTCGCGACAATATCAAGCAGGTTTTCGCGTTTGGAGGCATAGGTGCCGTCAAAATTGGCCCGTGTCATGTCGGAAAACATGCAGGGCACGGAAATGGCCGTTGCGGTACCGCACGAACTGACATGCTCGAAACTGACCAGTCCGGGAATGTTGCGGGTAAAGGGCGACGTATCGCGCTTGTAACCATCCAGTTCGACATTCTCCGCACGGGCCGTTTCGCCAATGACGAGAAACACCAGGTTTGGCTTGCCGGAGGCCGGGTGATGTTTGGCATCTTCGCCAATGGTCTGGAACGGGATGAAATGTGCCCTGTATTGCATTTTACCGTATTGGAGACCGGCAACAACATAGTTGAACGGCATGGCTTCCTTGCCCAGGATTTTGTTGTTGCGGCCAATGGATGCGTAATTTTTATAATATCCCGCGCCCAAAAGCCCGGTACAGGCAAGGACCAGGGTAAGGATAACCAAGCGTTGGCCCAGACCGACAAAAACGGATTTGGGGTATTTGATCGGCATCGCAATCAGGATGGCGGCAGGTAAAATGCCGGTTGTCACCACCCAGAAAACCGAATTGCCACTGACATAGGAAAGGGCTTCGGCCGGGTAGGTATCGGCGAAATTGGTAAACATCGTCTTGTCAAAGACAATGCCGTAATGCTGCATGGCATAATTGACAACAGCAGCGGTCACGATAAAGAAAACCATCGCCGGTTTGAAAATATATTTGAAGCTGAAGGGCACAAAAACCAGGGTGAGTGCCAATATCACCACCAGCGGGGCGGTTGCGGCAAACAGCGGATCATAATCCTGCATTTGCGACAGGATCGCGTAAAAATGGCGCAATAATCCCCAGTTAAAAGTGACTGTAAAATACAGCACGACCAACATGAGTGCGATGCGATAATCAAGGGCAGGAAGGCGGAAATTTTTGCGCCAGTCTGAAAAATTCATCGGGAACATCCGTGGGCAGTCGCCCGTAAGCGGGCAGGGGGATTTTCAAAGAGTTCGGTTGTTGGTTTAGGTCGCTGGCAGCGCGGGGCTGAAACGTGCCCGTGTCACTACCGGGGTCTCAGCCGATATCGCCGGGTTCGGGCGGGCGTTTGCGTCCATTGATCATGGACCGGGCCAGGTTTTCGTGATGGCGCAAACTTGCTAGCAACACGCCGCCCACATGCAGGCCCACACAAACCATCAGGCTGTTTGCCAGAAATTCATGCACTTCCTTGATCCAGTGCCAGTCATGATAGGAGGGCGTGCTATAAAGCCAGCCAGTGGCCCCGGTTGCCGCCATCAGGCCCAGCAACAGTAAAATCATGGCCCCGCCAGCCGGATTGTGGCCGACATAACGTTTTTCATGGCCCGTCACGATGGCACGCAAATAGGCCAGCACATCGCGGGGCGGGCGGACAAATTGCGTAAAACGGGCATAGCGCGGGCCGATCAGCCCCCAAAGCAGGCGAAAGACCACCAGGGCAAGGGCGACATAACCGGTTTTTTCATGCAGGGAATCCCAGTTTTCGGCTGATATCCAGGCAACAGCAAAGCAGGTGGCCAGGCTCCAGTGAAAAATTCGGACCAACGGGTCCCAAACCCGGATTGTTTCGTTCATCTTACCCCTCCTGCACTTTGACAGGTTCAAGGCTGCGCGGGTCAAAATAGGCTTCAACCCTTTTGCCCTGCGCATCGGTGGCATAAACCTCGTAGCAGCCCTCGTCGGTTTTTATGCGCACGACCTGCCAGCCCTGACCCTCAAGCTTGTGCTGCAGGGTTTCGCGCGGTTGCCACTGATCCATCGGCGCCTTGCAGATATTTTCATCGGCCCGCGCCGAAGCTGTCAGAAGCATGCCGGTGACGAATGGTATCGCTGCGACCAAAATCCTGTTTTTCATCGTGTATCGTTACCCGGAATGTGAAAAACTCGTGGATCGGGAAGGTGCCAACCTTTGCTGACAGCAGGCTGAACGTGCCGGTTAATCGTTCAGCAAATTGTCAGTTTCAAAGGTTAGAGACAGCGGGCACAAAGGATCGAGGTGGGGAATGAGACTGCTGCTAATCGAAGACGAGCAAACACTGGGCAGCGCCCTGCGCGATCATCTGGTTTCCGAAGGCTATGCCGCAGACTGGGTTGAGAACCTTGAAGATGCCGAGCTTTCGATGAAATCAACCCGTTATGATGTGATTTTGCTCGACATCAACCTGCCCGATGGCAATGGCGTTGCCATGTTGCGCGCGCTGCGCCAGCGGGGCGATGCAACACCCTGCATTATTCTGACTGCACAGGACAAAATCTCGGATCGTATTGCCGGGCTCAATGCTGGCGCGGATGATTATTTGGTCAAGCCGTTTGATCTGGGCGAAATGATTGCCCGGCTGGCCGCAGTGGCCCGGCGTTATAGCGGTAATCCCAACCCGTTATTGCACATTGGTGATGTGGAAATTGACCTGGCCCGCAGGCTGGTTTTTGTTGCCGGTAAGCCGGTGGAACTGACCGGGCGGGAATGGGCGTTATTGGAGCAGTTTGCTCATAAGCCCGGCGCCACCCTGTCCAAGCGCCAGCTAGAAGATTCGCTTTATGAATTTGGTGCCGAGATTGAAAGCAATACAGTGGAAGTTTATATCAGCCGCCTGCGCAAGAAAATCGGCAGCGATCTGATCCGCACCCTGCGCGGTGTTGGTTATCGGCTGGAGGGGTAGGGGAGCATGTTTGGTGGTTTTTTCAAAAGCCTGACAGCCGGTATCATGATCCGGGTTGTTGTCTGGGTCAGTTTGTGCTGGGCCATTGCGGCGGCACTGGCCGCCTATGTGATCCATGATGAATTAACCGAATCCTTTGACAGTGGCCTGCGCGAAACCGTTCAGGGCAATTTGCCGCTGGCGGTCGAATTTTTGATGGACCGTCCGTCAAATTCCAAAATCACCCATATTCCGGCGCGCACCGCACGCCCCGCCAGCCCGGATGACAATGGCGATGCAGACCCGGAAGAATATATTATCTATCAAATCCGCGATGCGTCAGGCCGGGTGTTGCTGCGGTCGGACAATGCGCTGGAAACGCCCTTTGCCGCCCCTTTGATGGCAGGTTTCTGGCAGGATGACACCTTTCGGTATTATTCCGAACCCACCGTGGGTGGCAGTTTATACATGCAGGTGGCCGAACCGTTGGCGCACCGGCGCGAGGCCACCTTTGAAAGTGCAATGGCCATTTTGCTGCCATTGTTTGTGCTGGTGCCGGTGTTGCTGGTGGTGATCTGGTTTAGTGTGCGGGCCGGTATGCGCCCGGTTTACCGTTTCCGCCAGGATTTGGACCGGCGCGGGGCGGGGAATATGGAGGCCATTGCCATTGATGATTTGCCCGGCGAACTCGCCGCAATGGGGCAGGATGTGAATTTGCTGTTGGACCGTTTACGTGCCGCGATGAATGCCGAACGCGCCTTTGCCTCAAACAGTGCGCATGAATTGCGCACCCCTATTGCCAGTATGTTGGCCCAAACCCAGCAATTATTGACCGAGCTTCCGGCGCAAAGCCCGCATCGCGACCGCGCCATGCTGATTGAAAGGTCGCTGGGCCGCTTGCGCCGTTTGTCGGAAAAACTGCTGCAATGGTCGCGGGCGGAATCCGGCCTTGGCAAAACCCACGAGGTTCAGGAACTTGATCCGATCATTGATATGCTGATCGAGGATATTCATCGCAGCGGGCGCTTTAAAAATACAGTTTTGCTGCATCGGCACGGGTTGCCCTTGCGTGCGCCAATGGACCCGGATGCCTTTGGCATTTGTGTGGGTAATCTGTTGGAAAATGCGCTGGTGCATGGCGATGTCAGTGTGCCTGTAAAGGTGAGGGTCGAAGGCCCCCATCGCCTGATTGTCGAAAATAGCTGCGATAAGGTGCCGCCGCATATTCTGGCAAAGCTGACGCGCCGCTTTGCCCGGCATGGCAACAGCCCGGAAAGTTCGGGCCTGGGATTATCGATCGTGGTTGCCCTGATCGAGCAGGCCGGGGGCACATTTTCCTATGCCTCGCCCATTCCGGGGCAGGAGGCCGGTTTTCAGGCGGTGCTAACCCTGCCACAAGCTCCGGTCGAGGCAAATGATTGACCATATATCCAGTTGAGCATTGCTGAAAATTGCAGGCCTGCTATCTCTGTGACAGGATTGAGTCTGATCGGGACAATCCATTTTCATCCTGTCAGGAGGTCGACAATTAAGGGTGTGCGCATTTTTGCCATTCTGGGGCTGTTATTTTCGCCGGTCTTTGGGTCGGTAACAGCGCAGGCGCGCCTGGCGGACCCGCATCAAATTCTCTACGAATATGAGGGTCGGCCTTTGGCGGTGGGCAAGTTCAGCATTGTGTCGGCCTTTCAGCAGCGCCTGTTTCAGGCCGCAGCCCAATGCCGGAAAAAGACCCCGGCAAGTTATGGCACGCCCGACGGGGCGATTGGCGCAAATACCGTGCAGGCCATCAAGGATTATATCGCCTGCCGCCCCGACCTGACCACCGGGGCAGGGGGCGAGCCCCCAGAAAGCGACGGTGTTATTACCATTGGCCTGTGGCGATCCCTGATGCCCGACATAATGCCTTATCCCGATGCCATTGAACGGGCCAATCAACTGACCTTTGCGCTGGAAGGCACGGATTATGATCGTGTGCAATTTAACTTTTGCCAGTCGCGCAATCCTTCCACCGGCAAAAGATATATCGAAGGCGACCCTTATTGTTATTCCAACGACAAGGCGTCCTATCTGACATGGGGGCCGCGCGGGGCCACCGCAGGCCACGGGGCTGAAATTCAACAGATTATCGTGCTGGCCGAAAAGGCCCATCCCGGCCTGTTGCAAACGGTTTTCGGGCCGGAGGCCGATACCATGCGCCGCCTGGTTTTGGGCGATGAAGCCAGCGTGGAAACCATTTTATGTGCCGCCTGGGCCAACCCCGCAAGGCGAGAGGATTTGCGCGCACGCTTTGCCCGTTATGGCGCACTGCATGAGGTGCAGGAAGCCTATCGTATGGTCTATGAGGCCGCCAATGCCGATGGCGGCAAGGTGCAGCGGTTTTTCAGAATATACAAGGCCTTAAAGCCGGTTATTCAACGCGATCCGACGGAAATTGATGTGGCCTTTTTTATTGATCGTGCCACACATGGCGGGGCTCCGCCGGGGAATTTGGCACCGTTGATCGAAAAAATGAACTATTTTGTCACCCGCACCAAAAAGCTGCCCTCGCCAGGCGAAATGCGCAAACAACTGGCCGCCTGGTTGCCTTCCGCCCATAAATATAATGACCGCCTGGCACGCGATGCCATTTTTCTGATTGATGATCCTGATGTGAATTTGTCTGATGCGCATCGGCGTATCTGGCAAAAACGCTCTGGCTTGCGGGCCAGTTCGTTTGGTTTGTCTGACAAACGGTATGTGCCAGCCTATCCGGTGATGCCGGTAACGGGGTATGAGGCGATCACTAAATTCCCCACCGTGCGTCCGGCGGAAAAAAGGGCCTGCCCGGCGGTGGCATTACGCCCGCGTAACCCCTGAATTGATTGCGAAAATGCCGGGAACCCGTCGGTAATAATGCGTATATGCGTAAATTGCATGGAGATAACGGTTTTTTAGGGCCGGAATGTCTTGCATCAACGGGGCATGTTTGCCAACATCCGCACGTATTTACACGTCACTTTGCCATTTAAGGAGCAAGATTTGAAATGAGCGACGTCAAGGTTAAAGTCGGAATTCTCGGTGCCAGCGGATATACCGGGGCGGAACTGGTTCGCATTCTTGCGCACCATGCCGCTGCCGAAATCGTCCTGTTGACCGCAGACCGACGCGCCGGGCGTCCCTTTGGCGAGGTGTTTCCCCACCTGGCCCATTTGAACTTGCCCACTATGATTCGTATTGATGAAGCTGACTGGAACGGCGTTGATCTGATTTTCTGTGCCCTGCCGCATGGCACGACACAGGCCGTCATTGCCGGTTTGCCGCAGCATGTCAAAGTGGTTGATCTCTCAGCTGACTTCCGGCTGTTTGACGCCGCGACCTACAAGGAATGGTACGGGGCTGAACATGCCGCCCAGGATTTGCAAAAAGAAGTGGTTTATGGCCTGACCGAGCTGCATCGCGAAAAGGTTGCCAAGGCACGGGTTGTGGCCAATCCGGGCTGTTATCCGACCCCGGCACAATTAAGCCTGACGCCGCTTTTGGAACAGAAACTGATCCTGTCGGAAGACATCATCATTGATGCGAAATCCGGCGTGACCGGAGCGGGTCGGTCGCCCAAGGAAGGCATTTTGTTTGCCGAAATTACCGAAGGCATCCATGCCTATGCTACCGGCGGGCACCGCCATGCACCGGAAATCGAACAGGGGTTGTCCTGGGCTGCCGGCGATGACGTGATCGTCAATTTCTCGCCGCATCTTATGCCGATGAGCCGCGGTATCCTGGAAAGCATCTATGTCAAGCTGGCCGATGGTGTTACGCCCGAACAGATCCACGAGGCATTGGTCAAACGTTATGAAGGTGAGCCGTTTGTACGTGTTCTGCCCTTTGGCACCACCCCGCAAACCCGCCATGTTCGTGGATCAAACTTTGTGATGTTTGGCGTGGTCAAGGACCGGGTGCCGGGCCGTGTGATTATCGTTGGGGTTGAAGACAACCTGATGAAGGGGGCGTCGGGACAGGCGGTGCAGAACATGAATGTCATGATGGGCCTGCCCGAAACGATGGGCCTTGAGCTGGAACCGCTTTTCCCGTAATCGGGTTTAAATATGATTATATGATAAACGCGCCGGATTGTTGGATCCGGCGCGTTTTTTGTCTTTTTACGCCCGTTTAGCAACCTGCCGCGCGGGTGATTTCATGGTTCAAAAAGGCCAGAATACGCGGATGAAGCGACTGGGTGACGTTAAACCGCATCAGGCTGCCCGCCGATTTTGACAGGCTGAAAACATTGCCCGGGGCGAGAATGATATTCTGTTTCAGCGCGGCATGGGCGAGATTGGCAGCATCCATATCATGGGGCAGGCGGGCCCATAAAAACATGCCCGCACCGGGCGGTGTAACCGGGGTAATGCCAAGTACATCCAATTGGCTGGCGCAGTCCGTCATGGCGCGGGCCAGGCGTTGGCGGACATGTTCCATATGTTTGCGATAGGACCCGTCACGTAAAACCGACAATACCAGTGCCGATGACAGATTGCCGCCGCCAAAGCTGGTAGCGATTTTCAAATCCAGCAATTTGTCGATCCAATCGGGGTTGGTCGCGATATATCCGCAGCGGATGGATGCCGACAGGGTTTTGGAAAAACTGCCGATATGAACAACATTTTCCAGCCCGTCAAAGGCGGCCAGGCGCGGGGCGGGGCTGGTTTCAAAATCGGCGAAAATATCATCCTCGATAATCGTGATATTGTGTTTTTCACATATTTTAAGCAGCCGGTGCGCCTTGACCGGCGACAGGCTGGCCCCCGTCGGGTTATGCAGGCCGGAATTGGTAACATAAAGGCGCGGTCGGTTTTGTTCTGCCGCGTGCTCAAAGGCGGCCATATCCGGCCCGTCGGCCAAAAAGGGAATGGCGATAATGTGGGCGCGATGGGCGTGAAACAGGGCATGAAAGTTGAAATAACACGGGTCATCGACAAAAACCGTATCGCCCGGTTCAATTAGCAAACGACATAAAAGGTCAATCGCCTGGGTGCCCGATTCCGTTAACATGATCTGGCCCGGGGCCGGGGTGATGCCATGTTCGGCCATGCGCCGTGCCAGATGGTCCCGCAACGGAAGCAGGCCCAGCGGGGTGGCGTAATCCGTAATGGTGGCATCAGGGCCGCGTGCCAAATGGCGCAGGGCGCGGCGAATGGCATCATTTGGCATCCAGTCGGGTGGTAGCCAGCCGCAGCCGGGTTTTAACACGGCATCGTCACTGTTAAGCGATTGTCGCGACACCCAGAATGGGTCAATCGCGCGGTCGAGTTTCGGGGCCAGTTGCGCAATCGACAAGGGGGCCGTTTGCCCGGCAACAAAAAATCCTGATCCCCGGCGCGAGATAAGGGTGCCTTCCGCCACCAGCCGGTCATAGGCATCGACAACGGTGGATTTTGACACCCCCATTGTTTCCGCACTTTGCCGAATGGAGGGAATACGCGCTCCGGCCACCAGGCTGCGATTGCCGATGCGCTGGCGAATATGGGCCATTACCTGATTTACAAGGCTGTCGGCACGGTCAGTTTTGGGCGGCGAAGCCGGAATTTGCGCCATTTGTACTTCCAATAATACCAATACAGTTTGTCAAAATTGTATTGGTATTATGTCTGGCGCATTTGCGTGCGGCAAGCGAATGCTGCTTCTGTGCTTATGCAGAAGGAGGTCATGATGAACCGCACAACACAGGGCTGGATTTTCGGGTTTTTGGGAATGCTGGTTTTTAGCGGGTCGCTGCCAGCCACCCGTTTGGCAATGGCGGGGTTTGACCCGATATTTTTAACCGTGGCGCGTGCGGTTTTGGCCGGGGCAATGGCGGCCGCAATTTTGTTGCTGACCCGTCAGGCCTGGCCGGGACGGCGCGAGGTATCGTCGCTGCTGCTTGTTTCGTTGGGCACTGTGGTGGGGTTTCCGCTGCTAACCGCGCTGGCGTTGCAATATATCACCGCCGCGCATTCGGTGATTTTTATTGGTCTGCTACCGCTTTCAACCGCCATATTTGGCGTGTTGCGCGGCGGCGAACGGTTACGCCCGGTTTTTTGGCTGTTTAGCGGATTGGGCAGTGCGCTGATTTGTGGTTATGCCCTCCGCAATGGCGTGAATGGTGCGCTGGCGGGTGATTTGCTGATGTTATGTGCCATCGTCGTCTGTGGTCTTGGCTACGCCGAGGGGGCGACGCTTTCGCGCAAGATGGGCGGCTGGCAGGTCATTTGTTGGGCCCTGGTGGCCGCATTGCCGGTGATGCTGGTGTTGCTGTTTCTCACCATGCCAGCCAGTTTTGCATCGATCGATGCTGCCTCGTGGTGGTCGCTGGCATATGTTGCGATTTTTAGCAGCATTGTTGGCTTTTTACTATGGTATCGCGGCCTGGCCTTGGGCGGTATCGGCGCGGTGGGGCAATTGCAATTGCTGCAACCGTTTTTCGGCATGATGCTGGCGGCGGTCATCTTGTCGGAAAATGTCGATCAGGCAATGGTCTTGGTTACAATGGCGGTAATTGCCTGTGTGTTCGGGGCCAAGCGGTTTGCCCGCCCGGTGGCACGTCAGGGCTAGTTATTCCTGACCTGTTGGTAGGGTCGGGGAATGCAGACTGTTCCCTTGTTCGTGCGAAGCCGTTAAGCTTCCTGTCATTCCTTTCCCAACCAGCAGGGACCAGACAGATTATGCCAACGATCCTGAAATATCGCGATGCCGTGCCCGTGATTGATGAAACCGCCTTTATTGCGCCCAATGCCACAATCATTGGCGATGTGGAAATTGGCCCGGAAACCGGGATCTGGTTTGGCTGTGTTATTCGCGGTGATGTGCATGAAATTCGCATTGGCGCGCGCACCAATATCCAGGACCTAACGATGGTGCATGTCGCCAAGGACAAGTTTGGCACCTATATCGGCGATGATGTCACCATCGGGCATTCGGCTGTTATTCATGCCTGTACGCTGGAGGATCGCTCCTTTGTGGGCATGTCGGCAACGGTGATGGATGGCTGTGTCATTGAACAGGGGGCGATGCTGGGGGCAGGGGCGCTTTTGGCACCGGGCAAGCGCATACCGGCGGGGCAATTATGGGCCGGTGTGCCCGCGCGCAAGGTCCGTGACCTGGCCCAGGAAGAAATCGAATTTTTCAAGATTTCGGCGGACCGTTATGCCGCCCTTGCAAATGTTTACCGCACCGATATTGCCTCGGGTCAGGCGATTGTGTCCTTGCCGGATGATTAGGGCTGGGGCATAACCCTTTTTATCAAAGCGATATGTTTCCGGCATGGAAATGTATCGCTTTGTTTATGTGCCGTTTTTATTGATGTGATCGTGGGTATCGGAACCTTTTATGACGCGCTGGCAGGCCAATGGCATTATCGTTTTTGTCGCCCTGATCTGGGGCACGACCTTTGTTGTGCAACAGACCAGCATGGACAGTATCGGTCCGTTCTATTTTACCGGCATCCGGTTTTTGCTCGGTACCATTGCGGTGCTGCCCTTTGCTCTGCGTGAAATTTCGCGCCTTTATGTCGCCGGTTACAGGTTTTCGCGCCGCGATAAAATCGGCCTGCTGGCAACGGGCCTTGCGATGTTTTTGGCCTCTATTCTGCAGCAAATTGGCATTATCGATACAACCGTGACCAATGCGGCGTTCCTGACGGCGTTTTATGTGCCGACCGTGCCAATCTTGGCCTTGCTGGTGTTTCGCATTGTGCCGCATTGGGCGGTATGGCCGGGTGGGGTTTTGTGTGTTGCGGGCACCTATATGCTCAGCGGTGGCAATCTTTCCGCCTTGGGCGAGGGCGATTTCTGGGTCATGAGCAGCGCGCTTTTCTGGGCGGCACAGGTGGTGCTGGTGGGTATTATGGCGCAACGGACCCGCGCGCCGTTAACGGTTGCAATGGTCCAGTTTTTTGTTACCGGTGTTTTGGGTGTTGTCATGGGTGCCATGACCGAGGATTTCAGCCTACAATCGGTTTATGGGGCCGGGTTCGAGATTTTATATGCCGGTCTCATGTCGGCCGGTTTGGCCTTTACCCTGCAATGTGTGGCGCAAAATTACACCGAAGCCGCCGATGCCGCGATTATCATGAGTGCCGAAGCCGTCTTTGCTGCCATCGCCGGGGCGATATTTTTGGGTGAACGCCTGGATCCTGTTGAATATGCCGGGTGCGGCCTGATTTTGGTGGCGATTATCGCCGTGCAATTGCTGCCGCTTTTGCGTCGGCGTCGTCGTTCTGTGGCGGTGTAAGGGCAAAGGCCAGAGTATTGGCCCACTGCTTTCTTCGCGATCGGGCTTGACCTTTATCAAGGAATCGCACAGACAGGAACTGTAGAAAGCAATTCAGAATGATTTGCGGTCGTACAGTGTCTGAAAGTCCCATCATGTATTTTAATGCCCCTTCATTTCAGCCGTTTCGCCCGGTTGCCGCGCGGTTTTTGCGCCTGTCGGCAACGGCCCTGGGCTGTGGCCTGTTTGTTTTTGCCCTTGCTGGTGCGACGCATTCCGTACAGGCCGCCGATAAACCCGCAAGTTCGTCCAATCCGGTTGCATCAGGCGGGGACGTGCCGTTTAAGACATTGGCTGAATTGGGCGAATCGCTGTTTTTTGATACCAATATTTCAAAAAACCGGACCCAGGCCTGTGCTACCTGCCATGATCCGGCTACGGCCTTTCGCGATCCGCGCGGAACCAATGCCAACGGGTCATTTTCGTTGGGCGATGATGGCGCATCCTTTGGCGATCGTAATGCACCAATGGCGGCTTATGCCAGCCTGTCGCCCGAATTTCACATTACCAAGGATGGCATTCCCGTGGGCGGCCAGTTTTGGGATGGACGGGCAAAGGACCTGGCGGCACAGGCAGGCGGCCCGCCGTTGAACCCGGCTGAAATGGGCATGCCCAGTGCCCATGATGTTGTGGACCGTCTTAAGGAAGACCCCGATTACGTTGAAGCCTTCAAGGTGCTGTTTGATCAGAATATCTGGGATGATGATGACGCGGCCTTTCAGGCCATGACCCAGGCCATCGCCGCCTTTGAAAAGACCGATCAGTTCACGCCGTTTGATTCCAAATATGACCGCTGGCTGCGCGGGGAATATAAAATGACCCCGGCCGAGGAACTGGGCCGGGTGCTGTTCTTTTCCCAGCAATTTACCAATTGCAACCAGTGCCACCAGTTGAAGGCCTCCGGGGCGGAGGGCGAAACCTTCACCAATTATCAGTATCACAATATCGGTGTGCCGCAGAACCGCGCCCAGCGCGAGGCCGATGGTAGTGACCCGAATTTTGTTGATAATGGCCTGCTGGATAACCCCGCCATTAACGACCCGTCCTTTAAGGGCAAATACAAGGTGCCGTCGCTGCGCAATGTCGCGGTGACTGGCCCTTATATGCACAATGGCGTGTTTCATGACCTTAAAACCGTGATCCGGTTTTATAACAAATATAATAGCCGGTCCAACGCGGCAAAGATCAACAATGAAACCCATAAGCCGTGGGCCGCGCCTGAGGTCCCCGAAACCATTTCATTGACCGAGCTTGAAAAGGGTGATGCGCTGGATACCCGTCGCGTTAATGCCCTTGTTGCCTTCCTGAAAACCCTGACCGACAAACGGTACGAGCCGCTTTTAAAGGCGCAGGAAGAGGCTGCGAAGGCGGAAAAGGCCGAAAAGCAACAGCAACAGGAAACCGCGCAAAACTGAGCTTCTCGACCGGGTTTTGTTCGAGGTGGCATTTTGACACCCGCCTGACCTTCGATGGTCAGGCGGGTGTTTTATTTTGATGTCAGGCCCTGCGAGGCATCAGGATGTCAATGATTGCACTTTGTGCAAGGTCGCCCAGTCCGGCATCGGTGGCGTGTTCAAAAACCGAACAGGCGGCATTGCCCACCGGCACGGCCTGTCGCATTTCCTGTGCCAGTTGCATGGCATAACCGGCATCCTTGGCGCGAAGGGCGGTGGTAAAATGAATGCCCTCATGGTGGTTGCCGCTGATCATGCCCGGCAATGTCAGCTTGGCCGGGCCGCTGGCAAGCGGGCCTTCCAGAAAAGTCTGGGCTACCTGTTCACCATTCAGCCCGGCCTTTTGGGCAATTGCCACCAGTTCGGCGGCAGCAGCGATATGCACGGCACCCAAAAGGTTGTTCATCAGTTTGTAAACCGTGCCGCTGCCGGTCGGGCCAAAATGAATGATCTTGCTGGCAACAGCCTCCAATACCGGGCGGGCACGGTCCAGAACAGCCAGCTCCGCCCCAATCAGAAACACGGTTTCCCCCCGTGCCACCTGTTCGGGCACGGCTGTGACGGGCGCGTCGATATAGGGGATGTTTTGGGCCTCCATAATGTCGGCCAGTTCCAGCACATAGGCATGGGACAGGGTGGAGCATTCGATCGCAATTGTACCCGGTTCAATTGCGTCAAGCGCGCCGTCATCACCCAGCCAAACGGCACGCGACGCCACATCATCGGCCATAAAGGATATGACATAACGGCATCCTTCGACTGTTTCGGCCGGGCTGGCGCATGCTGTTGCCCCCAGTGCGACGAGCGGTGCCAGTTTCTCGCCGCTGCGATTCCAGACGCGAATATCAAAGCCCTTGTCGATCAGACAGCCGATCATGGCACTCGCCATGCGTCCGGCACCGAGAAAGCCGATGGTTGTGGTCATGCCTGGGTCCAATTGTTGTTTAACGGGATCAAGGTTTCATTGTTAAATCAAAAAAGCGACTGGATTGTGAAATCCAGCCGCTTTTTTGATTTTATGTCGATGTTTTGCTGCCCGTCGCGTCGTTTACAGGCGAACCTTTACATATTCACCCGGTGCCGGGCCGATAACTTTGCGGTCGCCATCACCCGGTTTGCGGGCATCGATCTGGCCGCCGCTGCGCCGGCTGATCCAGTTTTGCCAGTCGGTCCACCAGGAACCGTCATGCTGGGTGGCTTTTTCCAGCCATTGATCCGGGTCGGCCGGGTTGCGGTTATAGGTCCAGTGGCAATATTTATTCGCTGCTGGCGGGTTGACCACACCCGCAATATGACCAGACGCCGAAAGGACGAATTTCACCTGTCCGGACATTAACTGGGTTCCGGCATAGGTGGCCTTCCACGGTGCGATATGGTCTTCGCGGGTGGAAAGGAAATAAACCGGAATTTTAATATCGCGCAGGTCAATGCGTTCGCCAAGAATGCTGATGCCACCCGGCTCGCGCAGCAGGTTTTTCTGGTACATGTTGCGCAGATAAAAACTGTGCATGGCCTTGGGCATCCGGGTGGAATCCGAATTCCAGTACAGCAGATCAAACGGGAAGGGGTCTTTGCCCAGCATGTAATTGTTAACGACAAACGACCAGATCAGGTCATTGGCGCGCAGCATGTTAAAGGATGTCGCCATATCGCGACCGTCGAGATATCCTTCCTTTTCCATGCGATGTTCCAGGCTTTCGATCTGTTCTTCATCAACAAAAACAGAAAGCTCGCCGGGTTTTTCAAAATCGGTCAGGGTGGTAAAGAAGGTCGCCGATTTAATACGCTCGTCCTTCGTTTTTGCCATATAAGCCAAGACAGAGGCAAGCAGGGTGCCGCCCAGGCAATAGCCAATGGCATTGACTTCATCTTCGCCGGTGGCTTCCTTGATCATGTCAAGGGCGGCCAGAACGCCTTCCTTGGCGTAATCGGAGAAGGATTTTTCCGCCAGTTCGCTATCGGGGTTGACCCAGGACAGGACAAAAACGGTGTGGCCCTGGTCCACGGCCCATTTGATGAAGGAATTTTCCGGTCGCAAATCCAGAATGTAATATTTGTTGATCCAGGGCGGAATAATCATCAGCGGGCGTTTGGCAACCTTGTCGGTCGATGGCGTATATTGCAGCAATTCCATCAGGTCGGTTTTGCCAATAACGGCACCCGGTGTCGTGGCAACATTTTCGCCAACCTTAAAGGCATTAAGATCGGTCATCTTGATTTGCAGTTTGCCTTTGCCACGTTCCAGATCATCAAGCAGGTTTTGCAAACCCTTGACCAGATTTTCCCCACCCGATTCGACGGTCGCGCGCAAAACTTCCGGGTTGGTCATCAAAAAATTGGTTGGCGAAATGGCATCGACGAACTGGCGGGTATAAAAATCCACCTTCTGGGCAGTTTTTTCATCCAGCCCGTCCACATCATGGACCAGCCCTTGAATCCACTGCGACGACAAAAGATAGGACTGTTTGATGTAGTCAAAAACCTCGTTGTCCTGCCAGGCTTCGTCGCGAAAACGACGGTCGCCTTTGGGTGGGGTCACAATGGGGTCGGCATCCTGGCCCAGCATGCGTAGCGTGGTATTCTGCCACAACTGCATGTAATTCTGCCAAAGTTGCATCTGTGCCTCGACCAGTTTGGTCGGGTTTTGCATCATATGCGTGCACAGTTCCATGAAGGCAGAACCGATATTTAACGGGTCGGGATCGGCGATTTCTGGGTCTTCGGCCTGGCGTGCCAGAAAATCCGCAACAAGACGCTGGCTCCTTTCGGCAATTTCGGCCATCGTGGCCGAGAGCTCTTCGGGGTCGGGATGAGGATTTCCGGTTTCGCTGGCCTGTTGATCGGTCATGGCGCCTTCCTTTATGATATCGCCCGTCATAATCGGCACGTTGGTTGAAACACTGCTTGATCCCAAGCATATCATATCCTTAGACTTTCGCAGCCTAACGTGCCACGAGGGGATGATACAAGAAATATAACATGACGTGTTTGTCGCAGATCATTTGCACGCGGTTTTTTATTATTGGAGCTAAGAATATCAATGGGTGTCTCGAAACGGACTTTGCGCGCCGGGCATAAACAGCCGGGCTTGCGCGGCCTTCTTAAAGCAGGGTCAGCATTGGCCGTGATCTTGATGCTGGGGGCCTGTTCGTCGGTGCCTGATGCCATCAATCCCGTCGAATGGGGCAAAAATATTGGCGATGCGTTTTCCGGGCAGGAGGGGCCGGAAAAATCACAGGAGCCGATTCCCGGTCAGGATAAGGATTATCCCCGTCTTGCCGATACCCCCGACCGTCCGGTCGTGGCGGATGAAGGCGAACGCCAAACGCTGTTGGCGGGCCTGGCGGCAGACCGCGCCAATGCCCGTTATACGACAGCACCGGGGCAGTCTGGCACGACTGGCACCAAATCGGTAACGTCGTCTGCCGCAAGTGGCGGTCAACAGGCGCGCGGCGCAAATTCCGCAACTGCCGGGGCGATGCAATCGGCCGCAAATACGGCTGAAACACTGCCTGCTCCTGCCAAATCCATGCCCGAACCCAAACCGGCAGAGTTGAAGGTAACGCCGCTTTCCAAGGTGGAGCCATCGCCGAGCGGTTCGCGTATTGTTGATCAATGGAATGCCAAGGCTGCGGAACAGTCTGCTTCGGCTCCCAAACCGGCCGATATTCCCGCAGCGCCGAATTTGACGGCAAAGGATGTTGCCCCTGCTGCTGGCGAAACCGGGGCTGAACAGGCAGCACGGGCCGAAAGCAAGGCAACCTTGCAGGATGCACCGCCGGTTCCGGCAGCGCCCAATCTGGCGCCGAAAAAATTGCAGGCCGAACCGCCTGTACCGGGCAAGGTTTCATCAAGCCCGTCCCCGGCCACGTCTGCTCCGGCCTCATCTGCCAACTCTGCAGCACCGGCCGAAGACCCGGTCATGAGCCAGTATAAAAGCCGCCTTGCCGAAGGCGAGGGGCAGTTTGACCGCACACCGATGCCATCAGGCACAGGCAACAAGGCATCGGGCGATTTTGATTATTCGATGTATAGCGATAACGGATCGGTCAAGGTTGATGAAAGCCAGCTGCAGGATGGTGTGCCACCGGCACCGGCCCTTAATGGCAATGGTCCGGCAGTAAGTCAGCTTGGTGAAACGCCTGATGAATTGCTGGCATCGCGTCTTGGGGTCAAGGCGGTTGATCAGCTTGCGGCAGCAAACGCGAAATCGCAGGTGGCGCAAATCCAGTTTGCTTATGGGTCGGCAAAATTGTCTTCTGTTGATGTTGGTGTGTTGCGCAAGGTGTCGCTTGCCTGGAAAAAACATCGCAACGCCCATGTGATGGTGATTGGTCATGCGTCATCCAAGACCGAGAACATGTCATTGGCTGAACATGAAAAAGCCAACCGTATGATTTCCGAACGTCGTGCCTCGGCGGTGATCAATCAGTTGCTGGCACTCGGTGTTAACCCTGAGGCTGTTTATGTTTCGGCCGAAGGGGCGTCTGATCCCCGCTATTTTGAAGGGGTTCCGGCCGGTGAAGCCGGAAACCGCCGTGTTGAAATCTTTATGGATTATTGAGCGTAAAAAAGGTACATCCTTCGAATTGTACGGCGCGCCACCTGGATTTAGCCGGGTGGCGCGCAATTTTTTTCACCAAGAGGTCGTCTTTTTCGCATAAAATTGCGAAAGACGAGTTTGAGAAGGATACAGGATAATGTCCTCTGAATTTCACCGCGTAAAACGTTTGCCGCCATATGTCTTCGCTGAAGTCAATGCGATGAAGGCGGCGGCGCGGCGAGCGGGGGAGGATATTATCGATTTTGGCATGGGCAACCCGGACCCGGCCACACCGCAGCATATTGTTGATAAACTGGTGGAAACGGTGCAAAACCCGCGCACGCATGGCTATTCCATGTCGCGTGGTATTCCTGGTTTGCGCAAGGCACTGGCGGCCTATTATGGCCGTCGTTTTGGCGTGGATGTGGACCCGGAAACCGAAACCGTTGTTACTATTGGCTCCAAGGAAGGGCTTGCCAACCTGGCCGCTGCCATCACCAGCCCGGGTGATATCATTTTGGTGCCGAACCCCAGCTATCCGATTCATGCTTTTGGTTTCATCATTGCCGGGGCCGCATTGCGGCATATTCCCATCGGGCATGATGATCAGGGCACCTTTAATGCCGAAAGCTTTATGGAGCAGCTTCACCGGGCGGTAAAACATTCCGTGCCCAAGCCCAGTGCGGTGGTGTTGAACTTCCCGGCCAATCCGACGGCGTTGACGGTTGATCTCAATTTCTATCAGGAAGTGGTCGATTTCTGCTGCGAGCATGAAATTTATATTCTGTCGGATATCGCCTATTCCGAAATCTATTTCGATGGCAATCCGCCGCCCTCGATTTTGCAGGTTCCGCGGGCCAAGGAAATTGCCGTTGAATTTTATTCACTGTCGAAAACCTATTCGATGGCGGGGTGGCGTATCGGTTTTGCCACCGGTAATAAAAAGCTGATCAATGCGCTGACACGCATTAAATCCTATCTGGATTATGGGGCATTTACCCCGGTGCAGGTGGCGGCAACGGCGGCGTTGAACGGCCCGCAGGATTGTGTGGATGAATTTCGCAATCTGTACCGCGAACGGCGCGATATTTTCATTGAAGGTATGCAGTCCGCAGGGTGGAATGTGCCCTCGCCGCAGGCGACCATGTTTGCCTGGGCGCCGATTCCGGATCAGTTTGCCGATTTGGGATCGCTTGATTTTTCCAAGCTGTTATTGCAGGAAGCCGGGGTGGCTGTGGCACCGGGCCTTGGCTTTGGCGAATATGGCGATCGCCATGTGCGTATTGCCCTGGTGGAAAACAAACACCGCATCCGCCAGGCCAATCGCAATATCAAACAGTTCTTTCAGAAATGTCCTGATGCAGAATCTGCACGGGAACTGTTGAAGAAAACCGTCTGATATCCGATAAAGCATTGTGTGTTTCGCCTGGGACATGTCCCGGGCGAAATTTTGTGTGCGCAAAGGCTGGTTTTGTGGTCTTTGGCATATGTCGGAAAACCAACTACGGCATGAGGAGTTATCGTGCAAAACGTCGTTAAAATCGGTGTGGCAGGCCTGGGTACGGTCGGTGCCGGAACCGTTAAACTGCTGAGTGAACATAGAGACAATCTGACGGACCGTTCCGGGTCTCCGATGATTGTGACAGCAGTATCGGCGCGCGATCGAACTCGGGACCGTGGTTTTTCAACCGATGGGCTGACCTGGTACGAAGATGCCCGCGATCTTGCACAGGATGCCAATGTTGACGTGATTGTCGAAACCATTGGCGGTTCCGATGGCATAGCCTATGAATTGTGTAAAATCGCGCTTGAGGCGGGCAAGCACGTTGTGACGGCCAACAAGGCCCTGATTGCCCTGCATGGTGTGGAACTGGCCCGCATTGCGGATGCCAATAATGTCACCATCGCCTATGAGGCCGCTGTTGCTGGTGGCATCCCCGTAATCAAGGCCCTGCGCGAAGGCTTGTCGGGTAATGTGGTGTCGCGTGTGACCGGTATTTTGAACGGGACATGCAACTATATCCTGACGACCATGCGTGAACAGGGCCGCGATTTTACCGATGTTCTGGCCGAAGCCCAAAAGCTGGGCTATGCCGAGGCCGATCCCAGCTTTGACGTGGATGGCATTGATGCGGCGCATAAGCTGGCGATTTTGACCAGCCTGGCCTTTGGCGTTGAGGTTGATTTTGATGCCATTGCCGTTGAAGGCATTCGCTGTGTTTCTGCCCTGGATATCCATATGGCCGAAGAATTGGGCTATCGCATCAAATTGCTGGGTATCGCAAAGCAGACCGCCGAAGGCATTGAACAGCGCGTTTCGCCAGTGCTGGTGGATCGCACCACCCAGATTTCCAAGGTCGAAGGCGTTTTTAACGCCGTTGCCCTGGAAGGCGATTATGTCGGCCCGGTGATTTTGCAGGGGCGCGGTGCAGGGGAACGCCCGACAGCATCGGCCGTTGTTGCCGACCTGGTAGACATTGCCGCAGGTCGCAAAACGCCGGTTTTTGGTGTTGCGGCGGAACGCCTTAAAAAGAATGTACGCGCGCCAATCGAAAAGCATATCGGGGCTTATTATTTACGCCTGATGGTTTGGGATCGGCCGGGTGTGATGGCCGAAGTGACCGCAGCACTGGCGCGTAATGGTGTTTCGATGGCGTCCATGATCCAGCAGGGCCGGGCGGAAACCGAAGGCGGTGTTGTGCCGGTGGTTTTCATCACCCACGAAACCAACGAAGGATCGATGCTTGAGGCGCTGGCGGAGATTACCGCCTTTGAAAGCAATTCGCAGCCGCCGGTTTTGATGCGTATTGAAAATTTCGCGTCGTAACAAAACAAAAAAAAGACATATGCGCCCCGCAGGTTTACACCAGCGGGGCGTCATAACTTTGGGAAAACCAAAGAAGTACGCCTACCGGGAAGAATGAGACGGGGCCCCCAGACCCCGCACCAACAGACAAGGACGGAAGATATGGATCGAAATCTTGCGCTTGAAACAGTACGCGTCACCGAAGCAGCTGCACTGGCCTGCTCGGGGTTGATGGGACGCGGCGATGAAAAGGCTGCGGACCAGGCCGCAGTCGATGCCATGCGCAATGCGCTGAACAGCCTTGATATTCGCGGCACAGTCGTGATTGGCGAAGGCGAGCGCGACGAAGCGCCGATGCTTTATATCGGTGAAGAAGTTGGCAGCGGCGAAGGCCCGGAAATCGATATCGCGCTGGACCCGCTTGAAGGCACCACCATTTGTGCAACCGGCGGTCCGAACTCGCTGGCTGTAGTGGCAATGGCGGAAAAGGGCGGCTTTTTGAACGCGCCTGATACCTATATGCAGAAAATTGCCGTTGGCGGTGGCCTGCCCGATGACGTGATTGACCTTGACGCAACGGCGGGTGAAAACCTGAAAAGCCTGGCCCAGGCCAAAGGTTGCGATGTTTCCGACCTGGTGGCTTGTATCCTGAACCGTCCGCGCCATGAAGAACTGATCGCCAAGACCCGCGAAGCGGGCGCGCGTATCATGTTAATCGATGATGGCGACGTGGCCGGCGTAATTGCGACCTCGCAAAAAACTTCGGGTATCGATATTTATATGGGAACTGGTGGGGCACCGGAAGGTGTGCTGGCGGCTGCCGCACTGCGTTGCATTGGCGGGCAGTTCCAGGGCCGTTTGTTGTTCCGCAACGATGATGAAGTTGCCCGTGCCCATAAATGGGGTATCGAGGATTTGAACCGTAAATATACCCTGATGGAACTTGCCAAGGGCAATGTCATGTTTGCCGCCACCGGTGTGACCGACGGGGCCATGCTGCGCGGTGTGCGCCGTTTTGCCCAGGGGGCTGAAACCGAATCAATCGTGATGCGCAGCCAGAGCGGTACCGTGCGGTATATTCGTGCCGTTCACGATTTCAGCCGCAAGGTCTGGTATAAATAATCAGCTTTTTTCGCCTTTTTTATCTTGGCGATTTGACTGAACATCAATGGGGTGCTGCGGCACCCCATTTTTTATGGCAGGAATCCGCCGTTTATTTGAATTGTGCGGCAATAATACGCGTTCTCGCAATAATATGTGGAACCTTTCCAGTTTTCCCGGCGTTTTGTTTCAAAATCTTTTTAATAAACCCGTTAATGGGACAAAAGGTTATGGACACGAGCAACGAAGAACGGGCTGCTTCCCGCCGGGGGATCGGCTATTGGGCTGTTATCGCCCTGGCGATTGTAATCCTGTGTGTTGGTATGCCGATTTTTGCCGGTGGTATCTGGTTGATTATGCTGGGGGCGTCAAGTTTTTATGCGCTGGCCGGGGCCGGTCTTTTTCTGGCCGGTTTTTTCATGATGCGCATGTCGATGCTGGGTTTCTGGTTTTATCTGCTGACTTTTATGGGCACGGCAGCCTGGATTGTGAGTGATGTGGGGATGGATCTTCATGCCCTGTTCCAGCGTTTGGCGGTGCCTTTTATCGCGTTACTGTTGGTGTTTCTGGCATCACCCCGTTTGTGGCGCGGTGGCCGGTCTGCCCGCCCGGAACCTGCCGGCGACGCGGGGAACAAAGGCTCCGTGCCGCATATGGCCTTTTCCTCACCGGATAAAAATGTCTGACGTTTTTTAATAAAAGCGTTGTTTGCATCATCAATGCGTGCGCAGCTTTTTTCTGACGGTTCATCATCTTCCGCAGTACCGGGTGATTCTGGTGCTGCGGATTTTTGTTGCAGTGCCCATCAAGCTGGGTTACATCCTTCGCCCCCTTGCGCGGGGACCGCTATTTTAACAGTTTGGAAAGGTTGCACGCATGTCCGAAATAATCGCAATGGATTTTGGCACCACCAATTCTGTTCTTGCCGTGGCGGACGAAGCAGGAAATGTGCAATCCGCCAGCTTTGACGTCGGCAATTCCCATTTTGATACCTATCGCACCATTTTGTACCTTTGGCAGGAACAGGATATTCGTGTTGCGGGTTCGATGCCGCAACTGCGCAGCTGTTCCGGTCCCTTTGCGATCGAGGAATATCAGCGCGAAAGCCAGGACTGCCGACTGATCCAGTCGATCAAATCCTATCTGGCCGCCAAGGATTTTGAAGGCACGGAAATTTTTGGCAATGCCTTCTCGCTTGAAGACCTGATTTCGCTGTTTTTAAATCAGATCCACCATAACGCCGAAAACCAGCTGGGGCATTTGGGGCGCCGGGTTATTTCCGGCCGTCCGGTTGCCTTTGCCGGTGCCCGCCCCGACAATGCCTTTGCCGAGGCGCGCTTGCGCGCATCCTATGAGCAGGCGGGTTTTGAGGTCGAGGCAATGGTGTATGAACCCCTGGCCGCGTCCTATTATTATGGGCGGACACTGGACCGGCCCGAAACCGTTTTGGTTGCCGACTTTGGCGGGGGTACCAGTGACTTTTCAGTCATTCGGTTTGAACCAGGCAAAGGGGTAGCCGGTGTCAAGGCGCTGGCCCATACGGGTCTTGGCATTGCAGGCGACAGTTTTGACTATCGCATCATCCAGAATGCCATTTGGCCGCGTTTGGGCTTTGGCACCAATTACCGGGCAATGGGCGGTACTTTGCCGGTTCCACGGCAATATTACACTGCCTTTGCCCGCTGGCATTACCTGTCGATGATGCACAACCAGCGTACCATGACCGATTTGCAGGCCATTATTCGCACCGCAGAAAGTGCCGACGATATTGCCGATCTTGTCACCATTATCGAGGATGAACTGGGCTTTTTCCTGTATCAGTCGGTGTCCAAGGCCAAGGCTGAATTGTCGTCCGAAGGGGAAACGCGGCTGCAATTCAAACATAATGGCGTTGAAATTGACGAAAAACTGACCCGTGCCGATTTTGAAAGCTGGATCAGCCCCGATATTGCCGACATTGAGAAGGCCGCCAAAGACTGCCTTGATCAGGCAGGGTTGCAGGCTTCTGATATTTCAAAAGTCTTCATGACCGGCGGTACATCTTATGTGCCAGCTGTACGCCGCCTGTTTGAAGACGGGTTTGGCAAAGAACGGGTTGAAATTGGCCAGCCTTTCCTGTCGGTCGCACATGGCTTGGCGATGATTGCAGCAGACGAGAATATCGTTTGATTGACTGATCAGTCATTTTTGAGTATATCAGGTGACATGAAAGACAAGCAGGCACATCTGATCGATACGGCAATCAAGCTGTTTGCCCGCGATGGCATATCGGTTTCCACGGCAAAACTTGCAGCGGAAGCCGGTGTGTCAAACGGGACGCTGTTTAATTATTTTCCAACCAAACAGCAGTTGATTGACAGTGTTTATCTGGCAATCAAACAGGATATTGCCGAACATGTGCTTGCCAGTCTTGGTCGGGAAATGTCGGTAAAAGAGGTCATGTTTGGCATCTGGCAGGGCTATATTCAATGGGCTTTGCGTAATCCGCTGGGGCATGAGGTCTCAAATTTGCTGAAAGCCGCCCGTGTTCTCAGTGCCGCGGCACTGGAGCAGGCCGATGCGATTTTTGAACTGAAAGTCGAAAAAATGCGGGAAGGTGTCGCCGCCCGGGAACTGGTTGAATTACCGGTGGATTATATTTGCGAACTTTCAACAGTGCAGATTTGTGTCGCAGTTGATTTCTTGCGACGGCAAAATCTTGATGCCGTTGAAATCGGCAAACATATCCATCGCAGTTTTGACGTGTTCTGGGACGGTATCAAGGCGTGACTGTTTTTTTGCCATAAAATTGACTGATTAATCACTCTATTGACGGAGAGAGAAATGCAGGTTGCTGCTTATGGTGCCAAATCCGCAACGTCCGATCTGGAGCCGTTGACGATTGAACGTCGTCAAACCGGTGCGCATGACGTTGCCATCGAGATTGATTATTGCGGTGTTTGCCATTCCGATTTGCATATGGCGCGCAATGATTGGGGTATTGCCATGTATCCGGTGGTGCCGGGGCATGAAATTGTGGGTCGTGTGACCGATGTTGGCGCCCATGTCAAAGGTTTCAAGCCGGGTGATCTGGTGGGTGTGGGCTGTATGGTTGATAGCTGTCAGTCCTGTCCGTCGTGCGAGGAAGGGCTGGAACAATATTGTGAAAACGGTATGACCGGCACCTATAATGGCGAAGACAAAGTGCTGGGAGGTCAGACCTTTGGTGGATATTCCGGCAAGGTGGTTGTGAACGAAAAATTCGTTCTGCGCATTTCTGACAACTTGGATACCAAGGCGGTTGCGCCGCTTTTGTGTGCCGGTATCACAACCTGGTCGCCGCTGCGCCAGTGGAATGTGAAAAAAGGCGACAAGGTTGGTGTGGTCGGGCTTGGTGGCCTCGGCCATATGGGCGTTAAATTCGCTGCCGCGCTGGGTGCACATGTTGTGATGATCACGACATCGGTTGCCAAGGGCGAAGATGCCAAGCGTCTTGGGGCGCATGAAGTTCTTGTTTCAAAGGACGAGGATGCGATGACTGCCCATGCGGGCAGCTTTGACTTTTTGCTGAATACCATCCCCGTCAAGCATGACCTGAACCCGTATATCGGTCTTTTGAAACGTGATGCGACGATGGTGATTGTCGGTGCGGTCGAACCGCTGGAAGGTTTCCACGGCGCCGGGCTGATTTTGGGCCGCAAACGTATTGCCGGTTCATTGATTGGCGGTATCAAGGAAACGCAGGAAATGCTCGATTTCTGTGCGGAACACAACATCACATCCGATGTTGAAATGATCGATATGGCCACTATCAACACGGCCTATGAACGCATGCAGAAATCCGATGTCAAATATCGGTTTGTGATCGATATGAAGTCGCTTCAGGCAGCTGTTGCCTGATCACCGCATTGGGCAGACATTTAAAAAGCCAAAGGCCCGCCAAACCGGCGGGCCTTTGGTGATTTTGGCCATGATATATCGGTCACATCAGCTGACACAGGCAAAATTGCCGTTGCATTTGACTTGCAAAAGTGTTGCCGAAAAAATCACAAAGCCGGTGCCGAAAAACGGCAATAGAAAAAACCAGGCGGACCATTCCCATCTTCGTAACAGCCAGGGAAAAAAGGCACCGCAAAAAGACATCAGGGGAAATAGCAGTACACTGCCAAACAGCAGATGCAGATAGATATTGTTTTCCGAACCCGGTGAATCAAACATCATCGGTGAAAACATGACAAAAGGCAGGGAGAAAATTCCTCCCAGCATACAGATCGCAGTAAGACCGCGACGTGCGGACTTCTTCATTTTACAGGCCTCGTGATCCCGTGTGGAATATGACGGCTTTTTACCGTCTGTGGCGGTTCGCCACTTTTTGATATTGATTGGAATTTCTCACACGGACGGATTTATCACAAGTAACATCTGTGATTCGCCTTTGAAAATGTGGCGGTTTTTTGTCGGGAAACGACAATATTAAAAAATACACGGCCTGAAGGTATTGTGAATACTATACTGGAAAACAGGCGGGTTAGGATCCGGATGGGGTGAATATTTGAATATCTGTGTCACCCAAGACTGGATTTTTAAAGTTTCAGTGAATTTAAGACTCGCCCTGAAATTATGAAAATGGTGGCCCTGTGATCAATTTTTGCCAGCCATTTAGCGCCCAAAAGATGAAGTGGAGACAGGGGCAGGGTGTGGTGAAGGCTGGGTGGTGTGACGTTGCAGGCGTGAAACCCGGGCTTTGGCAGAGGTTCTTTTGGGCGTGTTGCGTGACAGGCAAGCGGATTTTGCAGCCCCCAATGCGTATTTCGGGGTTTGAGGATGCGTCTCTTTGCGCTATCCAATGGCGTCATGACAGCACAGCAATCCAGTGAAACAACCTTTTTGGGCATCGAGCTTTCCGTTACCGGCAAATGGTGGCGTCAGCGCGAAGTCGATGACCGTTTGGCCGTCACATTATCGCAGCGATTTGGGGTGCCCGATATTGTCGGTCGGGTGATGGCGGCCCGTGGCATTGGCCTTGATGATGCCGCCAGCTTTTTGACACCCACCCTGCGGGATTTGATGCCGGACCCGTCCTCCCTGCGCGATATGGACAAGGCGGTGGGGCGCATTGTTGCCGCGCTGGAAAATAACGAAAAAATTGCCCTGTTTGGCGATTATGACGTTGATGGTGCGACCAGCACAGCGTTGCTGGTGCGGGTGTTTCGTGCGCTGGGCCAGGATGTCGAAGTCCATATTCCTGATCGTCTGAAAGAAGGATATGGCCCCAATGCGCCAGCCTTGCTGGACCTTAAACGGCGTGGGGCGGGGCTGGTGCTGACGGTTGACTGTGGTGTGACCGCCTATGCCCCGCTGGCCGAGGTGGCCAATGCCGGCCTGGACGTGATTGTCGTGGACCATCACGCTGCCGAACCGGAATTGCCACAGGCCGTTGCGGTGGTTAATCCCAACCGGCTGGATGATGATAGCGGCATGGGTGATTTATGTGCAGTTGGTGTGGCGTTTTTGCTGGCGGTGGCGCTGTGCCGGACATTGCGCGAAAGCGGCTTTTTTCAGAAACGTACGATCCGCCCGCCTGATTTGCGCGTGTGGCTTGATTTGGTGGCATTGGGCACGGTTTGCGACGTTGTGCCGTTACGCGGGTTGAACCGCGCGTTTGTGACCCAGGGCCTTAAGGTCATGCGCCAGCGGAGCAATTGCGGAATTTCCGCCCTGGCCGATGTTGGCGGGGTGAACGAACTGCCCAGCGCCTATCATCTTGGTTTTGTGTTGGGGCCGCGGGTGAATGCCGGTGGCCGTGTTGGCGAGGCCGGGCTGGGCACGGCCCTGTTGTCAGGGGATGATGATGCCAGGGCGCGCGCCATTGCCGTCCGGCTTGATGAATTTAACCGTGAGCGTAAAACGATTGAGGATTATGTCCTTGATCAAGCCATTCGCATGGTGGAGGAAAAAGACCGCATCGGGGCGATGGTGCTGGTCGGGGGGGAAGACTGGCATCCAGGTGTGATTGGCATCGTCGCCAGCCGCCTGAAGGACCGCTATCACGTTCCCGCCCTTGTTATGGGGCAGGTCGATGGTGTTTATAAGGGGTCTGCCCGGTCCGTGCGGGGTATCGACCTGGGGGCGGCGATTATTGCGGCCCGTCAGGCAGGGTTGCTTGTTAATGGGGGTGGGCATGGTATGGCGGCGGGCTTTACCCTGGAGCCGGAAAAACGTGCCGAATTTGAAGATTTCCTGGAAAGCCGCTTTGCCCGCCTGATTGCCGAAAACAATATTCGCCCGACCATGACGGTTGACGGTGCCCTTCATGCAATGGGGGCAACGGTTGAATTGATTGATGCGCTTGAACGCATGGGCCCGTTTGGGGCAGGCAATGCCGAACCGCGTTTTGTGTTTACCGAGTGCCGGATTGTGAAGGCCGATGTGGTTGGTGCGGATCATGTGCGGTGCATTTTAACGGGTAGCAACGGCAAGGGACGTTTGAAAGCCATTGCCTTTCGCTGCCTGGATAATGACATGGGCCAGAGATTGCTGCGTCATGGCGGGCGACCGTTGCATGTTTTGGGGCATTTGCGCCGCGATACATGGCAGGGCCGGGAAGGCGTGCAGCTTATGATTGATGATGTGGCTGATCCAGCCGCGCTTTGAAATAGCGCGCCGATGCTTGATGCTGGTTGCATGCCGGCTGTGTTTTGCCGTGATGAATGGCTCTGGGCTCTCGGGGCTCCGCTAGGGGGCTCCGAGGAAGTCTGGCCTGGTTTTGCCCCACTGTAGGGTGTCGGCCAAATCGCTAGGTTTCCGTGGGGTCGCGATGGGGGGCAGCAGCATGCTGGCGGATAATGGCCGAAACGATCTGGGCAATCAGATTGCCGGTTTCATCCTGTTCAGGCTCATGTCCAAGCACATGTATGATATCGCGATAGGTTGCCAGAATGCTCTGGGTGATCCTGCCTGCGTTATCAACGCCTTCTGCCATCAGAAAGCCGGTAATAATGGCGGACAGCAAACTGTAGTTGCTAAATATTATTTCGGTTGAGCTGTTTTCCAAAACACGCGAATTGTGCGTTTTTTTTGTCTGGTACGATCTTTTTTTTTGCGCGGATACCTCTGTCGTATCCAGGTGGTCTTCTGCCAGGTCCACTTGCAAGTCTTGGGTGTGTTGGCGCGTTAGCTCCACGGGACCGTGGTGCGCCGGATAAGTGCTATTTTCCGCCGCGTCTTGCTGCGGATGGGGAGGGGAAGACAGGGATTGTCCGGCATGAATGTAAACCGGCCCTTCGCCCGTAACGATCCATTCAAGTCGCACGGCTTTTGCCTTGGCAAGGCGGGCAATGCCGATAAATCGCGGTTCGGATTTTGCCTGGCACCAGCGATTTAATTGTTCCGGGATCACACCGGCGACCTCTGCGGCGTCTTTTTTTCGATCAAACATATCGACAACATGCCGGATGCGTTCGCCAAGGGCGGGGCTCAGGACGGGTAACGTCGTGGCACGGCTATCATTTGCCATTTCCATCGTCCTGGATAGTGAAAGGGGCAAGGGTTGATTTGGTTAAAGTTCTCGTTTGGCGCGAAATAAACGCACCGCGAAATTTTTTGGTTGAATGTCGAATTTTTTCGTTATAAGTCTTTTTCATGCTCAACTATTGTTGACTTTTTTTCGAGTTAAAGGCCGGTATAGTCGGCGATAGTGGCAATAAAACGATAGTATAGTGACGGCGGACAAAGTTTAGTCCGGCGTTCACTATTGAGTAAAAAAAATAAAGACGCTTCCTGATCTTTGTCTGCTTGTGATGCTTTAAGATGAGAACAATTGCGCGGTGATTTTATTCGTTGAAATTGGTCCTGTTGTTTTCAGTATTGCAAGCCAAGTAGAGTAGATGATGTTTGGCGTTGCTGGCAATCAACAAGTCCTTGGGAGTACGAGGTATTTTTGTTGCGAATA
This sequence comes from Thalassospira sp. TSL5-1, assembly GCF_001907695.1. Classification (NCBI taxonomy): domain Bacteria; kingdom Pseudomonadati; phylum Pseudomonadota; class Alphaproteobacteria; order Rhodospirillales; family Thalassospiraceae; genus Thalassospira; species Thalassospira sp. TSL5-1. Next base: position 1,310,761 of record NZ_KV880637.1, read on the forward strand.
GTGTTTTTCGGGTTGAATTTCCTGAAAGCACATATTTGGGAGTACACTCGATATGCGCCAGACAGATTTCCCTTTTAGCCCAGTGCAATATTTAAGACATGGTATTTAATTGATGTCTTACAGTGGCTTGGGTCTTGGAACCCGCGTTGTCAGTTTGGTCATCGCGCTTGCTTTTTTATTATGTGCCCCGGTTTTTGCATCTGCGCAGCAGGCGGCGGGCCATGTCAGTGAAGAAGGTTACATAGGTGCGGCGAGATCGGTTCGTATTTATACCGAGAACCTGCCACCTTTTAATTATCTTACAGAAGACGGGTTTACGGGCATTGGGGCCGAAGTCGTATCGGCGATGGCCCGTTTGGTCGGTCATAACGGAAAATTCGAGATGATGCCCTGGAAGCGGGTTCTTTCGATACTTGACCGTGATCCCTATACTGCCGCGTTTTCAATGGTCAGGATACCTGAACGCGAGCACGAATTTAAGTGGGTTGGCCCGATCACGCACAGTGAAACGGCTTTTTATCAATTAGCAGACAGTCCCCTCCATATCCAGTCGATGGAGGATGCGCGCAATGTACCTGCTATCGGGGTAAATGCGGGAAGTGCATCCGAGCGGGCCTTGCGTGCGCTAGGATTTAAAAATGTGATGCCGCTTTATGCCCCGAATACGGGCCTGAAAATGTTGTTAAGTGGGCGCATTTCGCTGTGGGAAACGGTGGACCTTGTGGTGACTAGCCAAAGTCGCCAACTGGGCGTGTCGCCATCGGAAGTCAAGGCGGCTTTGCCCTTGGGAAAATACGACTTTTACTTGGCATTTTCGGCGAAAACCCCGGAAACGGTGGTGTTGCCTTGGCGTCAGGCGCTGAACGAATTGCGTCGCAATGGCGTTTTTGACCAAATTCAGCGACGTTATGGCGTAAAGTCATCCAGCCTTTATGGCCCACGTAAAACAAGCTTTTCCCTGTTAAATTAGGCCCGTAAAAAGCGTAGTGCTTTATATTCACCTGTAGGTTATTAATAGTTGTTAACGGTGTAAACATGTGGCGCGTTTAGGCGTTGCACGACGCGATATTTGTTGCCGTGATTGGCGAATAGTCGTTCTTTTTCTATTTTAATGGCAGTATCGGATTTATTGGATGATGCAACAAATAGGAAAGCCCGATGATAGCCACCGGCAAACCCGAACTGATCAGCTTTGATCTGTGCCCTTTTGTTCAGCGATCAGTTATCACGCTTCTTGAAAAAAATGTCGAATTTGACCTGACTTATATTGATCTTGCCAACAAGCCGGACTGGTTTTTGGAAATTTCCCCATTGGGCAAGGTGCCGGTCCTGCGTGAAAAGGGCGAAGTCCTTTTTGAAAGTGCCGTGATCAACGAATATCTCGATGAAATCAATCCGCCGTCGATCCATCCTGCTGATCCGCTTGAAAAGGCAAAAAATCGTGCCTGGATCGAAGTGGGTGGCAATCAGCTGATGAATGCCTATCGCATGATGATGGCTGAAACCGGGGAAGAGTATCAAACCCATCGGGATGCCCTGATTAAGGGTTTCAAGCCGGTAGAGGGCCAGATTGAAGGCACATTTTTTAATGGTGATACATTTTCGCTGATTGATGCCGCCTGGGCCCCCGTTTTTACCCGCCTTCTGATTGTCGAAGAGGCGCTGGGCGAAGATTATCTGGCGGGTTATCCGAAAATCCGGGCCTGGGCCGAAGCCCTGGTCGCGCGCGATAGTGTGATCAATTCCGTCATTGATGGCTTCCGCGACAAGTTCCTGACCTACCTGCAAAAGAAAACGTATAACGGTGATACACCCAGTTACCTTGCGGGCAGGCTTGCGGAGCGCGCCTGATCATCCTATTCCGATAGGATGACAGAAAAAAATCAGACAGATGTGACATCAGCGCGCGATGAACGGGGCCAGGGCAAACTTGCGTTTGTCCTGGTTCTTGTGCCGCTTTTGATGTCCTTTTCACTCAGCCAGTTTTATCGTTCTGCACAGGCGCTGCTGGCGGACTCGCTTCGGGGCGAACTGGGTGTTACGCCCGAACAGCTAGGCCTTATTTCCGGCAGTTTTCATTTTGCCTTTGCCCTGATGCAAATTCCCGTTGGTGTAATGCTGGACCGTTATGGCCCGCGTAAAACCAATGGCATCATGATGATCATGACCGTGCTGGGTGTTATCGTCTTTGCCAGCGCCCATAGTGTGACCGGGCTTATGATCGGGCAGGGGATTATCGGCATGGGCTGTGCCGCTGCCTTTATGGCGACGCTGGTTTGTGCGTCGCGCTGGGTTGCGCCTGAAAAATTTGCTGCAACATCAGGTATTATTGTCGCGCTTAGCCTGTTGGGCGTTCTGGCCTCGGCAACACCGCTGGCCGCCCTGATCGAATATCAGGGATGGCGCGGGGTTTATTTCTGGCTGGCGGGGCTTAGCCTGCTTTCCGTGGTGCTGACCTTTATCATGGTGCGCGACGAACCGCCCCATATGCGCCGCAAGCAACCGCGTCGGGGCGAAAGCATGCGCGAAGTCCTGCAGGGCATTATGGAGGTTTGGAAAAACCGGCAAATGTGGTTGCTGGTGGCGGTGGGCTTTTTTGCCTATCCGACGATTCTGACGGTCCGGGGCCTGTGGGGCGGGCCGTATTTGCAGGATGTTTTTCATCTTTCCCCGGTTGAGGTTGGCAATATTTTGCTGGGCATGACGATTGGCATGATTTTTGGCCCGCCCTGTTATGGGCATGTCTCGCGGATTATGGGGGGGCGGGCGCGACCGCTTATTCTGTTTTCGGTTTTTGTTTCTACCGCACTTTTGATCTGTCAGGCGCTGTTTGGGGCCAGTCATGTCTGGCTGGCGGCCGTTTTAATGATGGCACACGGTTTTCTGGGCAGCTGTGCCACGCTTAACTATGCCGCAAGCCGTGCTGCAGTGCCGCCGCACCTCGTAGGGCGTGCGCTGACAACGGTGAACCTTGCCACCTTTGGCGGGCTTTTCGTGCTGCAGGGTTTGGCGGGAATGATCATCGGTCATTATCCGGCCGATGCGGCAACATTGGGCTATCAATGGATGTTTGCCTTTCTTGGTATCGGCCTTGGCGTTGCCGGGCTGGCATTTATGATTGGGGGCAGGGCCGGGAAAGCCGCAAAAAACGGCTAAAAATGGGAAGGGATTAAAAAAAACGTCACAAGGGCAAAAAACCCGCTTGACCTTGACCGGTCCAATCGCTAAAAACCGGCCTCGTTAACGCGCTGCGTCCCCTTCGTCTAGAGGCCTAGGACACTGCCCTTTCACGGCGGCAACAGGGGTTCGAATCCCCTAGGGGACGCCATTTCCTTTACTGGAAATGTACCAATCACCTTTCCCATACGGGTCAGGTGATTTTTTGTTTTCGGACTATTTTTCAAGGGTTTGAATAAAATTCTTTCTTCCGGATTCGCGACTCTGTTGCCGTGATATGGTCTTGCGGGTATGCGTGCACAAATTTTCGGTCAGAATGGAAATTTGTGCTGGCGCGGTGGTTTAACCTGTTTGCGATAGGGGCGGGTCAAACTTTCCCGGATTTGCTCAAGACTGGGGCGCGGTAAAAAATCATTGCGGAAATTCGCCTGCATGTCAGGTGTCATTTCCATATGTGCCGTGGGAGGTGCGGAGGTAGCGGCATCTATCGTTGCCGTGTTAGCGTTTGCCGTCGGTGATGCGGCATCATCATTCTGGCTGCTTTTAGGGGCTATGTTGTTTTCACCGTTACGGTCGATTGCGGCATTTTGTGACGATGGCGCAAAAAGGTCGTCCGGGTCGGCGGCATCGGCGTCAAACAGGTCGGAAACACCGACACCCAGCAGGCGGAATTTGGTGCCGTCAATTTCGCGTTGCAACAGGGTCATGGCACTTTGCAAAATCACATCCTGTTTCAGGGTCGGGTAAGTCAGGCGCATATTGCGGGTGCGGGTTTTGAAATCGCCGGTCTTCAGCTTTAACACCACCGTATGGCCTGCAATGCGTTTGCGATCCAGGTCGCGTGCCACTCGTTCGACCAGGCGGGTTAAAATATCCGCAAGCGATGCCAGATCAGCCAGGTCGTCGCTAAAGGTGGTTTCCGAAGACAGGCTTTTGCGTTCCGACGATGTTTCGACCTGTCGGTTATCCTGCCCGCGCGAAAAGTGGAAAAATCGTTTGCCAATACTGCCATAACGCCCCTGCAATTGATGGATGTCGAGTTTTTGCAGCTGCCCGATGGTTGTAATGCCGTCCTGGTGCAGTTTGCGCTCCATAGCCGGGCCAACCCCCCACATCATACGCACCGGCTTGTCAGACAGGAATTCAACTGCTTCTGCCTGACCGATCAGGGAAAATCCAAACGGCTTTTTCAAATCCGAGGCAATTTTTGCCAGAAACTTGTTATAAGACAGGCCAATCGATACCGTAATGCCAACGTCGCGAAAAATCTGTTGCTGCAGCGCCACCAGATTTTCGGCCGGGCTTTGGCCCGTGCGTTCATAGGCATCGGTCAAATCCATAAAGGCTTCGTCAATCGAAAGCGGTTCGATAATCGGTGTTACCGCGCGCATCATGTCGCGAATGCGCATGCCTTCGCGCTGGTATTTCGCCATATCGGGTGGCAGGAAAATGCCATCCGGGCATAATTCGCGCGCCTTGAAGGCCGGCATGGCGGATCGAACACCAAATTTGCGGGCGATATAGCAGCAGGTCGAAACCACCCCGCGCTTGCCACCCCCGATGATGACCGGCTGATTTGCCAGTTCCGGCCGGTCGCGTTTCTCGATCGAGGCATAAAAGGCATCGCAATCGAGATGACCAATTTGCAGCTCCGGTAGTTCGGCGTGGTTGATGGTGCGTTTTTGTCCGCATTGCGGGCAGGGCATGTCGTGCGCCGCCAAAACCTGCGGGCGCCATTTATGCCGGCAATGGGGACAAATTGCGTAAATCATCCCGTTTTTGTACTGCTTTTGTTCGTTTCCTGCAAAGAAGATTTATCGCCTTCCTGCCAGTAACTGACAGGACCGATGCGCGCCCAAGCCGGCTGAACCGGATGGCGAGAACAGCATCTGATGCAGGAAAGAAGATCGTGTTTTATGCCTGCGGTTTGCGCGGTGGCGGTGTTTTTGCCGGTTTCGCCGGTTTTGCGGGCGATTTATTAGCGTTTTTGGCACGCCGGGTACGGGCGACCATATTATCCACATATCGCCCCTGAAACAGGGTAATGCCCAGCGATTGCCCGAACCGGATGGCCGTTGGGGTATCACACCGGCACAAAATAACCCGCTCACGCCCGGATTGTTGCACTAGGGTATCCATTTCGCTGTATTTTTTGCGAATGACCGTGTCGGTCATTTCTTCGCGCCAGGCGACCTTGATAAAATCCGCCTTCAGGCTTTTGCGATCGACAAATGACAGTGATTCCACGGTAAGATTATCGATCAGCACGCGATAGCCGCGCTCGTGGAATTCATCGCGCAGGCGCAAATAGGTTTCCAGGTTTGAAAACAGGTCAACCTGGTTAAATTCAAGAATGACATTGCCCGGCCAGTTGCGTCGCACAATTTCGTCAAACCGTTCAAATTCGCGGGTGGTCAGGGTGGCGAGGTTCAGATTGATCGAAAAGGACGCTGCATGTGTTTTAAAGGTGCGTTTGCACAGATAGTTCAACATGCGTTTGTCCAGCACTTCGGTCATGTGCTGAAACAGCCATTTATTCGATGCCAGGTCGATATCGGGCATGATGGCATCGCGCAATTCGGCAATGGAGACGAAAAATTCGTCAAAAACCGGGTGCAGTTCGCCCCCATTGGCTTTTGACAGCACACAGACCGGTTGTTGGCGAATATGGGCTGAAAGGTCGGCGCTATGAATGGTTTCTTCTAGCTGTGCCAGATTGTCGGCATTGATCGGTTGTAACTGCACCTTTTGTTCGGCGGCCAATTCACGCCGTTGCTGCTTTTGGGCGTTTTCGCTCATGTAGCGGCACAACAGTACAAATTCCTGAAATTCCGTATTCAGATTGTACCAGGTGCAAAAGCCGGTTTCTTCGCTTTCATCCTGTGCAACCGGATCATCGCGAAATAAATACCGCAGTGTTTCAACACCCGGCTCGACATCGGCAATCGATTTGTCTTTCCAGATGAATAGCAGGTCATTATTGGTCAGGACAAAAATGCGGCCCACGAACAGTTTGACATAGCTTTCAAAGGTGTTGGTTGCAACACGGATATGATAATCGCGCCGGTGAAAGGGCTTGAGACGCGACAAATGGATATGCACTGCCCGATGCCCGAATTTTCGGGTCTCAAGCCGTTGCACGTAATCAAGCAGCAGGTGTTCCTGCAGGGCCTGTTGTCCATATTGTTGCGGTTCGATCAAGTACAACTCCCTAGCGCGTTGCTTTTGGGTTTGATCCGGTTTTCAGGCTTAAGGCATGCTCCTTAAACGACGAAGCCGAACCACACATTTTATATGTGATTTCATTTTTTTGGCAGATATTAGCCATACCGCATAGTTAATGGATTAACAAAGCGATTTTAACGATTTATTGCATGACAAACGGTCACTTTACCATCATGCGCGGCATGGCTGGCGGGGGCTTGGCGAACTTGACAGGAACACGGGGAAGTGGTCCCTTGTTCTGCAAATCGATAGATGGGGATGGCGCGATGAACGCGGTCAGGAATAAAACCGTGAATCCTGCAGGTCGTGGGCTGCGTGTGCTGATGATGGCCGGGCTGGTCTCGCTTGCGGCGGCATGTGCACCAATTGGTGATCAGGAATTCTGGAACCAGGCAACATCCTTTGCCGGCAAGGATGATACTGCCCTTGGCCTGTCCGAGGTGGTATCGGGAAATTACCCGGCAGCGGAAAAATATCTTGATGCCGCGATCCAGCGTAATCCCCTGAATGGCTATGCGTTGTTATGGCGCGGTATCATGTATCAGAATACCGGTCGCCCCGATAAGGCCCGTCAGGATTATAGTGCGGTGATTGCGTCCAATCCGCCCGGTACGGTTGTGATGGCTGGTCCAACCGTGATGCAGCTTCATCCGCTTCATGATGCCGCACAATATAACCTTGACCGGCTGGAGCAGGGGTTGCCCGGCGTGGTTGGTTTTGGCCCCGAGGCATCCCGCATGGCGGCGCAATCGGATGCACCCGGTGCCACGATGTCCGCACCGTTTGATAACGGCCAGGGGGCGCCGCAGGCTGTACCGGCAACCAAATCGGCGGCTGATGCCAATATTGCCAAACGGTTTGCCATTTTACGCAATTTGCAAACCGCAGGCCTGATCACGCCGGAAGAATATTCTGCCCGTCGCGCGGCCAATATTGGCGCGTTACTGCCCATGACATCGCCGGCCCCGGCGGCGTATCTGGACCGGCAGCCACCAGATGGACGCGAAATTCAAGACCGGCTGGAGCAGTTGAACAAGGCACTGCAAATGGGGGCGGTTTCGGTGCAGGACCATGTGAATGAACGCACCGCAATTTTGGATGGTTTGTTGCCTGCCGAGCCCCGCGAACGGGCAACACCGGCGCCAGCCCCGCAAGGCCTGATGGATGCGGCACGCCAAATTGCCCGGATCGAGGATTTGCAAAAAGAAAAGCTGATCACGCCAACCGAATTTACCAAGGAACGTAACGCCATCGAGGCGTCGATCATTGAACCGGCCAATGCCAGCATGGTTTCGCAGGAGGGCCAGCCCGTGCGCCGGGTTGCTACGGCATCGGATGCCGAAAGTCGCCCGGTGAAAAAGGTGGCCTCTGCCCCGGCATCATCCGCTGTCAAAAAAACCGGAAATGCCGAAGTCCATTTGGCCTCCTATCGTAATCAGACCCAGGCAGAACGTGGCTGGCTTATTCTGGCCAGCCGGTTTGCCAACGAACTTACCGGGCTGGATCATGAAATTCGCCGTGTTTCGGTGCCGGGCAAAGGCACATTCTATCGTCTGTTGGCTGACGGGCTGGACCCGGCAAAGGCCAACAAGATTTGTTCGGACCTGAAGCGTCGCGGGCAATATTGCGATGTTAAGTAAGGTGCCGGGTAACATAGCCCAATGGCGATACGGGGCGTAAGTGTGCCGCATCGTCATTGTGATGTTTGTCATAGGCCAGTGCTAAAATCAGGATCAAACTGGCAGGCAAACAGGTTACGATCATGATTCTGATCTTTAGTGATTTTCATTTTACCGGTCCCTATAGCGGCGCGATGCAGGCAGCTGTGATGCGCCATGCCGGGCGGAAGGAAAGTGTTGTCAATTTGATGCTGGATGCACCAGACCGTGATCCGATGCGATCGGCCTATTTGTTGGCATCTTTACGGCGGGAATTCCGGGCCGGTGATATCGGTTTGTGTGTTGTTGACCCCGGTGTTGGCAGTGCCAGGCGCGCCATTGTCGCCCAGTGTGATGACAGTTATTTTGTCGGCCCCGATAACGGGTTGTTTGAATTGCTGGTTCGCCGTGCGCACGATGTGCGCCTGTGGCAGATAGACTGGGAACCGGATGGCGTCTCTGCCAGTTTTCACGGGCGCGATATTTTTGGCCCGGTGGCGGGTATGCTGGCCGCCAACACCAATTTTGCCCGCCATGAACTGGAACTGGACGACCGTTTTGCCGGGGCGCGGGACTGGCCCGATGATCTGGCCGAGGTGATTTATATCGACGGTTATGGCAATGCCATGACGGGCCTGCGTGCCAAAAGGGAAATGGCAGACGGGGCGATATTAACCCTGGGTGATCTCGAAATTGCCAGGGCGCGTACTTTTTCGGACGTGCCGGTGGGGCATGTTTTTTGGTATGAAAATTCGTTTGGTTTGGTGGAAATTGCGGTAAATGGCGGACGGGCCGACCAATTACCAGGGCTTGAAATTGGATGTGCTCTTCGCTGGATTGATGCCGGATGAGAAAAAAATTGCTGCTCGCGACAGTCTGGGGCGCCAAGAAGAACGGGAAACGCGCGCGATGACCATAACGGTCAAATTCTGGGGGGTGCGGGGCAGCATTGCCTGTCCGTCACCGGACCATATTGTTTATGGTGGCAATACCAGTTGTGTTGAAATGCGGGTTGGGGATCGGGTCCTGATTTTTGATGCCGGTACCGGCATTCGCAATTTGGGTCGCGATCTGGTGCGCCGGGGTATTTCCAGTGCCGCCATTTTTCTGACCCATACCCATTGGGACCATATTAATGGCTTTCCATTTTTTGTGCCGGCGTATGATCCTGGCAACAGCTTTGAAATTTTTGCCGGGCATTTGACCGGGCAGGGCGGGGTGGAAAAGGTTTTTTCTGCGCAAATGGCAAATCCGACTTTTCCGGTGCCGTTATCGGCCATGCGCTCCAGCCTGACTTTTTGTGATTTTGAAACCGGTACGACCTTATACCCTGCGCCAGACGTCACGGTGCGCACGGCACCTTTGCGCCACCCTAACGGGGCGGTGGCTTATCGGGTGGATTATGGCGGGGCGTCGGTCTGTTATGTGACCGATACCGAACATCAGCCCGGTAAAACCGATCAGACCATTCTGGATTTTATCGAAGGGGCTGATCTGGTGATTTATGATGCCACTTACACCGATGCTGAATTTGAAAGGCGCACTGGCTGGGGGCATTCCACCTGGCGCGAAGGGGTGCGTTTGTGCCAGATGGCACATGTTGGCCAATTGGCCCTGTTTCATCATGATCCCGATCACGACGATAAAATCATGGCCGAAATTGAAAAACAGGCGCGTGCCGAATGGGCATCGGTTTTTGCCGCCCGCGATGACATGGTCCTCGACATTACCGGAAAGACACGGGCAGACTGACGGGGCCCCGTTTTGTCGTCTACGCGGTGCCGGGCAAAAGGTATCAGGCGCAGGCCATTGGTTTTGGCAAATTAAAGGCAAATCGCTTTAGCGTGAAAATTTCGGGAATATACGTATTTCCACCCGCCGGTTGGCTTCCTGGTTTTCGGGGATCGGGTTGCCCGCGTCATCTTCGTTGGGTAGTTTGGGCATGGTGTCGCCATAGGAAATGGCGCGCATCCGGTCGGATTGCGGGTCAACGCCTAACGCACCAAAGAAACGGACAACCGCAATGGCACGCCCCGCGGCCAGTTCCCAGTTGGAGGGAAATCGCGGAGTGCTGATCGGGGTGTCGTCGGTATGGCCTTTCACCTCGATCTGGAACCCCATATAGCGGGGTTGTTTCAAAAGATCGCCAACATCCTTTAAAAACAGCACGGCATCGCGGGTTAAATCGGCCGAGCCAGGCTGAAAAAAGGACCCGTTTGCCAGTTCCATCAAAATGCCTTCGTCATCCGTGCTGACATGAACCGATTTATCCAGTGCCAGGTTAAAGACAACGTCCTTAAGGTCGGTTTCCAGAATTTCGGTGGGGCGCACAACGCTGCGCTTGCCAAGATTTTGCGCAATACCGGCCTGGATTTTTTCAAAGACCGGCAATTCGATTTTAGAAAAACTGACCAGCATGATGAAAAACGCCATCAACAGCGTAATGGCATCGGCATAGGTCGCCAGCCAGTCTTCGCTGATTTCCTCTGGTTTTTTGTTTTCCGCGAGGGGTGATTTGCGACGCCGGGTCATGTGCATTTCCTGTCAGCCAGAAGGAACCAAACCGCCTTATTGCGGGGCCTTGTCCATGTTGAAATGGATCTTCGGGTCCAGAAACGAGTTCATCCGGTCCTGAATGGCACGCGGGCCTTTTCGGTCGGCCAGCATGATCAACCCTTCCGCAATCAGCGAATTGCGAAATTTCATGATTTCTTCGCGCTGCTGGATTTTGCTGGCGGCGGGAATGAAAAAGAACCGTGCCGCGACAATGCCATACAGGGTCGTGATCAAGGCAATGGCGAGGCCTGCACCTAGCGAGGTGGGGTCATCGCCCATTTTATCAAGCATAATCACCAGACCAACCAGTGTACCGATCATGCCAAAGGCCGGGGCAGCCCCTGCCATGCTGCGCAAAATGTCCACGGGTATGACGGCGCGGTTATAGGCACTTTCAATGGCATTAAACAGCATATCGGCGACATCATCCCCGTTATAGCCGGTAATGACAATTTCCATTGCCCAGCCGAGAAACGGCTCTTCTTTATCAAGACGGGTGATTTCCTGTTCAAGGGCGTTAATGCCCTTTTTTTGCATCAGGTAGCCCCATTTGACGACACGGCCGACTTCGCCGGTTAATTGTCCGCGACCCATGCTCGGGGCGCGAAAAATTTTAAAAATCAACTTGATTGCCTGAAAAACATACCTTGTTTCATAAGCAATGAAGGTGGCTGCGAACGTCCCTCCCAGCACCATCAACACGCTTGATAGGCTGAGAAATACGACATAATTGTCAGTCGAAATATAAATCGACGTAACAAACAGGCCGATACCGGCCAAAATCCCCAAAATCGTTGTCAGCGACATCGCTTTTCACGTTCCCTTAAACAGAAATCTTCCTGACTTCCGCCCCCAATTGCGGATCTGCCAATGGCAGCGACCACGAAAATCCATCATAGACTGCGTTTGCCATGCTGTTAAGCAAAGAGCAGTGCTAGGCTTAAAATGCTTCCAGAAAGGATGCGTTCAGGCTTGTTCAGAAAACAACCATCCCCGAAAGTATTTGATATGGTTGGAGGAGACCATTCGTTCAAGGCTGATAAAGGCCCGGGACCATTTTGTGAAGGCAAGAAAAAGCACCCTGCGTCCCAATTTGAACACAGGGTGCCATGATTTTTAAGATTACAAACGATATGTTCAGTCGTGCGGAACCGGATATTTAGGCCTTGCGGATTCCTTCCAGGAACCGGTCTACCTCGGCCCGCAGATTTTGCGAAAGCGTGCCCAGTTCCTCGGCAACCTGCAAAACCGAATGTGCAGACTGGTCGGTTTCGGCAACTGTGTGGCTGACACGTTCAATATTACGGGTGACTTCCTGGGTGCCGATGGCGGCCTGTTCCACGTTACGGGCAATTTCCCCGGTGGCGTCGGCCTGTTCGCGCACGGCTTCGGAAATGGTGTTGGTAATATCGGTAATGCGCAGGATGACGTCGGAAATATCCTCGATCGATTTAACGGTCTTGCCGGTTTCATTTTGAATGGCGTTGATCTGCTCGGAAATATCCTCGGTCGCGCGTGCCGTCTGATTGGCGAGGTTTTTGACCTCGGCTGCAACCACGGCAAAGCCTTTGCCGGCTTCCCCCGCCCGGGCAGCCTCGATGGTGGCATTCAGGGCCAAAAGGTTGGTCTGACCGGCAATATCGTTAATCAGGCTGACGATTTCGCCAATTTTACCCGCCGCTTCGGACAGGCCCGCTACCGTGCGGCTGGAAATATCGGCTTCCTGCGATGCCTCGGCCGTAATCTCGGTGGATTGATGGGCCTTTTCGCCAATTTGCGTGATCGAGGCGGTTAAATGGTCTGCTGCGCCGGAAACCGTGCGCACATTGGTTGTGGCTTCTTCAGAGGCCGCGGCGACCGTTGTGGCGTTTTTGCTGGCCCGGTCGGCCGCCCCCACCAGTTCACGGGCGGTCGTTTGCATTTTGCTGGCAGATTCGGAAACCGACGCGACAATGGTTGCGATGATTTTTTCAAAATCGCCAATCAGGGCTTCCAGCCGGATCATACGGCGTTCGCGCTGTTCCTGGGCGGCTTTTTGTTCCCGTTCCATCCGTTCCTTGGCAATGGCATTGGTTTTAAATACCTCGACCGAGCGGGCCATCGCGCCGATTTCATCTTTGCGCTGTGTTCCGGTAATATCCAGGTCGGTTCTGCCATTGGCCAGATCGCGCATCACACCGCCCAATTGAGACAGAGGATTAATCACGATGTTTGAAAGCAGGGCGCGAATGCCGATCACAGTCAGGATTGCAACGACAATACCGCCAATCGCAATACCGGCCAGAATGGTATTGGTTTTATGTTCCTCCGGGGCGACTGACAGGCTGGAGGACAGAACGGCAATGACGTCGCCTTTTTCTTCGTTCATCAACCCGTTATGGCAGGTAAAGCACACTTCCTGATTGGCCCCTTCGGTCACACCCAGCACAATGGGCATTGACATGCGATAGGTGCCTTCGTCGGTATAGCGGCCCACAAGTTTGCCGGTTTCGATGGCTTCCTGGTCAATGGCGTCACGCGGCAGTTTTAGGGGTTTTTCGCCATTTTCCTCCATATAGGTCAGGGTTTTGGGTGCCCAGACCGACCATAGTTCGCCAGGGTAATCCTTGTTCCGGCTGTCAAACCAGTTATTGAATACGCGAATGCCGATATCTTCGGAATCTTCAATCCGGGCCGCCATGACATTGACGATCAGGGCATGAAGCGACGTCAGTTCGTTATCACTGAGCTGGCGCAGCTTTGCATCCATTGCGTGGCGTTCAGTCATGGCAATCAGGATAAGGGCAATCACCATGACGGCGGTAACACCAAAGGCAGATGTCACCATAAACCGTTTTCGGATACCCATCCGTTTCCAACTGGATAAAAGCGCCATAAATTTCCCTCAAGCCTGCGAAAAGACTGGAATGAGCACAGCGGGATTCCCCATAAATCCGATTGTGCCAGATTTGAATTAATAACCTGAAAAATCCCGCTTTTGGGCCGACGAAACATTGATTTGCCTCAAGTCAAAGGCGATATTCAGAAATATTCCAAATTTCACCTGAAATATCTCGCAGGTTGTATGGTCTTTTATATTTTATATGCCTTTTGGTCTGTTTCGCGACATAATCTGCCCCGGAATTGCGCGTGAAAAATCGTTGCCGGTTTGCGGCCGCGCGGTTGAAATTACGGTGCAAGGCGGGCATACCATGCGACCGGGACAAAAGATGTTGCCGCTTGATGGCAGCCACACATCAAACAGAAAATGGTTGGGGGTTTGGATGAATATCACCTTTGCGCAAGCACAGCAGAAACTTGAAGAAATTACCGCCGAGATGCTGGTTCTGATCCGTCAGTACGGGCTGGATGCGGAATCCCCCTTTGATGTGATCGAGGTTGCCCGCAGCAAAATAGACAATCAGCAGGATTATATTCGTTTTCTTGAGCTGTCGCTGGAAGGGCGTATTTACGGGGAATATGCCGAAGCCCTGCAAAAACAAATGGATCGCCAGGCATCGGAAACAGACGACCCGTCCAACAATATTCATTAAGGCCGCCAGGGCATTTATTGCGCCGGCATTGATGTCGATTTTCTTTGTCGGCACGGCCATTTATGAAATCAGGGTGCCTGCAGTGTTTGCGGGCACTTTTTCATGTCTCACCATTTCGTTACTGTGACATTCCTGATCTGGCGCAACCGGCTTTTATGGCGGGTTTTCAGGTGCTCGCAGGGATGTATCCGGAGGGATTGCGGCAAACGTCACAAAATGTTCGCCAACATGTCACCGTCCTGCAGTTGAGAAACCGTATTTCCCGGCCTATATGGCGTGTGTCGATGCGATGTACCAGCGAGTACATAACAAACGCACGGCCATGTCTGGCGCTTTGCCGGGCATATCCGGGAAAACGAGTAACAGGATGACCGCCATGAACAAAAGTTATGTTCAGACCCTGATGGAAGTCGAAAAGGTTTTTGGCCAGATCAATGACCATGATTATCGTTTATACCGGGCGGTGTGGGGCAATCGGCGCGCAGCCGATATTGGCATGCCGCGTGGCACCCGGGCCGAAATAAGCCGCAAGCTGGCCGATGATTTCACCTCATCCGCTCATGTTGGTGTTGGTGGTGTTACCGGGCAGGCCATTGTTGGTGGCCGCAAAATGGATTTCCACCACGCTGCCTGATCCGTTCTGATACTGATTTGCCGAAGGGCATTGCATTTTTTATCAAGCTGCCCGATTTTAGGCCGCCTTTCGATTTTGTCGAAGGCGGCTTTGTTGTTTTCTTTTCGGGCCGGAGGCCAGATCTGTTATGTCGATTAAATCGCTGATTCGCACAATTCCCGACTATCCCAAGAAGGGGATCATGTTTCGCGATATCACAACCCTGTTTAGCGATGCCGAAGGGTTGCGCGAGGTTGTTGATACCCTGGCTGGTGAATTTCAGGATCAGAATATCGATGTGATTGCCGGGATCGAGGCACGCGGTTTTATTGTTGGCCCCGCAGTCGCACTGGCGCTTGGCGTCGGGTTTGTACCGGTACGCAAAAAGGGCAAATTGCCCGCCAAAACCGTATCGGTCGAATATGACCTTGAATATGGTTCGGATATTATTGAAATACATGTCGATGCCATCAAGCCGGGCCAGCGTGTTTTGATCCTGGATGACCTGATTGCAACGGGCGGCACCGCACTTGCGGCCATTGAACTGGTGAAAAAGGCGGGCGGCATTCCGGTATGTTGCGGCTTTATCATTGATCTGCCCGATCTTGGCGGTGCAGACCGCATTCGCGCGGCGGGTATTCCAGTTTTCAATATGGTTGAATTTGAAGGCGATTGATTATCTTGTATCGTGCCTGAGAGCGGGAACAGGGCAGAATCGGCGGAATTTGGTGATTTTTCCGGTAAATTAGGATATAATCATTTTAAATGATCATTTGATCATCCATCCATATCCAAAGGGTGAGGGTCATGATTCCGCAACTGCCTCCTGCTCAGGCCACCAATGCCGCGATATATGCCTCGCGGTTGGCGCCTGCTGGTGCGCGCGGTATTGCCTCTGTCACCCGCAGCGACGGCATTGAACAGCCCAATGAACGTTTTGGCTATCAGCCCGATACTGACGGCACCCTGTTTAATGCCTTTATCGAGGAAAAAAACGGCCACGGCACTTCGCAAGGCGGTGGTCAGAATGAAGAACAGTCTCGGGAAAATGCCAGCAAGGGCCGTGTGCAAAAAACGGCGGGCACTTTCAGGCGAGAAGGGGGCCAGCCTGCCGATCCTGAAGGCATCCGGTTTGACGAGCTGCTGGATTTTGAAGGCCCGCTGGATTTGGGGGCACGCCGGTCGCCGCAATCCATGTATGCAATGGTCAATGTTGTTACCCACGGTGGAATGCCCGAACGTGGGCAATATTTTGATTTCCAAACCTGATGCCAACCGGCTGGCTTGTTTGTTTTGATGAGCCTTGTTGTCGGCTAATCGGCTGGCTATCATGCGCGCATGGAAGCGGCCGGTTTGACGGCTCCAATATGTGCGGGTTTGCAGGACAGGTATGAAACAAAAACCGGTTCTTTATTCGGTATATGATGTGGCGTTGCGGTTGATCGATCATGCGCTGAATGACAATGAATATCTTCAGCCGCAAAAACTGCACCGGTTGCTGTATCTGGCACAGGGATATTTTGGTGCATCCTATCATGGGGCCATGCTGATGCCGGCCCTTTTTGTGGCCGAAGAAGCCGGGCCAATTGAACCCAACCTTTATGTTCTGATGGAAGAAACCCGCCCGGATGTGCGCCTGAAAGCCATCAATGACAAAACCCGCCATTTTATCGAAAGCGTCTGGCGTCAGTTCGGGCATCATTCTGTGGATCATCTGAATGCCTCGATCCGCAATCACGCCCCCTATCAGGAGGCCTGGCGTGCAGGCCCCGGAACACTGATTTCGTTTGAGGAAATGGTCCGTTTTTATACGGCCGTGCGCAAATCGGCGACAACCCCCGAGGCCGAGGATGTGGTGCGCCCGCGCGTCATGCGTTCGCACAAGGGCAAACCCGTTGCCACCACCGACTGGCGGCCGCGCCGCCTTAAATAACCCTGTTAAAGTCTTTTGACCCTAATCCTTCGGCCGTGCAGGCGGGATCGGCATGATCAGGCGGTTCGGGTTATCGGAAGGTTCCGGGTCTATCACCGGGTTTTTTGAATTTGCCTTGTGGCCCGGTGCCGGTGTTTCCTTTTCCGGATCATGTACTCCTGTGTCGTTATCGGTTTTGGGGCCTTTTGTTTTGGCATCCATTTCAGGCTTGCTTGGAGCCGTGTTCTTTTGATGCGGTGCCTTGTCGGGCGTTACGGGGGCCAATGTATCGGCGCCGTCATCCGAACGGGTGGGGTCGGTATTATCGGCAGAAGGTTGCATGCCATCATCCTGTGGCGACACATTGGGCATTTCGATGCCCTCGCATGGGTCTGGTTGTTCCAGCCCGGATGTAAACCAGATGAAATCCACACTGTGGCCGGGGCCAAACATTTTTGGAAAATCGGCTGGTTTGGCGCTGGAAACCGAAAGGTCGGGGGCCTCGATCATGGCGATAACGATGCTGGTGGCTTTGGGATCAAACCGTTTTAAATGCCACGGCACGGCAACATTGGCACGCACATGCATGGCACCGGCAATCAAAAATGCGCCCTTAATGCCTTTTTGGTGTTTGGCATCAAACATGGCGCGGGCAAGCGACGCATCACGGGCAAACTGAATGGTGCTAAAGGGCGGGGCCTGGTTTGGCTTTAACATCCCGCAATGGGCATCGACAATTTCCTGGTCAAACAGGGTTTTGATGTTGTCGGGCAGGGGCGGCAGCACCAGTTTTTTGGCAAGGGAGGCTGGCAGGGCGACAGTGCCCTTTTTCATCATCGGGCCAAGCAGGGCATTAGGTAAATTGCCGGCGACCATTGGTAATTGATGGTTTCGTGCGGCTTGTGCGATGGGGGAATAATCATGCCAGGACGGCCAGCCACTGTCTTCCCAGCCTATTGCCGCACCCAGGTCTTCAATTTCAAGGTCCGGGTTGTCCCAGGCGGCATCGAGTGCTTCTTGCTGATCACGGTTGATCATTTCCCAGACAACGGCACGTTTGATGCCATCACCAGATAGCAGGTCAACCAGTTCGGCCTGGCGCTGATGATGGACCAGATTGGTGTGACTTTCGCCCAGCAGAATGTATTTTGCCCCCGCAGCGGCCGATTGCAGCGTTTCGAGGCGAACATATTCGTTTTTGGCGACATCAAAGATCAGGCCGGGTGTGGGTGACATCGGCCCGAAATAGGAACTATTGGCCCAGGATCGCCCCGCAACACCGATGCAAAACACAATCAGCAGACAAACAAAAAACGGCCAGCCGGTCTTTCCGGCCTGTGGTTTGTTGTAAATTGTGGGCATGTCTCTGTTCGGTGTTGTGAGCGATAAAGGGCTGTGAAGCTGCTATTTTGTGTCGGACAATGCCGTTTCAATATCGGCAATCAAATCGTCATCGTTTTCAATGCCGACCGACAGGCGCAGTAAATCGCCGGGCACCGGGCTGGTTGGCCCCTCGACAGAGGCCCGATGTTCAATCAGGCTTTCCACACCGCCAAGCGACGTGGCGCGTTTGAATATGCGACACGCATTGTGAAAGGCAACAGCACGTTCCGTTCCGCCCTTGACCCGGATTGACAGCATACCGCCAAAGCCACCATTCATTTGCCTTTTGGCAATGTCGTGACCGATATGGCTTTCAAGGCCGGGATATTGAACCTGTTCGATTTCGGGGTGGTTTTCAAAATGGCGGGCCAGGGTCATGGCGTTAGCCGATGCGCGCTCGACCCGAAGCGATAGGGTCCGCATACCGCGCAGCAAAAGCCAGGTTTCAAACACACCCAATACGGCCCCGCCGCCTTTATGCTGTTTGCAGACCTGCTCCCAAAACGCATCTTTTTTTGCACAGGTAAGCGTTCCGGCCAAAACGTCGCTATGACCGTTCAAATATTTGGTGGCGGAGTGCATGACAATATCTGCGCCAAAATCGATGGGCCGGGTCAAAAGCGGTGTTGCCACTGTATTATCCACGGCAACAATCGCGCTAATATCGTGGGCGGCCTTGGCAACGGCGGCAATGTCGGTAATTTGCCAGTCGGGGTTGGCGGGGGTTTCCAGCCAGATCAGTTTGGTTTTGCCCGGCAGCATATGACGTTGCCAGGCATCGGCATCGCCATTATCGACGAAATCAAATGTCAGGCCAGCGCGCACGCCAACATCCTGCATATAGGCGCGCAAGGCCCAATACATAACTTTGGGGGCCACCACATGGTCGCCCGGTTGCAAGGCCTGCAAGACACACACCGCCGCCGCCATGCCCGATGCAAACAGGCGGCTGTCCGCCCCGCCTTCCAGCGCTTTTAAGACGGCACAGGCCTGGTCATAGGTGGGGTTGTCCGCCCGGCTATAACAGCGGCCCTCGTGATAGCTAAGGTCGGTATTGCGTTCAAACGTTGTCGAGGGGTAAAGCGGCGGGGTTACGGAACGGGTTGCGTCGTCCACCCAGCCTAATGCCTGTGCCGCAACGGTTGCGGGATGCTGGTTATTGGGTTTGTGGGGCATTTTTTGATTTCCATGCGCATGGTGGCCGTGGTTAATTGCCTTACCCTAATGCGCCCTATCATTTTGGGGAACCATAAAAAACGCCCCTTTGTCCGGCCCGCGGAGATATTTCACAAATGCCAACACAAAACATTCCAGAACAGGCCGATATCGTGATTATTGGCGGTGGTATTCAGGGGGCCGCCAGCGCCTATTACCTGCAAAAGGCCGGCATGTCTGTTGTGTTGCTGGAAAAGGATACGATTGCCTCGCATCAATCCGGCCGGGCCTGGGGTTTTGTGCGCCAGCAGGGGCGCGACCCGGTGGAACTGCCTCTGATGAAGGCCTGTATTGCGATTTGGCCGGAGCTGGAGCGTGAACTGGGCGCGGATCTGGAATGGCGGCAGGGCGGTGTTTTGTATGTCGCCAACAATGATGCCGAAATGGCATCCTATGAACGCTGGCTTGCTGATGTGAAGCCTTATGACATCGGGTCACGCACATTGGGCCGGGCCGAAGTGGAAAAATTGATGCCGGGATTGGCCGCCCCTGGTGTTGGTGGCCTGTTTACCGCCAATGATGGCCAGGCAGAACCGAAAAAGGCCGCGCCGGCACTTGCCTTAAAAGCGCATGCCTTGGGCGCGGTGATTGTGCAGGGGTGCGGCGCGGTCGATATCGAAACCGAAGCCGGGCAGGTAAGTGGTGTGATGAGTGAGCGGGGGGTGATCAAAACCCGCATTGTCATTTGTGCCGCAGGGGCGATGACCCATAAATTTGTTGCGAAATTTGGCCGTCGTTTGCCGCAGCAAACAACGCGCAGCACAGTTATTCGCACCAGCCCCATTCCGCCCATATCCGCTGTTTCCGCCCTGATTGAAGGGTTGGGGTTTCGTCAGCGCGCCGACGGGTCGCTTAATCTGGCCGATGATGTGAATAGCGATATTGACCTAACCCTGTCGCGGTTCAAATATGCGGGCGATTTCTGGCCTGCTTACAAGGATAACTGGCGCAATTTCAATTTCCATTTAGGCATACGGTTTATCGATGATCTGGCTGATCATTTGCCAGGTTCCCCGGCGGCCGATAAACCGTTGATGGGGCGTCGGCAAACCACGGCATTGCCCAACCCGAAACGGGTGCGCAATGCACTTGCCGCCTTCAAACACCTGTTTCCCGATGCCGAAACGCCCAAAATCGTCGATCAATGGGCCGGGGATATTGATGTAACGCCCGATGCCGTGCCGGTGATTGACCAGCTTGAAAACCCGGCGGGCTTTTTTGTTGCCACCGGTTTTTCGGGGCATGGTTTTGCCATGGGGCCGATTGTCGGCAGGGTGCTGTCGGAATGGATCACAAAAGGCGCGCCTTCGATCAATTTGGATGATTTTCGCCTTAACCGGTTTGAAACCGGTGAAAAGCGATTGCCCTATAGCGTTTTGTAAATCGGGTTTTTTGCGCATCAATTACGCGAGAAACGCAGCAGAACCGCGCCACACAAGGTCATCATTGTTGATGCCAGCTTTATCAGATTAAGTTTTTCGCCAAGGAAAAAAACACCAATTAAAAGCGCGAAAACAATGCTGGTTTCACGCAGGGCAACCACAAGCGCGATGGGCGCGTTTGTAAAGGCCCACATAACGGTGGAATAGGCGATAAAGGATGCGCTGCCGCCGATAAAAAAGGCCCGTTTGCCGTTGCGTGCAATGTCGCGCAGGATGTTGGGGCGGTGCATATGGGCATACAGGCCAAATACCATAATATTGCCAAGGGTATGCCAAGCATAATAATCCAGCACACTGCCTGCCAGGCGTGCGCCGGTCCCATCGGTCAGTGAATAGGCGCTGATAAAACAGCCGGTGATCAGGGCCAGAATTGCCGCGCGGGCATTGCGTAACCCGTCGGCCTTGCGTACCAGGCACAGGCTGATAATACCGCAACCGATTAGCAAGATGGCGCTGCTTTCAATCGGGCTTAGCACCACCCCCAAAAACAGCACCGATATGGCGGCAACAATCAGCGGGGCCGAACCGCGCGCAATCGGGTAAACCTGGCTTAGGTCGCCAAACCGGTAGGACGCGATTAAAAACCACTGATAGCCCAGATGCAACATGACCGACCCTATCAGATAAGGCCAGCTTGCCGGGGCGGGGAGGCTGGTAAAGGGCAGCAACACCAGTAACAGGGGCACATGACCAAAAATAACCGCGGTCATGTTCAACAATTTGTCCTGCCCACCCTTGATCAGGGCATTCCAGACCGCGTGCATCAGAGCAGCACCGATGACAGCCAAAAATACTGTGATGCTCACGTTGCATAATCCCCGATTTTAAGTTCGTTAATAGTTGAATAATAACGACAATATTGCTGTTTTCCAAACAATAAGGTCTGTTATATGTCTGCTTGGGGATCAGGAATATGGTGATGGGTACCGCCAACGGGCAGGGCGATAAAATCCGCCGGGTCTTCGCCTGCCTGCATCATGGCGCTGTGCAATCGTGCCGGGGGGTCGTCCACCGGTTCGGATGTTAAAACGAACGTGCCCCAATGAATGGCGATGGCCTGTTTTACCTGCATTGTCTGTTTGATCAAAACGGCTTCTTCGGGGTTTACATGCGCGGTTTTCATAAAATCACGCGGCTCATAAGCCCCAATCGGGATCAGCCCAAGGTCAAACGGGCCATATTTTGCCCCCATCTCGGCAAACAGTTTTTCGTTCCAGCCGCTATCACCGACAAAATAAAATCTGAAGCCATTGGTAAAGGTCAGGGCATAACCACCCCACAACATTTCCTTGCGATCACTCATCTTGCGGCTGGACCAGTGATGGGATGGGGTATGGATTATCTTAACGCCGTTAACTTCGGCATATTGGTCCCAGTCCATTTCAAGGCAGCCTTCAATTCCGGCCTCCTTAAGAAGGTTTGCGTTTTTCAGCGGAACGATATAGGTGGGCTCGTTGCCAATTTGGCGTAAAGATTCAAGATCACAATGATCGTAATGATTATGCGATAGCAGAACCATGTCGATCTTTGGAAGTTGATTAATTGTAAGGCCGGGCGGGGAGTAGCGTTTGGGGCCAAATTTTTTGAAGGGGGACGCCCTGTCGGAAAAGACCGGGTCGGTCAGAATATTGATGCCCTGATACTGCACCAGAACAGAGGCATGGCCGATCCAGGTGACTTGGGCAACATCCGGGTTCGGGCTGTGAATGGCATCAAGGTCCGGGGCGACGATGGGGGTTTTGCCGGTTTGGTGTTTCGCCTTGGGCCAGCTTTCCCTGCCAAAGAAACGACGGCGTAAAAACCGGAAAAACGATTTCTTGCCTTCGGGCAGGGGATAGCGGTTTTCAAACCCGTTGTCGGTGTGATGGGGCGGAGGTGACGAGGAATTCACAGATTTTACCTTATGATTTTTGTTCTTTTACTATGTGTAGCAGATACAAAGTCGCGCAAGTTGCCATTTTGGCAGGGTAAATCATTTTTCTGGTATTATAGAAAACAAAACGGACGCAACCCGAAGGCCACGTCCGTAACTTGTCCGTCTTTGTAAAAGACGCATTTGGTCAGCGCGGGAGTTATTCAATCACATCGACATAACTGTCCACATCGGGTTCGTGGTCAATAATCCCAGTATCCTGCAGATATTTGGCAAAGCGGGTGTAACGTGCCTTGTCCACGGCGGCCGGGCGCAGGGCAAAACGGGTGAGGGTATCGCCCCAGGCGCGTTTGTTTAATTCGTCATCCAGGTTGGGATAGGCAGCAATAAAGGCTTTCCAGCTTTCATCGGGGTGGTTGATCAGGTATTGCGTGGCTTCTTCCAGGGCTTCGAGCATCTTCTTCATGCGTGGATCATGGGCCTTGTCCTTGCGCACGGTCAGGATCAGTTCGTCATAGGGCGGAACACCCTCTTCCTCGACATAAAATGCCTTGCCCGGTTTGCCTTCAATGTCCATCTGGTTCAGTTCGAAATTGCGATAGGCCCCAATAACGGCATCCACCTGGCCTGAATAAAGCGACGGGGAGAGCGAAAAATTCACATTGACCAGTTCAACGGAACTGATGTCCACCCCGTGGCTTTTGAGCATGGTGCCCAAAACCGCATCTTCAAACCCGGCCAAAGAATAGCCGATTTTTTTGCCCTTGAGATCGGCAATTTCCTTGATCGGCCCGTCTTTTAACACCACCAGCGCATTGAGCGGGGTTGCCACGAGTGTGCCAATGCGCGTGAGCGGCAGGCCCTGTGCCACCTGCACATGAAGCTGGGGCTGGTAATTCACCGCAACATCCCCCTGTCCCGCTGCCACCAGGCGTGGCGGGGCGGACGGGTCGGCTGGTTCAATCAGCTCCACATCCAGGCCATGCTTGGTAAAAAAGCCTTTTTCCTTGGCCACCACCAGCGGTGCGTGGTCCGGGTTTACAAACCAGTCGAGTAGGATGCTGAGTTTTTCATTGGCGTGCGCAGGCAGGTTGGCAAGGCAAAGGGCTGTGCCAATCGTTGCGACGGAGAACAGGTTTTTCAGGCGAGACATGAGCAAGATTCCCATTTGCAGGCGTGAAGGATGAAAATTGTGTGCGCCGGGCCAAGGCAGGCCTATCCCCGGCGGATGAGGCCGGTTTGGGCTGTCAGTCGTGTTTTGCCAGGCTGTCGGGTTGCCAGGGCAACATGCGGCGCAACAGCCGGTCGACAATGAAATATTGCGTAATGGAAAAGGCACAGAGGATGAGCAGGCAGGCAAAAACCATATCGATCTGCACCCGCGCATTGGCGTGCAGCATCAAATAACCCAGACCCTTGCTGGAGCCGACCCATTCGCCAATAATCGCCCCAATCGGCGATACCGCCGTTGCCACGCGAAAGCCCGAGGCAAAAGCAGGCAGGGCGGCAGGCAAACGAATATGGGTGAGCATCCGCCAGCGGTTGGTGCCCATTGTGCGGGCCAAATCCAGCCAGCCCGGTTCTGTGCGTGACAGGCCATCAAAAAAGGCGACGGTGACGGGAAAGAAAATGATCAGCGCGGCCATCGCAATTTTTGATGCCATGCCAAAACCCAGCCAAAGCACCAGCAAGGGGGCAATGGCAAAAAACGGAATGGCTTGCGATACCAGCAGGATCGGCATCAGCCAAAACCGTATCGGGCTGAACAATGCCATTGGCATGGCCGCCAGCGCCCCCAGGGCCGCCCCGGCAAACAGGCCAATCACGGTTTCGGCAATGGTATAGCCCGCATGATCCAGCAGCACCGCATGGCGCTGGATCAGCGCCAGCCATACATCATAGGGGGCGGGCAGCATATATTTGGGCGCGCCCGTCACGCTCACGACAATTTGCCAGGTGGCGATCAGGGTGATGATGATGATAAAGGGTCGCGCGAGTTTTAGCAGCTTGCGCTCTGCCAGCGGGGTGACAGAACGGGCAGGAACAGCCGGGCTGGTGGATTTGACGGATCTGGTAACGGTCATGGCTTTGCCTCCGCCAGGTCGGACCGGTCGCCTTGTGACGACAAGGCCCCTAATTGCCGCAGCAATTCCGCCTGATGGCGCAGGATAACCGGGTCGGTGATATCGCGCGGAATGTGACCGTCGGGAATAACCGCATCGGACAGGGTTGCCGGGCTGCCCTGCAACACCATCACCTTATGGCCGACGCGAAGGGCTTCGAGCGGGTCATGCGTGACCAGTAAAACGGTTTTACCCTGTAAAACCCGTGCCGCTAAGTCCTGAATACGCATGCGGTTGAGCGGGTCAAGGGCGGAAAATGGCTCGTCCATTAACACAACTGGCCGGTCTTCCATCAGGGTGCGGGCCAGGGCGGCACGTTGTTTCATTCCGCCCGACAGTTCCGCCGGGCGCATATGCGCGGCCTTTTGCAGGCCAACCTCGGCTATTAAATGATCGGCCCGGGAAAGGTCCGGTTTTTCGCTGCGTAATACAGCGCCCAGCACCACATTTTCCCGCACGGTTCGCCACGGCAACAATAAATCCTGTTGTGCCATATAGGCGACCCGGTCGTTCAGGGCTTTGCCATCGCTACACGTAATGGTGCCACTGGCGGCATCACTGCCCACCAACCCGGCGAGAAAACGCAAAAGGGTGCTTTTGCCCACGCCGGATGGCCCCAGCAAACAGGTAAAACTGCCCGCGCCCAGATCAAGCGACAGGTTATGGAACAAACGGGTAATATTAAATTCAACACAGGCATGGCGCAAGTGAACATCAAATGATGTTCGGTTTTGACCGGATGGGGCCTGTGAATGCCCGGTAACGGGCGGTCTTGTATCGGTATCTGTCATACGATCCTTCCTACGCCGGTCTTAACCGGTTCAGGTTCAAAGGGTCGTCCGGCAACACCGAACCTCTCAGCCCGTTTACGACGGGCCCCCCTGGAGATGACCCGACTATGCGCAGATGAAACCCCGGCGTCAAGTTTTGAGATCATTCTTTTTCGTTTGATCCCGATTGGCCGGGGTGTCATCGCCCTTATTTTCGGGGAGGCGGACTTATTTATCGACTTTCAGATAAACGGCCCCGTTTGTTGCCCCAGCCTCAAGGTCGGCATGGGCTTGGGATGCGTTGGCAAAATCATAAATATGTGCCGCCGGAAGGGATCCGTGGCGCAAAATATCAAACCATGCTTTTGCCGCATTATGATACCTTGGCATGTCATTGATGAAGGCCAGAACACTGGCGCGAATTAAAAACCGGTTTGCCAGCGTGTTGACATTCAGCAAGGGTAAATCCCCGCCGACCTGGCCGATATTCGCCGTTGTCCCAAAGGGTTTGGTGGATCGGATGCTCTTGCTCAGGGTTTCGCCGCCAATACCATCAATGGCATAATCAACGCCCTGACCATCTGTCAGCTCCCTGATGACCGTTTCAAAATCCTGGTCTTTGTAGAATATGGCATGGTCCAGGCCCTGTTTTTGCGCCAGCCTGGCCTTTTCGGCGGTGCTGACCGTGCCAAAGGTGGTGATGCCCAACTGTTTTGCCCAATGCACCAGTACCTGGCCCAAGCCGCCCGCTGCGGCGTGAACCAGCATGCTTTGTCCCGGTTGGACCTTGCATACATGCACCAGCAGAAAATACGCCGTCAAACCGCGCAGCAGCGACCCGGAAATTTGTTCATCGCCAAGGTCATCGGGCAGCTTTATCAGGCGGTTGGCCGCAACATTGCGCATCGCACAATAACTGCCAACCGGGAACCCGGCATAGCCAACCCGGTCGCCAATTTCAAAACCCGTAACATTGCTGCCAATGGCACAAACAGTCCCCACAGCCTCCACACCGATGCTGCCCGGAAGGTTCGGCATCGGGTAAAGGCCCTTGCGAAAATAAACATCAACGTAATTAACGCCAATCAGGCTTTGTTTGACGCACACTTCATTGGCCTGTGGTGCAGGCAGCTCAATGTCGGTGGCATATAGAACCGATGCGCCGCCGCTTTGGTCCATGTGAATGATACGGCTCATGTCTGTCTCCTGAATGTTGTGACACATTCAGGATTACGGTGTATTTGTCATGGGGGAAATTGCATATATTTGCATGCTAAATGGGTGATAATGCACAAATGAACTGGGAAGATTTTCGCTATTTTCTAACTCTGGCTGAAACGGGCAGTTTCTCCGGTGCGGCTCGCAAGCTGGGGGTTGATCACAGCACGGTGGCCCGGCGTGTCGCCGCACTGGAGGTGGATGTTGGCCTGCGTTTGATTGACCGTTTGCCCAAGGCAGTGATGTTGACCCAGGAGGGGCAATTGCTGGCGGGGCGCGGGCAGGAAGCACTTGACGCCATGTTTGCCGTGGAACGCGCGGCAGCCGGTTCGATGACGGGTGTTTCGGTGCCGCTTTGCATCAGCGCGCCGCCATCCCTGGCCCGTCATGTGATTGCGCCAGGCCTGCACGGCTTTCGTCAACAACACCCGACGATCGAAGTGATTTTGCAGGGGCAAACCCAGTCGGCGGATTTGAACCGCCGTCAGGCTGACATTGCCATTCGTCTGTCCCGACCCCGAAAATCCAGCGTCATTACCCGTAAATTGGCCGATATGCCGATGGCCTTTTATGGGGCGGCCGATTATCGCAAACCCGAGGTGGATTGGGATCTGATCAGTTGGGATGACAGCAGTGCGGATATTCCGCAATATCGCTGGCTTGAAAACCGGCTGGCGGGGCGCTCGGTTGTTTTACGCTCGAACGATATGGATGTTCAGGCTGCGGGCGCGCGCGCCGGGGTGGGGGTGGCATTGTTGCCCTGTTATTTGGGTGATACGGACCCGCATTTGCGGAAATTTAAGGGGCAAGAGGATTTCCCCACCCGCGAGATATGGATGCTGGTTCATGCCGATTTGCGCCATGCCCCGCGTGTGCGAAGCGGCATGGATTTTTTGATCAGAACCATCGAAGGTCTTGCCGCATGACGGCTATTTAAGGTGTAGGTGGCGGTTAAACATGTTTCAAATTTTGAAATATTGCAATTGCGAGAATATTTTGGGGTGTTTTACGTAATATCCCTTGAAATTAAGAAGCACTTCTGCAAACCCTAACACCGGAAGCATTCAGAGGCGGGGCCTTTGGCCCTGTGCTGGTTTTCTGTGCTTTTCCGCCGTTATTCATGCCTTGGTGTTCTGAATTTTTATGCTGCATGCGCCGCGTATGATTGCCGCCGAAATTTATCGCGGTTCATCTTATGGCCCCAATCATCCCTTGGGTATTCCCCGGGTATCTCTGGTTGTGGATATGGTTCATGCCCTGGGCTGGGTAGATGCGGAGAATTACAGTGTTGGGCCGCTTGCAACACCGGCGCAATTGGCGCGTTTTCATACGCCCGATTACATTGCCGCTGTGATGCAGGCTGAACGAGACCAGTTTCTGCCCGAAGAGATGATGCAGCGTTACAAGCTGGGCAAAAACGGAAATCCGATTTATCCGGAAATTTTCCGCCGTCCGGCAACTGCCGCAGGATCATCGATTTTGGCAGCGTCGCTTTTGCAGGATGGCGGCATTATCCATCATCCGGCAGGGGGTACGCATCATGGGCGTGCTGCCGAGGCATCGGGGTTTTGTTATTTCAACGATCCGGTGTTGGGCATTTTAACCCTGCTTGATGGTGGACTGGACCGCATTTTGTATGTGGACATTGATGCGCATCATGGCGACGGGGTGCAACTTGCCTTTACAGATGATGATCGGGTTTTAACGGTTTCCGTTCATCAGGCTGATTTGTGGCCGCGAACCGGCGACATTACGGATATTGCAGGCGGTATGGCGCGTAATTTGCCGGTGCCAGCCGGTATGAATGATGATGAAATGCGCTTTGTGCTGTTTGAATATCTTTTGCCCCTGGCAGCGGATTTCAAACCGCAGGCAGTGGTCATGCAATGTGGCTGCGACACCCTGGCAGAAGACCCCCAGTCGCGGCAAATGCTGGGGAATGGGTCGGTCTGGGAGGTGGTAAAAGAATTTGTCGGAATAGCCCCGCGCCTGCTGGTTTTGGGTGGCGGTGGTTATAACCCCTATGGGGTGGCCCGATGCTGGGCCGGGATATGGGCAATGCTGAATAAAAATGAAATTCCGGAAAAATTACCGGAATCAGCAGAAGAGATACTGCGTGACATAAAATGGTCGCATCGTCTTGGCAGACAGCCGGCGGCCAGCTTGTTAACAACCCTTGCCGATGACTGGCGGGGTGGGGAAATCCGGGCGGAAGTCCGGGGTCATGTGCAGTTTCTAAAAGGGTATGGGGTATGAAGTCTTTCGTTCAAATGGTGTTTGTTTTTTTCTGTGTCAGTGCGGCGGTTATGGCTGGCCTGAATGCAAAAGCCACGGGTTTTGAGCGATCGCGTCTTTTGGTGGATGGACAGGTTTTTAACGTCGAACTGGCGCTGAGCCCCGAGGAACGGGCACAGGGCTTGATGTTTCGCACCCAGATGGCCGATGAAAACGGGATGCTGTTTGATTTTGGTCAGCCACGGGACGTGTCGATGTGGATGAAGAACACCTTCATTTCGCTTGATATGCTGTTTATCGATCAGAATGGCAAAATCGTCGGTATCGCACCGCGCACGGTGCCAAAATCCGAAGCCATTATTTCCTCGCCGCGCCCGGTGCGCTTTGTGCTGGAACTTAATGGTGGGTTGGCCGAAAAGTTTGATTTCAAAGTTGGTGATATGGTCGATGGCCTGCCGCGTTAAGAGGGCAGGCAGGCTGGCGAACAGTTCGTAAGGGGCATGGGGCGCCCCTGGTTTGCCAGCCCGGATTGGCTGAAACCGGCAAAACGGCATGTTATTGTAAAAAAGGTGATAAAAAGCATCAAAGCGGTCTTGCCGCGAACAGATTAAGGTGCTAAATCCCTCCCCGTGTCGGGAAGTGGCGCAGTCTGGTAGCGTACCTGCTTTGGGAGCAGGGGGCCGTGGGTTCGAATCCCGCCTTCCCGACCATTTTCATCCCTAAACGGGTGTTTGCATTTTCAAGTCGCCCATAGGGGTGTAAACTGGACTATGTAACGTCGTTATTCAGCCGGTTGATCAATCTAACGAGGGTGCCGATGAAGGTTCGTGTTTTCAAACCCGCGAAAAATGCCATGCAGTCCGGCCGCGCCGGGACCAAGCATTGGGTCATGGAATTTGAACCACAAGATCGGAAAAAAGCGGATCAGCTGATGGGCTGGATCGGGTCGACAGATACCCGTGGTCAGGTTCGGATGGAATTTGAAACCCTGGAAGAAGCGCAGGCTTTTGCGGCAAAGCATAATCTGATTGCCGAAATCGAACAGCCCAAATCCCGCAAAATCCAGATCAAATCCTACGCTGACAATTTTGCTTTCAAACGCGTTGTCTGATTGTGTTTTCTGGTTTGCGCGTCAAACCAGTTCCGGGGCGGGTAACGCCCCGTTTTGCTGTAAAGCCCGTATGGGATGCTGTCATTAAGTCTGGATACAGCACCTTCAAAAGGCCCTTTCGGCCTCTGCGGTCCCTTAGCTCAACTGGATAGAGCAACAGACTTCTAATCTGTAGGTTGCTGGTTCGAGTCCAGCAGGGATCGCCATTTTTCATCTGAAATTAAGTTGTTAGACGGAATTTCACGCATCATTCAGCATTTTGATGCGTGATTTGCATATCGTGCTCTAAAATTTTTGCGCGCGTCATTTTGTGGGCACATTCTTTGTTCTTCCACATTTTTCAGCGTTTTGGCGCGTAATATAACAGTGTATGAAGAGCTTTAATAAGCTGATTTTTATCATCACATATCCCTTATAAATTGATTAAATAGCGCCAATATATCCTAATATTAGTGATGTTTGCGAATATGCACGCTGATATCGTTGCTGTCAGGCGCGATGCAGCGTGTGCATGTGCATGTTTGGCTGGGATAGCAACGCATGCTTTGGTGCAAAGCAAGAGCATCATCGTCTTAGGGAGGGTGTAAATGTTCGGTATTCAGTCTGATGCGACAAGTATTCTTGAGGCGATCAAAAGGTCCCAGGGCACCATCGAATTTACCCTTGATGGGACGATTACGGATGCCAATGAAAAGTTTCTGTCGTTAATGGGATACGGGCTTGGCGAGGTGGTGGGGCAGAAACACAGTATTTTTGTTCATCCTGATGATGCAAAATCGGCCGACTATCAGGATTTCTGGCGCCGCCTACGGGGTGGGGAATCGTTTAGTGCCGTGTTTCGCCGGATTGCCAAAGGTGGCCGTGAAGTCTGGATACAGGCGACTTATAATGCGGTTCTTGATCGTAAGGGAAACCCTTACAAGGTTTTTAAGGTCGCGACCGATGTGACCGAAAGCCGTTTGCAGGCGGCGGACCATGCCGGGCAGGTTGATGCCATCCGTAGATCCCAGGCGGTGATTGAATTCGATCTTCAAGGAAATGTGCTTTATGCCAATGCGCATTTTCTGTCGGCAATGGGCTACCGGATTGATGAAATCAAAGGTCGGCATCATCGTATGTTTGTTGACGAGGGGTATGTGCAAAGCCCGGAATATACCGATTTCTGGCGTCGGCTGGCTGCCGGGGAATATTTGAGTGGTGAATATCAGCGGTATGGCAAAAACGGACGCGAAGTCTGGATTCAGGCAACCTATACCCCGATTGTTGATATGGCGGGTCGCCCTTTCAAAGTGGTGAAATACGCATTGGACGTAACAGATGCCAAGAAAACAGCCATTGACCATGCGGCCCAGATCGAGGCCGTGCATAAGGTCGAGGCCGCGATTTCATTTGATATGAATGGCAAAATTCTGGATGCGAACAAGCTGTTTCTTGATCTGATGGGCTATCGCCTCGACGAGATCAAAGGCAAGCATCATCAGATGTTTGTCAGCAAGGAAATGGCACAAAGTTCTGAATACAAGACATTCTGGGATACGCTAAAGGGCGGACAATATCTGGTGTCCGATTTCAAACGCATTGCAAAAGGCGGCAAGGAAGTCTGGATTCATGGCAGTTATAATCCGGTTTTTGATTTGAATGGCAAGCCGTTCAAGGTGGTCAAGTTTGCGTCTGACATCACCGCGAATATCCGTGCGCGTAACGTGTTGCAGGAACTGGCAGAGGGATCGTCAGAAAGTGCCGAACTGATTGCCAGTGCATCAGAAGAAATGCTGGCATCGATCCGCGAGATCAGCAGCAATATGTTTAAAACCAAGGCCATCGCCGACGAAATTGTGTCCAAAAGTGATGCGGCGGAAAATGTCCGGCTAGATCTGGAACGGACATCCGAGGCGATGGAAGGCGTTGTTGATATTATCCGAACACTGGCCGAGCAGGTAAACCTGCTGGCTTTGAATGCCACCATTGAAGCGGCGCGTGCCGGTGATGCCGGAAAGGGATTTGCCGTCGTTGCAGGCGAGGTTAAAAGCCTTGCGACCCAAACAGCGAAGGCAACAGACGAAATTGCCGCCCAGATCGAGGCCATGCAAAAGATTACCAGCCGTGTGACCCGTTCGACACAGGATATTTCAGGATCGGCCAGTTCCGTAGCCGATTATGTAAATGCAGTCGCCTCGGCAATCGAGGAGCAAACGGCCGTAACTCATGATATTTCCCGCAATATCGAGGTTGTTTTCCGGGGTATTGTTGAGCTGACTGAATGTGTGCGGGGGGTTGCAAAATAGGGGATTTGAGCGGCCTGCGGGTTGCCGTTATCCGGACATGATCTGTGTGCAGACTACCCGTCTTTGCAGCAGCAGGGATGGGTGGTCACATGGCTGGAAAACAGGGTTTATGGATTGTTGCGGCATTATGTGTGCTGGCGGGCGCGATGGGTGCGAAGGCTGGGGATATGGTGCCGCAAACGCAGCAACCGGCCTCTCCTGATGCCGTTTCGCGAGGCAATTTTGGCCCGTTCGTCCGTTCCCTGAATGATCGTGCCTATGGCTATCAGCTTGTGCCGGACCCGGCCGTGGCCGCTGACAGGGCAGGGTCCGGTCAACCCGCCCGGATCGTTGAAAAATTCGAGGTTCACCCCGGTGATTGCGGCGGCGATAATGCGATTGATTGCGGCCGGGACCGTGAACGTTCCGAGCTGAGCGAACGGGGCGCACGTAACCCGGCGGGCAGCACATACTGGTATCGCTGGTCGCTTTATATCCCCACGGATTTTGTTGATGTCAGCCCCACCAAGGTTGCTTTGGGGCAATTCCATCAGGAAGATAGCCATCCGGCCTGGATGTTCGAGGTGGACGGGTCAGGTTACCATCTTGATGATCATGTGACGGGGAAGAAACCGCGTTATCATACCCTGATCAAGGCAGGAGACTTACGCGGGCGCTGGCATGATATCGTTGTTTTTGCCCATTGGTCGAAGGATGACAGCGGTATTTTGCGGGTGTGGGCCGATAACGATTTGAAATTCGATTATCAGGGGCCGACCATGACCGCCGAAAAAATCTATTTTAAATATGGGCTCTATCGGTCCTTTGTTTCACGTTATCAAAATGCCAATGAAACTGATAAGGTCCCGGCACAAACCGTATATTTCACCAATGTCCGGCGGGCGGACAGACGGGAAGGTTTAGGGTCTTAAGGTACCTTATTCTTTTAGAGGGTGGAGCTTGACCATTTGCGACTATTCCCAATAACTCAATAACTTGGCATGTTTTGCCGGTTTTGATATTTGGGGGAAGTTTTATGAAAGCACGTATTTTGGCCTTTATGGCCTGCCTGGTTCTTGGGGCCTGTTCAACGGCAATTGAAACGCGCACGGCCATGCCGCAAAATATTCAGCATGATTTGGTTGTGGATGATGTTGTGGTTTCGGCAGAAAAATCGGTCATGATAGAAAAATCTGCACTGGATCGTTTGAAAACGGCTGTCGAAAATGGTTTTGCCGCCCAAACCAAAGGAACCCAACCTGTTCACGTTTCGCTGAACGTGAAGGATTTTAAAATCCAGAGCGAAGCCGGGCGCCTGTTTTTGGGGGCCTTTATGGGAGCAAATTACATGGATGTTGGCGTTGTCGTTACCAGTGACGCCGGCATCACCCTTGCAGAATTTGATGTGCGACGCGAAAGCAACCCGGGCGGATATGGCGCGTTTTATAGCCAGACCGATGCCACTGTCGATGAAACGGCGGAGGGGATTGTCAATGCTGTGATGGGTAAGACAAGCGACTGATGATCTGAAGGCGGTATCCCGGCAACGGAATACCGCGTTTTTTATTTTGGTGCGCGTTGGTTTACCGTGCTGTAAAATAACGTCCTGGCCGGTGGTTGAGCGCGATGATCATATTTAGAACCGCAGCCCCGGCCAATGACAGTAAAACCTTGTCAAACGGCAGGATAAACAGCGCGCAGACCATAATGGTGGTATCGACGCCAAGCTGAAAATAACCCGCGCGAATGCCGTGATGTTCCTGCAAATAAAGGGCTAGAATATTGATGCCGCCCAACCCGGCACGGTGGCGAAACAGCATTAACAAGCCAACCCCCATCAGGCCGCCGCCAATGAGTGCGGCATACAGCGGATGCAAACTTTCAATGTCGATCCATAGCGGGGTTAACCGTGAGAAGGCCGAAACCAGGCCCACGGCAACAAAAGTTTTAAGGGTAAATTCCCATCCCATGCGTTTGAAGGACAGCCAGTAAAACGGCAGGTTCAAGGCAAAGAAAACAATACCAAAGCCAAGGCCGCTGGCGTGATGGATCAGAAGTGCCGCGCCTGCCGTGCTGCCGGTAATCAGAATGGCCTGCGAATACAGGGTTACACCCAGCGAAACAATCATGGTGCCAAGAACAAGGGCGAGTGCATCCTCATATTTGCGATGCGCGATGGTTTGGTCGGGTGTCTTGGTCTCTGTTTTGGCTTTTGCCGGTTTCATGTCCGCCGGGTCAATCGCGGGG